>DASRVA010000121.1:0-14293 GCA_035687745.1 Gemmatimonadota bacterium
TGGCTCGGCCCGAGGACCGCGGCCTCGTCTCCGGCTCTCGCCTGGGCGGTCGTCCCCCACGCCTTCTCCCATCGACGGCACGTGTATCACGTCTTCCGCTTCCGTCCGGTCGCGGAGGCCGAGGTCGATCTCCGGGGGGCGGATCGCCCCGCGCGGGCCGGGACAGGGCGGGACGGGATCCCGGCCTGGACCGCGGCCGCATGGGTCTCCCCAGGCACGGCCGAGCGTCGCGCGCTGCCGGCCGCCCAGCGCGCAATCCTGCGCTCACTGATCGCGGAGGAAGGCGGACGTCCGGGCTGAGCCGCAAGGATCGCGCGGCCGGCGTCAAATCGGATCGCCGGGGGACAACGGGCCCGGATCGCCGTCCCGGACGCCGTACCGGACCCACCCGCGGCGTAGCCGGCGCACCATCATGAGGTCGGCCAGCCCCTTCCAGATCCGGTTCCGGATCGTGTACTTGCTTCTCCCGGCGCGCCGGGGACGGTGTCCGACCGGGCGCTCGACCACCGTCCCCCCGACCATCCTGAGCAGGGTGGGAAGGAACCGGTGCATGCCCTCGAAGCGCGGGGCGGCGAGGAAGAGATCGCGGGGCATGATCCGGAGCGAGCACCCGACGTCGGTCACCCGGTCGCCCGAGAGCCGGTCTCGGACGGCATTGGCGATCCGCGAGCTGGCCCGCCGGAGCCAGCCGTCGGCGCGCCGGACGCGGATCCCCTGGACGACGTCGGCTCCGCTCTCGCCGAGCGCAAGCCAGAGCGCGGGAATGTCGGTCGGATCGTTCTGGCCGTCGGCGTCCAGGGTAACGAGCCATCGCCCGCGCGCCCGCTCGGCCCCCGCCACGAGCGCCGTCGACTGGCCGTACGCCCGGTCGAGGCGAACGACCTTGACCCGCGGATCCGTTGCCAGGCCGGCAAGGATGATCGGACCGCCGTCCGTGGAGCCATCGTCCACGTAGACGACCTCCCAGCCCACGCCCAGTCCTTCCAGGGCCTGGACCAGCTCCCGGTGGAGCCCGGGCAGGCTCTCCGCCTCGTCCCGGAGCGGCACCACCGCCGAGAGGAGGACCTCCTGGCTCATCCCTTCAGGCGGGGCCTCTCCCCCGCTCGCCGACCAGCGACCCCGCCACGCGGACGTCGCCCATCCTCAGGTCCTGCGGGCGGGTCACCCCGCGCTCGGTCACGAGCTTGTCCAACGCGGCGTAGGACACGTCCTCGAAGTAGACGTTGACCGCCTCCAGGACGGCCGGAGCCCGGAAGACGATCTCCCCGGGGTCCCGGTCGTACACCCGCGGCAACGCCGCCAGGGCCGGCGGCAGCCACTTGCTGGTGTCCGCGCAGACGACGACCGGCACGCCCTTCGAGCGCGCTCGTTCGGCGAGCGCGCCCGTCCCGATCTTGTTGACCCAGGCTGTCGGGAGGAGCGCGTCCGCGCCCAGCAGGAGGATGCCCTCCTCCTCGATCGCTCCCCACAGCCAGGCGTCGACGCCGAGCCGGACGGGGATCCCCCGCTCGGCCAGCGCCACGCCCAGTCTCGCCCCCTCGCCGCCGGGGCGGGACTCGGAGAGGACGACCTGAAACCAGGCCCCGGTCTCCGCGTGGGCCAAGAGCGCCGAGCGGACCGTACTCGACGCCGAGTACGTGTGGACGATCGAGACACCCAGAAGGGACCGCCGGGCGTGGACCGCCAGGGTCTCGGCCGCGGTCGAAAGGCGCTCCTCCCATGCCGCCGCGACGGTCCCGACGCCGCGCCGGGCCGACGCCTCTTCGCCGCCCTCGTGGCGCTCGATCTCGACCAGGAGGTCGTTGGCGATCCGGAGGACCGGCGCCAGGGCGGCCTGGGCCCGGGCGACCTCCGAGAGGCCCGCCTTCGCCCGCTCCGGCGAGCCGGCGGCGCCCTCCGACCAGCGCCTGGCCCATTCGAGGAGCCGGTCGGCGATCTCCGCCGCCCCCCGCCGCCGGTCGTCGGCGAGCGCCTCCAGGACCGGCGCTCTGGCGGCCCGGCTCACTTGATCAGGCGCCGCCGGATGAGCCGCGTGGCGAGCGGGAAGGCGAGCGCCGTGAACGCCGCCACGATTCCCAGATGGACGAGCAGGAAGGGCTGGAGCTCCCCCGCGGCCAGCGCCCGGATCACGATCACGGCGTGGGTCAGCGGCAGACACCACGCGGCGCCGACCGCCCACTGTGGAAGGCCCTCGAGCGGGAAGAAAACGCCGCTGAAGAGGTACATGACGGTGATCACCAGCGTGAAGAAGTAGTTGAAGAAGGCGTACGTGGGCGCGAGCGCCGTGTAGGCCATTCCGAGCGCGCCGAACATGAGACCGACCAGGAACGCCATCGGCAGCGTCCCCACCGAAATCGGGGTGGCGGTGAGCCCGAGGACCCACATGAGGACGAGCACGAAACCCGCTCCGAGGACGGCCTTCGAGGCGCCCCACAGGATGTCCCCGGCCACCACCTCGCCGACCGAGATCGGCGTCCGCACAATGGCCTCGTAGGTCCCCTGCTCGGTGAGCCGGGTGAACGAGCCGAAGGTCGTCTCGAACGCCGACGCGGTCATCGCGGTCGAGGCCAGGAGCCCGGGCGCCAGGAAAGCCACGTACGACTGGCCGCCGATCGGCTCGACCAGGCGTCCGAGTCCGAACCCGATCGCGAACAGCGTGAGCAGCGGCTCTGCCAGCGTGCCCACCAGCGAAGCGGCCGCGAAGTCCTTCCACGACTCGAAGTTCCTGGACCAGACCCGGGTCGAGCCGCGGAGCCAGGTCGCGGCCGCCGAGATCGGTCTCACTCCCGTAGCTCCCGGCCGGTCAGCCGCAGGAAGACGTCCTCGAGGGTCGCCCGGCGGTGCACGAAGTCCACCTCGGCCAGGTGCGGGAGGACCGCGTGCGCCGCCTGCGAGTCGCGGAAGAAAGCGTACACCTCGTCGCCGGCCCGCTCGACATGATCGGCGGCTTCGACCAGCGCGCGCAGGGCCGATCCCTCGGCGCCCCGACCGGGGAAGCATTCGATGACCTCGCGGCCGATGTGCTCCTCGATCAGGCCGGCCGGGCTCCCACGTGCCAGGACCCTCCCGTGATCCATGATCAGCAGGCGGTCGCAGAGCCGCTCCGCCTCTTCCATGTAGTGGGTCGTGAGGAGCATCGTCACCCCCGCCCGCTTGAGCGAGCGGAGCTTCTGCCAGACGACGTGGCGGGCCTGGGGGTCGAGTCCCGTCGTGGGTTCGTCCAGGATCAGGAGCTCCGGGCTCGACATGAGCGCCCTGGCCAGGGTGAGCCGTCTCCGCATCCCCCCGGAGAGGTGCCGGATGTGCTCGTCGGCCTTGTCGGAGAGCTGCAGGAACTCGAGCAGGTCGGCCGCCCGCCGCCGGCGCTCGGCCGCAGGCAGGCCGAAGTAGCGGCCGAAGACGACGAGGTTGCCCACCACCGACAGATCCGGATCCAGGTTGTTCTCCTGGGTCACGACGCCGAGCCGGCGCTTGATCTCCCGCTGCCCGCGGTCGACGGAGTGGCCGAACACCTCGAGGGAGCCCCCGCCGACCCGGACGAAGCACGAGATCATGTTGATCGTCGTGGTCTTCCCCGCGCCGTTCGGACCGAGGAAGCCGAGGCACTCCCCCTGCTCCACCTCGAAATCGATCCCGTCGACGACCGGCTCGGTGGCGTACGTCTTGGAGAGTCCCCGCGCCAGGACCAGCGGTCCGGCCGAGGGGGGCCGCCGGACGGCCGGGACGGTCGCCTCCTCGGTGCGATCTTCCGTACGGATGTCGGGCACCGCGCGAAGATAGGCCGGTCAGAGACGCCGGGCGAAATGGGCGGCGGTCACGAACGGCTCCCGGACCGACCCGTTTCGCGCGTGCCGTTCAAGGATCCCGCGCAGCTCGCTCTCGAAGACCTCCAGGGCGGGTGGGCTCAGGGCCCCTCCGACGTAGGACCACGACCGGGCGTACCTGACGTAGTCGTCGAGGGCAAGCGCCCGCTCGTGATCGACCGTAACGACCGGCTGGAGGGCGAAGGCGGGGTGTTCCCGCAGGGAGACCGGCGTCTCCATCATCCGCGGGGTGACGGGCCGCTTCCGCCCCGGGTTGTGCCGCCGGACCAGCGCCCGCACGGCGCGCGTGAAAGCGCTCGGCTCGGTGACGTTCCACACGAGAAGCAGGATTCCGCCCGGCACGATCACGCGCGCGAACTCGTCCAGGGCGGGACCCGGGTCCAGCCAGTGGAAGGCCTGGGCGACGACGACCCCCGCCACGGAGGATTCGGCGAGTGGAAGGGCCTCCGCGCGAGCCGCCATGGCGCCCGCCCAGCCCAGGCTTCCCGCCAGCGCCCTCACGGCCTCGAGCAGCATGCCGGTGGCCGGCTCGATCGTGGCCACCCGGAGTCCCGCATCGAGAAGGCCCCGCGACGCGATTCCCGTCCCCGCGGCGACGTCCACGACGAGCGGCGGCTGCTCCCCGGTCCACGCTCGAGAGTCTCCCACGCGCGACCTGAGCAGGTCGAAGACCGCCGCCGGATACGCCGGCCGGGCCGCCGCGTAGTCGGCGGCCAGGGGCGCGAAGAGCCGGTCCCCGCGTTCCGGCGGTCGGGCGGGCTTCCTCGTCACGCCCGACGATCCGAAGTCGCCAGCCGGATCTCGACGAACGCGAGGATCGTCCGGCCGGCCGCCACGACCGCCTCGGCCTCGGCTTCGGGGTCGCCGGGATCGGACGCCGAGCGGTGGGGGGAGCCTTCCTCCATCCGGTGGCGGTCAAGAAGACGGGCGGCTTCGCGCGCTTCCGGACCGGCATCGGGCGCCAGACAAACGTTCTCGTAGACGCTCGCAGACACCACGGGCTGGCCGAGAGAGCGCAGCCACGCCTCGGTCGCCAGGACCGCGGCCCGCTGGGCGCTCACGCAGGCGCTCAGCCGGTGTCCGCGCTCCAGATCGACGCCGGCTTCCGCCAGGATCCGACGCGCGGCGGCCAACAGGGTGTCGGGCGCGGTCATGGGTTCAACCTACGAGAAGGCGGCGGCGGGTCTCCCCGCCGCCGGCTCCAGGTCTGATCGGTACGCGGCGATCAGGTCGGCGCTAGGTGTTCGGCCATTTTGCCCAGATCGAGCAGTGCCCTGCGTTGTCGGTCTTCTTGATCTCCTGCTGGATCCCCGAGTACGCGGCGTTCATGAGCGCACGCGGCGAGAAATGGAGCTTGCCGTTGGAATTGGTCAGGAAGGCCTTGCCGAAGTGCCCCTGGCTGAACCCGTGACCCGCCTCGTGCAGGGCGACCGACTCGACGTCGAAGTCCGGGAAGCCCGGGATGTTCTGATCGATCACCCACAGGAAGGCGTCGTTGTAGTAGATCTCGCGGAACGCGGTGTCGAGCTTCCGGTTGTTGTCGAGGTCGGTGAACACGATGTCCGGGAGCTCGTCTGGATCGATGAAGACGAACGTGATGGTGAAGGCGAGGACGACTTCGGACCCGCCCGGCCCGAAGACGGCGTCGAAGAAGGAGGCCGGAAGGAAGCCCGCGTGCGCGATGTCCGCAAAGACGAACGGCGTTCCGCCGGAGCCAAGAAGGAACTGGAAGACGCCGAAATCGAAGTTGAAGCTTCCCAGATCCACGATCTGGATCTCTGAGCAGTTCACGTCCTGCCAGGTCTGCATGGCCCGGTTGATGGCCGCGTCCGTGGTCGCAGAGGAAAGCCCGCTCGCGGTCGCACCGTCGGCCAGGTCGACGATGAAGGTGATATCGGTGGTCGTTGTCCTCCGCTCGTCGCCCGCGATATAGTGATGGCCGAGCTGCTTGTTGCCCACGTCGCTGAAGAACACCGTGCGGCCCTGCTCTTCAGACTCGCCCGCCGTGTAGAACTCGACGACGCCGACGAGGTAATCCTTCCCATTCCGCGCCAGCCGAGCGTTGATCTTCTCCATCATGATCTGGACCTGATCCTTCCCGCGCACGGTCGCGGCTCCCTGGATCGCGTGCCCCTCTTCCGTGCTCAAGGGCGAAGCCTGGTCATCGGAGCACGCCGCCGCAATGAATCCCAAGGCGACGGCGATCCACACCTTACCAAAGGTGGGTCCGTTCACCGAAACCTCCCATTCTCGAGTCGATGGTGGGCGCATTGCGCCGGGACGAAGGAAGCCGTGCCTGAAAGCATTATCCGACCGCGCCGTTGGGAGAGCCTGAGCTGGCCTGAGCGGCGGAAATCGCTGCGACAAGCGGCCATCGATCGCACTGTACTCCGTTTCGAGGATGGCTGTCAACGGTGGACGACCACGCTGGACGTGGTCGCCCCTTCCTGCCGCGAGCGGTTGCGAGCCAGGACTGCGGACCGGATACTGGCCCTTCAAAAATGGCATCGTTGGGCGCATTCCTATTCAGCGGTCCTGCCGGACGGCTGGAAGGGATCCACCGTGAAGGCAGCAATGGATCCCCGCTGGCGGCCCTCGTGTGCCATCCCCATCCACAGCACGGCGGGAGCATGCACAGCAAGGTCGTCTACCGCGCTGCCAAAGCCATCGAGAAGCTCGGATGGGCCGTTCTGCGGTTCAACTTTCGCGGAGTGGGCGCTTCCCAGGGCTCGTTCGCCGATGGTCGCGGCGAAGCAGGCGATGTCCGAGCGGCGCTGGACTGGCTGGCGGCCCGGCACCCGGGGTCCGGGCTCATCGTCGCCGGCTTCTCGTTCGGATGCGCGGTCGGCCTCCCGGTCGGTGCCGCCGATGATCGCGTCACGCACCTTGTGGGGATCGGGACCCCGACCGGGAGCTTCGACTTCCACGCGTTGGCGGGGGTCGCCAAGCCCAAGCTCTTCGTTCAGGGCGAGGAGGACAAGCATGGTCCATTGGCCGAACTCCAGGCCGGGCTAGCCCGTGTGGCGAAGCCGTGGGAGCTCGTGATCGTCGAGGGGGCGGATCACTTCTTCACCGGGCGGCTCCCGCTCCTCGAGCGGGCCATCGTCGACTTCTTCGCGAAGCTGTGACGGCCCTCGGCGCCAGAATCTCAGTCGCTTCCGAAATCCACCTGCGGCGGCTCCTCGACGCCGGGGGGCGCTGCAAACGGCTCCTTCGTCTCGGCGCCGATCACCTTCGCCGTGATGACCTGCGGGAACTGACGGATGTAGCTGTTGAACGAGCGGACCCGCTCGTTGTACTCGCGGCGCGCAAAAGCCAGCCGGTTCTCGGTCTCCGTGAGCTCGTCCTGGAGCGCCCGGAAGCTCTGGTTGGCCGTCAGTGTGGGATAGGCCTCGACCGACACGTTCAGGAAGAGCCGCAGGTTCCTGGCCAGCTCGTCGCTGGCGGCGCCGAGGGTCGGAAGGTCGGCATCCCCCTCGACCGCCTGCCGCACGTCCTCTCGCGCAGCCTCGAGCCCGGCCCGCGCTTCGGCCACGCGGGTGAAGGTACGCTCCTCGAAGGCCGCCGCCTCGTCAACCGTGGCCACCAGGTTCGGGATCAGGTCGTTCCGCCGGATCAGCTCGGTCTCGATGTTGGCGCGCGACTCCTCGACCTCCTCGTCCATCCGTTGAATCGTGTTGTATCCGCAGCCCGAGACCGTGATCAACGTGGCGAGGGCTGTCCAGAGCGTCCTCTTCATCGTTCTTCCCCCTCCTCGAAGTCGTCCACGTACGCGAGCACCCTGCGAACCAGGTCGTAGTATGTCGTCGTCACCGGATCGCCGACGGTGAGCCACGGCGGCTCGCGCGACTCCCGCCCGGCGACCATGGCGAGACAACCCTCCGGCGTCCCGCCCACGAGCGTCGCGACAGCGCGCACGGCTTCCTCCATCCGCGCCGGCGCCGGGCGTCCGGCGAGCCGGAGCGCGGACCGAAAGTAGGTGGCAAAGGAGGGCAGGGCCGCGACGAGGACGCCTCCCACACGCTCCGGCTCCAGGGCCGCGAGCATGAGGGTCTCGTGGAGCTGGACGAGTCGCCCCCTGAGCTCGTGCTCGGCCTGGCTGCGGAGGGCCGTCCGGTCGACCTGGACGCCGGCCACCGGATCGTCCCCCATCAGGACGCGGCGGTGGTCCAGCATTTCGGCGACCTCGATGGCAAAGGCGTCACCGGCCCGCGGCCACTCGTCGGCACCGATCAGCATCGGGGCGCAGCGCCGTTCGACGATCCAGTGCCGTGCCAGCGGCGTCACGCGCTCGAGGTCGGCGAGACGGATCCGCTCGACCACGACCAGCATGTTGATGTCGCTGACGCCGGCGACCGCGTCTCCGCGCGGGACCGACCCGTAGAGGATGACGCTTCGAAGCGCCGGACCGTAGATCTCGGCCAGGAGCTCGGCGAAACGCTCCGCGATCTCGACCGGATCCTTCATCGTGTCCTCTCCGTCATACGAGTCACCACGTCCCCCCGGCGCCGCCGCCGCCGAACCCACCACCGCCACCGAATCCGCCGAACCCGCCCCCGAACCCGCCGCCCGAGCCGCCGCCGCCGAAACCGCCCCAGCCTCCCCGTCCGCCGCCGATCGGCGGCAGCACGATCGGCCCATGTCCACCAAAGCGCCCACCGCCCCGCCAGGGTCCACCCGCCGCACCGCCTCCCCCACGGCTCGCGGCCCGGATCACGGAGACCAGGACCACGAGCGCCGAGAGGCCCAGGAACAGGATCACCAGCGTGCTGCCCGGGGAGAGGCCGCGCCCCTCGGGCGCTTCAGACACCGGGACGGATCCGGTCAACTCGAAGTCGAATCGTTCGGCATACTCCCGGGCGATCGCCGACACGCCGGCCAGGATCCCGTCCCCGTAACGTCGATCGCGGAACGCAGGGACCATGGCTCGATCGCGGATCCGGCCGGCCTCGCTCGCCGTGATGAACGTATTGGAGCCGAAGGCGAGGGCGATCTCGATGTGGCCGCGGCCGTCACCCGAGGTCTCCTTGGGAACCACGAGGACCAGCGTGCCGGTGAGCCGGGCAGGCTCCCCCGGCTCGCCCGACTTCCCGACGCCCCAACGCTCGCCGATCTCGTGGGCCACGATGTTGCGCGGGGCTCCCTCGAGGCTGGGGAGCGTGACCACGACGATCTCGCCGCCCGATTTCGCCCGGACCTCGTCGATCACGCGCTCGATCGCCCGCTCGCTCTCGGGATCGATCACGTCGGCGAAATCGTTGACGTATCCTACCGGATCGGGGATCCGCGGCTGGGCGTGGAGCAGAGGGACGGAAGCCAGGGCGAGCAACGCTGCCAGAGACCACGGGCAAGGCCTCATGGCGCGCAAACTCGACGGTGCTGGATGTCCGAAGCCGCGTTCACCGGATGGAGCGACCCGGAGCGCCCGCGGGCGTGGCGCCCCGACCCTCTCGACGATACAGGTACGCTAGCCCTCGACCGTGAACGATTGGGTCTCGACCGGCTGACCGTCCAGCGAGATCGCGACCTCGTACGCGCCGGCCGGCCATCCGTCCGGCTTCGAAACGTGGAACTCGGTCACCTCGGGACCGGTCGGGGCGATCGTCTGGCTGGACTCCTCCACCACCTGTCCGTCCTCGAACGTCCAGCGTGCGGCGAGCGTCGCGCTGGGCGCCGTGCCCTCGGTGCGAACGGACACGTAGATGGTGTCGGTTGGCTCGAAGTTCGTCGTGGCTTCGCTGACCGCCTTGTCGGCGCTGACCGCTTTGCCGAGCGTCACCTCGGTGACCTCGACGTCCGCTGTCGCGGTGGGTGCCGGAGCGGGCTCCTCCGTCGCCCCGGTATCCGCTTCCCGATTGCCGCAGCCAGCCGCGATAAGCAGACCTGCCGCGAGAAGGACAGTCCAGCGCGTCATTTGCCCTCCGCCTTGGCCGGGATCGTGAACGTCTGACCGGGATGGATTACGTCGGGGTCCTTGATCGTTTCCTTGTTCGCCTCGTAGATCCGGCGCCACTGGTTGCCGTCCCCGTAGAGCTTCTGCGAGATCTTCCAGAGGCTGTCGCCGGCCTGGACGGTATAGGTGCTCGCTCCCGCGGGTTCCTTCTTCTCCGGTGGAGCCGCGGTTGAGGAACCGCCCGACTTGACGTTGGAAAAGTCGGCCTTGGCCTTCTTCTTCTCCTTGTCGTCCTTGAACCTGTCGAAAATCCCCATGATCCCCTCCCGATGGGGTGCGTGACGGGATCACCGACGCGAAAACGAGTCGCGTGACCCGCTGAAAAGCTTAACTAGCAGGCGGTGCTGCAGGCGTCAACCGATCTCAGGCGCTCGCAAGCCAAATCTGGCGGTTGCGTGGACCGTCGAACTCGCAGAAGAAGATCGATTGCCAGGTGCCTAGACTCAGCTCTCCGTCCGCGGCCGCGACCAGGACCGAAGAGCCCGCCAGACAGGCGAGAACGTGAGCCGGCGCGTTCCCCTCGGCGTGCCGATAGGGCAGGTCCTCCGGCACCAGGCGCTCCCAGGACATGAGGATGTCGCGAGCCACGTCGGGGTCGGCTCCCTCGTTGATCGTCACCCCGGCGGTCGTGTGGGGGACATAGACGAGCCAGACGCCATCCTCGCGGCCGATGGCTCGCGCCACCTGGTCGGTGATGTCCACCAGGATCCGCTTCTTGTCGGTCTTGAGGGCGATCCGCTTCAATATCGGGCCAGCTCGCGCATGCCGGCGGCGATGTCCTCGACCTGTGGAAGGGTCGCGTCCTCGAGCGAGGGCGCATAGCCGACGTGGCAATCCAGTGCAGCCACGCGCCGTACCGGGCCGTCCAGGTGCTCGAAGAGCTCGTCCGCGATCCACGCCGCCACCTCCGCCCCGAAGCCCCACGAGATGGGATCCTCGTACACGACGAGCGCCTTGCTCGTCCGTCGGACGCTCTCCGCTACGGCTTCGTGGTCCCACGGAGACAAGGATCGAAGATCGAGCACCTCGGCCTCGAGCCCTTCCTTCTCCGCGAGATCCTTGGCGGCCGCCAGCGAGCGTTGAACGGTGGCCCCGTAGGTGATCACGGTCAGGTCATCGCCTTCCCGAACCTTGAGAGCACGTCCGAACGGGATCGTGTAGTCGGGTCCGGGATACCGTCCCTTGTTGTACGCCTGCCGGTACAGGTGCTTGTGCTCGAGGAACATGACCGGGTCCTCGCAGCGTATGGCCGTCCGTAGAAGCCCGTTGGCGTCTTCGGCGGTGGCCGGCATGACCACACGCAAGCCCGGGTTCGCGGTGAACAGGATGGTGCCCGACTGGGAGTGATAGATGGAACCACCCTTCAGATATCCGCCGCACGCGACGCGTACGACGACGGGCGAGGAAAAGTCGTTGTTGGAGCGCCACCGGGTGAGCGCGAGCTCGTTGCGGATCTGCATGAAGGCCGGCCAGATGTAGTCGTAGAACTGGATCTCGACGACCGGCTTCAGGCCTCGGGTCGCCAGACCCACCGCGCGTCCCACGATGTTGGCCTCGGCCAGGGGCGAGTTGAAGACCCGGATGGCGCCGTGCCGCCGCTGCAGGTTGGCCGTAACCTTGAAGACCCCGCCCTTCCCCTTGACCTCGTCGAGGACTTGCTCACGGGAGGCATCCGCCACGTCCTCGCCAAAGACGAGGATACGAGGATCCCGCCGCATCTCGTCGGTCATGCAGGCGTTCAGCAGGTCCACCATCGTCGTCGGCTCGCCTTCGAGCGCCGGCTCGGAAGCGAAGACCTCGGAGGTCGGATCGACGTCCGGCGAATAGACGTAGTCGAGCGCGGTGGACCCCGCCGGCTGGGGCGACTCGAGCGCACGGTCAGCGGCCGCGGCAATCTCGGCTTCCACCGCCTCCCGGACCGCCTGCAGCTCCTCCTCCGTCGCCCACCCCTCCTCGAGGAGCCGCGCCGGGAAGGTCCTCAGGGGGTCACGGGCCGCATCCTCGTCACGCTCTCGCTCCGGCCGGTACATCTTTTCGTCGTCGGAAAGGCTGTGCGAGTACGGCCGGATCACGTGCGCGTGGACGAGAGCGGGGCCCTTTCCCGACCGGCACCAGGCAACGGCGGCGGCAAGGGCTTCGAACGAAGCGACCGGATCGCAGCCATCGACCTCGGCCAGGTGGAGATCGGGGAACCCGCGGACCAGCTTGGAGATCGATCCCCCCGCCGTCTGCACCTCGACCGGAACGCTGATCGCGTAGCGGTTATCCTGGATCAGGTAGAGGACGGGGAGCTTCAGATTGCAGGCGGTGTTCAGGGATTCCCAGAACTCCCCTTCGCTCGTGGTGCCGTCCCCCGCAGTGACGAGCGTCACCTCGTTGTCGCGGTATCCTCCGGGCGCGTTGCGGAGCCGGTCGGCCAGCTCGGGAATCCGCGCCATTCTCCAGGCGGCCTCGGCGCAGCCGACGGCGTTCAGGAACTGCGTGCCGGTGGGGCTGGACGTGGTGACGATGTTGATCTCCTTGGACCCCCAGTGGGACGGCATCTGACGGCCGCCGGACTGCGGATCTGCGGCAGCCCCCACCGCCTGCAGGAGCATGGCGTCGACCGACATCCCGAGGGCGAGACAGAGCGCGCGGTCCCGGTAGTAGAGGTAGAACCAGTCGTAGCCCGGGCGCAGCAGCCGCCCGGCGGCCACCTGGACCGCTTCGTGCCCGGCCCCGGAGATCTGGAAGAAGATCTTGTTCTGCCGCTTGAGCTGGATCTCGCGGTCGTCGATCCGGCGGGCCGCGAACATGAGGCGGTACATGTCGATTCGCGCGGCTGCGTCGAGCTGGGCGCTGCGCTGCGGGGCGCGGACCGTGGATCCGGCGACGGGCTCCATCGCCGACCGATTCTAGCGTGGCCCGGGCCGGAGGAGCAAACGAGTTGGGACCTCCGGCTCCGAGCGGTTATATTTGCTGCCGATCTTTCCTAAACCTCATCGAAGGATCCCATGGCAGTCGACGGAAAAACGCGGGAAGACGCCTGGCGTCTCGTCAAAGAGTATACCGAGAGCCCCAGCCTGCGAGCGCACATGCTGGCCGTGGAAGCGGCCATGCGAGGCTATGCCGAGCAGTTCGGGGAGGATGTCGAGACCTGGGGCATGGTGGGTTTGCTCCATGACTTCGATTACGAGAAGCACCAGGGGCCCAACGGCCACCCGTTCGTCGGGGTTCAGATTCTGGACAAGCAGGGCTACCCACGCGAGTTCCGCCGCGCCATCCTCTCGCACGCCGACTACACGGGTGTTCCGCGTGAATCGCGGCTGGAGAAGGCGCTGTACGCGGTGGACGAGCTGTGCGGCTTCCTGGTGGCCTGCGCGATGGTGCGGCCGAGCCGGTCGTTCAGCGACCTGTCGGTGCCGTCGGTCAAGAAGAAGCTCAAGGACAAGAGCTTCTGCGCACCGGTGGATCGCGGGGAGCTCGAGCGGGGGGCGAAGGACCTCGGCGTTCCCTTCGACAAGCACATCCAGAACGTGATCCGCTTCCTCGAGCCGGTCGAGAAGGATCTCGGGTTGGGCGAGCCGAAGCCCGCCAAGGCGAAGAAGGGCTAGCCGGCGCGCGCCGCTTCGGCGGCTTCGATCCGGACCACCGCCTGCCTCGAGATGTAGACCGAGATCAGGTTGCCGGTCCGGACGAGGGGCTTGAGGAAGAATCCCGGGCGCGTCCGGAGCGGGCCGTCCATCACGCCCTCGATTATCTCCCCCCATACGAACTGGACCCGCACGACGGGGCCGGCCGGCCGAGGCGGCTCCTCGGGGTCCGCCCGGCGGTGGCTCCGCATGAGCCCGAGCTCACGTACGAAGAAGATCGCGTGGACCTCGTACATGTCGATGTCGTGGATCTCGACCATGCTGCCGCCGCGGTCCACCTCTCTCAGCCGGAGGCTGGCCCCGCCCGGATGGAAGTTGCTCGCCAGGCCGGCAAATCGCCTCCCGTCCCCCATGACGACGACGGCGGCGTGCCCCTTCTCGGCGGAGGGTCCGAACATGGGCGGGCCGAGTGCAAGGTCCGCGCCAGCGGTCGACCCTCATCGGCGTCGACGTTAGACAGCCTACAACCGGCCGCCTGGAGACACGATAACCTTGATATGCATCCTGCGGTGAGGCCGGCCTCGCCGGCCCCCTCGGGGGCGCAGCGACGAACCTTGGATGGAGGTTACGATGAGAATTGACCGATGGACATGGATCACGCTGATGGTGGCGCTCTCGGTCGCCACGGCTTGTACGAGCACTCAGGAACGCGAGTCCGGGGATACGGTGGAGAACGAAGGTGGGGTCGTCGAGGAGACGGGCGAAGCCGCAGAAGCGGTGGGCGAGGAGGTTCAGGACGTGGCCGACCAGGCCGAGAACGCCCTCGACGACGAGGTGACCGTGACGCTCTCGCCCGTCTCGGGGAGCGGCGTCACCGGCGACGCCGATTTCCGGTCAAGCGGCGCCTCGACGCGTGTCGAGGTCGAGCTGAGCGGGTTGACCGC
>DASRVA010000122.1:0-4221 GCA_035687745.1 Gemmatimonadota bacterium
CGCCGAGGAGCCAGGCCGCCGCCACCGCCGACCCACGCCGCCTCATCGGGATATCTCCGGCGCCGGCTCGGGCTCCCCGGCCGGGACGACGCGCACGAACACCCGGCCGTCGTCCCTGAGCCAGGTGCGGACGGCGGCCCGGACGTCCTCGGGCTCGAGCGCTCGGTAGCGCGCCAGGTCCTCGTTGAAGTAGTCGGGGTTCCCGGTCGCGAAGTAGTAGGCGTTCAGCGCATCGGCCTTGCCGCCGAACCCGCCCACCTGCTCGAGCCCGTCGAGGAACGCGGCCTCGACCTGGTTGACCGCGCGCTCGAGCTCGCGCGGGGTCGGGGGCTCGGCTACGAGGCGATCCAGCTCCTCTTCGATCACGTCCTCCAGCTCCCCCAGGCCATGCCCCTGGCGGGCGGTCGAGACGATGCAGAACTCGCTCGTCATGGCGTTCGAGAACTGGCCGGCGTAGACGTCCTGCGCGATCTGAAGGTCGTAGACCAGCCGCTTGTACAGACGCGAGTTCTTGCCGCCGGCCAGAACGTCGGCCGCCACGTCGAGCTCGGCGTCGCCGGGCTGGAAGTCTCCAGGGGTCACCCAGCAGACGTGGACGCGCGGGAGCTGGACCTGATCCTCGAGCGTGACCTCCCGCACCTCCTCGATCCACGCCGGCGGAGGATCGATCGGCGGGACCGGCGGACCGGCCGGGATCGACCCGAACCACTTCTCGACCATCCCGAGCGCCCGCTCGGGATCGATGTCGCCGGCGATCGATAGGCTGGCGTTGTTGGGACCGTAGTAGGCGCGGAAGAAATCGACCACGTCCTCGTAGCCGGCCGCCGAGAGATCCTCCATGTAGCCGATCGTGGGCCAGTGGTACGGATGGCTGTCGGGATAGAGGGTCTCGTACATCCGGATGAACGCCATCCCGTAAGGGCGGTTCTCGTAGGATTGCCGGCGCTCGTTCTTCACCACGTCCCGCTGGCCGTCCACCTTCTCGGGACTCATCGAGCCCAGCAGGAAGCCCATCCGGTCCGACTCCAGGAACAGCGCCAGCTCGAGCGCGTTGGAGGGGATGTTCTCCCAGTAGTTCGTGCGGTCGTTGTTGGTCGATCCGTTGTTGTCTCCCCCGGCTGCCTCCAGCCAGCGGTCGAACTGGCCCTCGGGGACGTGTTCGGACCCCTCGAACATGATGTGCTCGAAGAGGTGGGCGAACCCCGTCCGGCCGGGCTTCTCCCGGCCCGAACCGACGTGGTACCAGACGTTCACGCTCACGGTCGGCGTGGTGTGGTCCTCGTGGAGGATCACGGTCAGCCCGTTATCCAGGCGGTGCATCGAGTACGGGACCTGGATCCGGGGGGCCTGGACGGAGGGGCCGGCGGGCTGGGCCACGGCCACACCGTCTGCCAGGAAGGTGGCGGCCAGGACTCCGATCGTGAGCCTCGTTCTCGTTCTCACCCTTGGCCTCTGAACCTCCTGCCGGGGCTCGAAGTTTCTCCCATGAAGCGGTGCCTCCGGGGGGCTAGACTGTGGGGGTCGGGTAAGCGTTCAACCGGCCGACGCCCGTGTGTAACAGTAGCCCGCAGCCCCGGAGCCCCGCATGTCGTGCCGCGATATCTTTGGACGGCGCGTGGTGGTCCAGGATCGATGGATGGAGGTCGGGATGCGCATGCTTCTCACGATCGGGGTGGCCCTCGGCCTGGCGGGCCTTCCGGGGCTCGCCCGGGCCCAGCATCAGGTGACCGCGGCCTTGGTCGCGACCGACCCGCAGGGCGAGTTCGATCTCAACACGGACACGGGCTTCGGGTTTACCGGGAGCTACCTCTACGGATTCGGCCGCCAGCGCGTCCTCGCGCTCGGCGTGACCGGCACCGTCCAGTCGTACGGCCGGACCTCCCGGCGGGCGATCCTCTCCCCCACGATCCCCGACATCCGTGTCGACGTGGAGACCACCAACAACAACGCCTACCTGCAGGGGGTCCTGCAGCTCAAGGCCCCGACCGGCGCCGTTCAGCCGTACGCGGTCGCGACCGGAGGGCTGGGCTGGTTCTTCACCACCACCGCTCTCGAGGACCGCTTCACCGACACGGTCGTGCTGAGCGACACCAACCAGAGCGACGGGACCTGGGTGCTCGGGGGTGGCGGGGGCCTCCTGATCCGGGTCTACCAGGGGCAGCCGCGGCCTGGTATGGACGGGCAGGGACGGGTCATCCGGGAGCGGGACCCCGTCCGCGCGTATCTGGACCTGGGAGCGCGCTATCTCCGGGGCGGGGAGGTCGAGTACCTGACCGAGGGAACGCTGGTGACCGACGACGGCGAGGTGGATCTCGACGAACGGCTGGTCGAATCGGAGATCGAGGCGATGCAGTACCAGATCGGCCTCACGGTCGAGTTCTAGCCGCCGATCGGCCCCGCGGGCTCGATCTCCGTTAGCCCCGGACGTCCCGATCCGCTAAATTGGCTCCCATGGCCGACAAAGCTGGCGTCATCGAGGTCCAGGGCACGGTCGAGGAGTGCCTTCCCAGCACGATGTTCCGCGTCCGGCTCGACAACGACCATGTCGTCCTGGCGCACATCTCGGGCAAGATGCGAAAGCACTACATCAAGATCCTGACCGGAGACCGGGTGACCGTCGAGCTCTCCCCCTACGACCTGTCCCGCGGCCGGATCACCTACCGCTTCAAGAACTAGCACCCCGGGGGCGGCGGCCCTATCCGCCCGTTTCCAGCAGCTCCACGTCGAACACCAGCGTCGCGTCGGCTGGGATGACGTCGCCGGCACCGATCGGCCCGTAGCCCAGATGGGGCGGGATCACGAGCCGCCGCTGTCCGCCGACCTTCATCCCCGCCACCCCCTCCTCCCAGCCCGGGATCACGCGGCCCTCGCCGAGGACGAACGAGAAGGGCTCGGCGCGGTCGCGGCTCGAGTCGAACTTCATCCCGTTCGGAAGCCAGCCCGTGTAATGGACGACCACCGTGTCGCCGCTCACGGCCTCCTCTCCTTCCCCCTCCCGGACGTCCAGGATGTACAGGCCGGACTCGGTTACCTCCATCGCCCCCAGGTCGACGCCGAGCTCGGAAGCGTATTCGGACGCCACCGGAGCAGTGCCCGACGCGGTCGCCGAACCGGTCTCGGCCGCCACCGTGTCGGGGGCCGCGTCTTCCGGCGCGGCCTCGCGGTCGCCGCAGGCGGTCAGGATGAGGGCCAGCGTCAGAAACACGCCTGACGATCGAAATTTCATTTCGGACACCTCCGGATAGGGGTTGGCCGGCCTCAGCCGGGTCGTGTCAGCCGTCGAGCAGGTGTCAGCCGTCGAGCACGTGTCAGCCGTCGAGCAGCAGACGCGTCGGATCCTCGAGCCGCTCCTTGACCTTGACGAGGAACGTGACGGCCCCTTCACCGTCCACGATGCGGTGGTCGTACGAAAGGGCCACGTACATCATCGGTCGCGCCTCGATCCGCTCCTCGCCGGTCTTCGGATCCGGGATCACAACCGCCCGCCTCTCGATCTTGTGCATGCCGAGAATACCGCTCTGAGGCGGGTTCAGGATCGGGGTCGACATCAGGGATCCGTAGATCCCCCCGTTCGAGATCGTGAACGTGCCGCCCTGGAGATCCTCGATCGCGATCTTCCCGTCCTTGGCCTGGGTCGCGAGCTCCTTGATCCGCCGCTCGATCTCGGCGAAGGACATCCGGTCGGCGTCCCGCAGCACGGGAACGACCAGACCCCGCGGCGTCCCGACCGCGATTCCAAGGTGGACATAATCATGGTAGACGATCTCGTTGCCTTCGATGTAGGCGTTGATCTCGGGATGGTCGCGGAGCGCCAGGATCGAGGCCCGCGCGAACAGCGACATGAAGCCGAGGCGGACCCCGTGCTGGGCCTCGAACTCCTCCTGGCGCTCCTGACGCAGCTCGAGGACGCCGGACATGTCGATCTCGTTGAAGGTGGTCAGGATGGCGGCCGTCCGCTGGGCCTCGACGAGCCGCTCGGCGATCCTCTGCCTCAGCCGCGACATCTTCTCGCGCCGTGTGCCGGGCTCAGCGACGGCCGGCCCGGTCTCGCGCTCGGCGGGGACCACGGTCCGCTCTTCGACCCCGACGCCCACGTCGCGCCGGGGCTTCGCCTCCTGGACCTTCCGCCCGTCGCCCTCTTCGGGCTCCCCGCGCGGGGGCTCGCGCCGGGCGGGAGGCGCGACCTCGCGGGGCGGTCCCGGCCCCGCCTTCGCGGCTTCA
>DASRVA010000123.1:0-2633 GCA_035687745.1 Gemmatimonadota bacterium
CCTCGAGTATCAGGATGGCCGGCTCCTCCACGTCCCCCCTGGCGCCGACCGCGAAGCTCCTGCGGCCGCCGGCGGCTGCCGAGACCAGCAGGAGGTCCGGCGGACCCTGCACCGTCCGGGGCTCAGGGTCGTCCCCGCGCCAGGCGATCAGGACCTGACGCCCCTCGTCGTCCCGGCGGTGGGTGAGGAGAAGCCGGGCGCTGCCCAGCGGCAGGACGCCCAGGCCTCCGGCCGGACGCCGCGGGGCCCGCTCCACGCGCCGCTCGCCGCCCTCCCGCTTCTCGATCCGCGTCCGGACGGGTTCCGGATCCGGGCCCTCGTACTCGAGGAGCCGGCGGAGCCGGCCGTCCGGGCCGAAGATGCCGACGAGCGGCAGGTAGAGATGGGCCGCCCAGAGCTCGTCGTCGACGACCGCGAGCCGATAGATCGACGGGATCCGGCCGTCGCCGGGCGCCAGCTCCCGGGCCCGGGCCGCCAGCTCGGCGCCGAAGAGAAACGGCCGGCCTTCCGGCCCGAGCCGGGCCAGCGGACGGCCTCCGAACGGCAGCGCGCCCACGAACGAGCCCTTCCACCGGACCATGTCGACCGGGGTCGGGAGCCCGTCGGGCAGGGTCTCGGACCGGAGATGGGCGCCGGACCTGGCGAAGTGCTCGATCCGTCCGTTGCCGATGTCGAGGACCCACAGGGAGTCCCCGGCCACCCCGAGGGCGAGCGGGTCCTGGAGCTCGCCCGGGCCTCGCCCCTTCCTGCCGATCGCGCCCCGGTAGCCGCCCAGCGTGTCGTAGGCGAAGATCTGCCCGGCGCCGGCGTCCAGGACCCACACGCGGTCGCCCTCCACCGCCACGTCGACCGGGGCCCAGAAGTACCCCGCCCGGGGCGGCTCGAAGACCCCGACCACCCTGACCCCGGTCTCGCCGGCCCCCGCCTCCCGGCCGCAGGCCGAGGCGAGGGCCGCGACCGTCAGGGTCCGGAGGGCCGCTCGCGCGACCCTCCCGGAACCCCCCCGCGCCACCCTAGCGACGGCAGTACTCGACACAGACCGTTCCCTTCCACACGACCAGATCGACCTCGGAGCAGACCTCGATCCGCCACTTGCAGCTCGCCGCTTCCGCCGGCTGGGGCCCGATCCGCGGCACCGGCCCGACCTGCCCGACGGGCAGGACGAGCAGCACCACGGCCAGGACCGCCGTCCGGACCAGCCTTGTCCTTCTCATGCGCGCTCTTCCTTTCGTTTCGCTCCCCGTTTTTCGCTCTCCGAACCGTTGGGCGAGGGCGGCCGCGCGCTTCCGCCAGCCGGGCCGGCCCCCTCCCTGGCCGACCCTTTCGTTTCGTCGCGCGGCCTACCCGTCGCCGATTCCGGCATCCGGCCGCGCCGCTCCCCGTGACGTGCCGGACGCCGTACCCGGCGCCCAAGCACACGCCGGGCCACCTCGGCACCGGCCTGCGGGCGTCGCCCCAACAACAACCGAATCAAGGGGTTACAGCGGTTTGTGGAGGGCCGCTCCGAGCGGCCGGAAGGCGGCCTTCGTCAATCGCCCGACGGTCGGATCGCGTCGTCGGGGACGGCGGGCAGCACCCACTGGGGGAAGTCCCAGGCGGTGAGTCGCGAGTCGTGCGTGAAGAGGAGCACCTGGTGCCGCTCCCCGACCCGCGCGAGGGCGCGCCCGGCGAGCGCCAGGCGCTCGTCGTCGAAGTGGAGGAAGGGATCGTCCAGGACGAGCGGGAGCGCTCGCTCGGGAGCCAGGGTCTCCAGGATGGCCACCCGGAGGGCGAGCCAGAGCTGATCCCGGGTCCCGCGGCTCAGGCCGGCGGCCGGCACGTCCAGCCGCTCCGGTCCGTCCACCGAGAGCCCGAGCGTCCCGGGGTCGATCCGGACGGTCGAATAGCGGCCGCCGGTCAGATCGGCGAACACCTCCGAGACGACCTCCGCGAGCCGGGCCGAGGCGACGTGGACGAACTCGTCCTTGCACCCGAGGAGCGTGCCGTGGGCGAGCCGGAGGGCGTCCCTTTCGAGCTCCGCTTCCACGCGCTCCCGGTCGATCGCGGCCAGCTCCTCGTCGAGCGGCCCCGTATCGTCGGCCGGCGCGGGCAGGGTCGCGAGCCGGCGTTCGGCCTCGAGCGCCTCCCGCGCGAGCACATCCCGCCGCCCCTCGGCGCCGCGGGTCTCCTCCAGAAACCGCCGCTCGTAGTCCGGACCTCCCGCCAGGTAGGGATGCTCGTCGAGGAGCCGCCGCTCCTCCAGCCGAAGGACGTCCAGCCGCCCCTCCTTGAGCTCCTGGCGGCTCTGTTCCAGGGCGGACCGGTCCCCCAGCGCGCCGTGCGCCTCCTTCATCCCGTCCAGCCGGTCGCGCAGGCTCTGGGCCTGGCGGAACCGCTCACGCTCCCGGGCCACGCTCTCCCCGGCCGGCAGGCCGAGCTCCCGGGCCAGATCTTCCCGGCGCCGCTCGACGGCCGCGATCTCCTCGACCCGCCGCGGATCGGATTCGGCCGGCAGCGGACGCCGCGCGTAGAGCGCGATCCCGCCGGCGGCGAGGAGGAGCGCCATCCCCACGGCCCCCACCCCGGCCGCCGCCCAGAGGGGCGCGCCCAGAAACCCGGCCGCCAGACCGCCCAGGATCCACGCGCCACCGGAG
>DASRVA010000124.1:0-13045 GCA_035687745.1 Gemmatimonadota bacterium
CATCGTCGCCGCGCTCGCGAACGGCGCCGATGGCTGAGGCCCGGTTCGCCCGCTTCCGGCGGCTCCGCCGGACGCCCGGGATTCGGGCCCTCGTGCGCGAGACCCGGCTCTCGCCCGACCGGCTCGTCCAGCCGCTCTTCCTGCGCCCGGGCCGCGGGATCCGGGAGCCGATCCCGTCCCTGCCGGGGCAGGAGTGGGTCTCGCCGGAGGAGCTCGTCAGGGACGCCGAGCGCCTGGCCGGGCTCGGGGTCGGCGGGGTGCTCCTCTTCGGGCTGCCCCAGGATAAGGACGCCGAGGGGAGCCCGGCGTGGCGCGAGGACGGCGTCGTCCAGACCGGGATCCGCGCCCTCGGCGAGGCCGGGACCCCCCTTGTCGTCCTCGCCGACGTCTGCCTCTGCGGATACACCGATCACGGACACTGCGGCGTCCTCAAGAATGGCCGGGTCGACAACGACGAGACCTTGCGGCTCCTGGCGCGCATGGCCGTCTCGCTGGCCCGGGCCGGCGCCGACGTGGTCGCCCCGAGCGCCATGATGGACGGCCAGGTGGCGGCGCTCCGCCAGGGGCTCGACGAGGCGGGCCTCGTCGAGACCGCGATCATGGGGTACGCGGCCAAGTACGCGTCGGCGTTCTACGGGCCGTTCCGCGAGGCCGCCGAGTCGGCGCCCCGGGAAGGGGATCGGCGGGGCTATCAGATGGACCCCGGTCAGGGCCGGCAGGCGCTGGCCGAGATCGCCGCGGACCTCGCGGAGGGGGCGGACATCGTGATGGTGAAGCCGGCGCTCGCCTATCTGGACGTGATCAAGGCCGCCCGCGAGCGTTTCGACGCCCCGCTCGCGGCCTACAGCGTGAGCGGCGAGTACGCGATGACCGTGGCGGCCGCCGAGCGCGGCTGGCTCGACAAACGGGCGGCGGCCACCGAGACCTTGACCTCGATCGTCCGCGCCGGAGCCGATCTCGTGATCACCTACTTCGCCCGGGAGGCGGCCGGATGGATGCGATGAACGGTCATCCCTACGTGCACGTGCTCGCCCTCAAGCTGGACGGGGGATGGCGCCGGCGGCCTGAGCCCGAGCGGACATCCGATCGAACGTCCTTTCTCGAGGCCCACCGGCGGGCCGCCGGGCGGGTCGTCACCTACACGTACTCGATGATCGGGACACGCACCGACTCCGAGCTCCTGTTCTGGCGTCTGGGGAAGACGCTCGAGGACCTCGAGGAGACCGCGGGGGACCTCCTCAGGAGCGGGGTCGGCCGCTCCTGCGCGGTGGCCCATTCCATGATCGGCCTCGTGCGACCCTCCAGCTACGTCAAGGAGCGAACGCCTCAGGAGCAGGCGATGTTCGTCGGCGAGCGGTCTCGCTATCTGATCGTCTATCCGTTCGTCAAATCGACCGAGTGGTATCTCCTCCCCGAGGAGGATCGGCGCCGGCAGATGGCCGAGCACATCCGGATCGGCCGCCGGTATCCCCAGATCCAGCAGCTCCTCGCCTACTCGTTCGGGCTCGACGACCAGGAGTTCATCGTCGCCTACGAGACCGACGACCTGCCCGCGTTCCAGGACCTGGTCCGCGACCTGCGCGCCACCGAGGGGCGCCGGGCCACCGTGCGCGACGTCCCGCAGCTGGTCGGGATCCACCGACCGCTGGAGGAGATCCTGCACCTGATCGACGGCGCGTGACGAGGGCCGCGGCCGTCGCCACCAACGCCGACCTTTTTGCGCGCGCGAAGGAGCTCTTTCCGGGCGGGGTGAACAGCCCCGTCAGGGCGTATCGAGCCGTCGGCGGGACACCGCGCTTCGTGGCGACCGCCCGCGGGGCTCGCGTCCGGGACGTCGAAGGGCGCGAGTACGTGGACTACGTCTCCTCCTGGGGCGCGATCCTGGCCGGACACGCCGATCCGGACGTGACGGCCGCCGTGGCGGCGGCCGCGGCGGCCGGGACCGGCTACGGCGCGCCCGCCTTGGGCGAGATCGAGCTCGCCGAACGGATCCGGTCGCGCATGCCCTCCCTCGAGCGGATGCGGTTCACGAGCTCGGGGACGGAGGCCGTGATGAGCGCGATCCGCCTGGCTCGCGGCGCGACCGGCCGAACCCGGATCGTCAAGTTCGCGGGCGGCTACCACGGCCACTCGGACGCGCTCCTGGCCGAGGCCGGGTCGGGGATCGCCACGCTGGGGCTGCCGGGAAGCGCGGGCGTCCCCGAGGCGGCGACCCGTGATACTCTGGTTCTCCCCTACAACGATCCGGGCGCGGTCCGGGCGGCGTTCGCCCGCTTCCCGGGCGAGATCGCGGCGGTTCTGGTCGAACCCGTCGCCGCCAACATGGGCCTCGTCCTGCCACGGCCGGGGTTCCTGGAGGAGCTTCGTGAGATCACCGCCGCCGACGGCGCGCTGCTCGTCTTCGACGAGGTCATCACCGGGTTCCGGGTGGCCCCGGGGGGCGCGCAGGAGCGGTTCGGGATCCTCCCCGACCTCACCTGCCTGGGGAAGGTCGTCGGGGGAGGGCTCCCGGTCGGGGTCTTCGGGGGCCGGGCCGGGATCATGCGCCACGTGGCCCCCGAGGGCGACGTCTACCAGGCGGGGACCCTCTCCGGGAACCCGGTCGCGATGGCGGCCGGCTCGGCGGCCTTGGACCGGCTCGCCGATCCGGGGACGTACGCGCGGCTCGAGCGCCTGACAGGGCGGCTGGCCGACGGGATCCGGGCGGCCATCCGCGCCGGCCCCGCGGCGGGCCGGGCGAGCGTCGAGACCATGGCCTCGCTCCTGACCCTCTTCTGGACCCCGTCGCCGCCCGCGGACTACGACGAGGCGCGGGCGGGGGACGGGGCCGCCTTCGCGCGGTTCTTCCACGCCATGCTGGAGCACGGGATCCTCCTGCCGCCTTCGCCGTACGAAGCGTGGTTTCTGACCCTGGCCCACGGCGAGGAGGAGATCGACCTCACTCTCGAGGCGATCCCGCCGGCCCTCGCGCGGGCGGCGTCGTCGGCGGCGTGAGCGACCGCTTCCTCGAGGCCTGCCGGCGGCAACCGGTCGACGCCACGCCCGTCTGGTTCATGCGTCAGGCCGGCCGGGCGCTCCCGGAGTACCGCGCCGTCCGTGAGCGACACGCGCTCCTCGACATCGTGCGCCTCCCCGAGCTCTGTGCCGAGGTGACCCTCCAGCCCGTGCGGCGGCTGGGGGTGGACGCGGCGATCGTGTTCGCCGACATCACGCTCCCGCTGGAGGGGCTCGGGGTCGACTTCGAGATCCGGGCCGGAGTCGGGCCGGTGGTTGAGCGGCCCGTCCGGACGCCGGCAGACGTGGAGCGGCTCCGGCCGTTCGAGCCGGGCCCGCTGGTCGGATCGGTGGTCGAGGCGCTCGGGCTCCTCCGCCGGGAGAGCCCGGTCCCGGTGATCGGCTTCGCGGGCGCCCCCTTCACGCTGGCGGCGTACCTGATCGAGGGCCGGCCCTCGACCCGGTTCCTCGAGGTCAAGCGGTTCCTGCACGCCCACCCGGCGGCGTGGGACGACCTCATGAGACGGCTGACGGACGCGACGATCGCCTACCTGGCGGCTCAGGCCGGAGCGGGCGCGGAAGCCCTTCAGCTGTTCGACTCGTGGATCGGCGCGCTCGCCCCCGTGGAGTATCGGCGCTCGGTCCAGCCGCACGTCCGGCGGCTCTTCGCCGGCCTTCCCGGGGTTCCCACCATCCACTTCGGCACCGGCACGGCCGGACTCCTTCCCGACCTGGCCGCGGCCGGCGGCGACGTGATCGGCCTCGACTGGCGGATCGACCTGGACCGCGGCTGGGACCTGGTCGGGGAGAGGGCCATTCAGGGGAACCTGGACCCCGCCGTGGCCGCCGTACCGTGGCCGGCCCTGCGCACCGCGGCGGACGACGTGCTGGCCCGGGCGGCCGGACGGCCCGGCCACGTGTTCAACCTCGGACACGGGGTCCTCCCGGAGACGCCGGTCGACAACCTGCGGCGGCTGGTCGACCACGTCCACGAGGCGACCGCGCGGGAAGCGCGCGAGGCGGCCGGGTGAGCGAGGCCGTTCTCCTGATGGCGTACGGGACGCCGCGCCGCCTCGAGGACGTGGAGGCGTACTACACGCACATCCGTCGCGGAAGCCCGCCGTCCCCGGAGCTCCTGGAGGAGCTCCTCGGACGGTACCGCGCGGTTGGAGGACCCACCCGCCTGAACCGGATCACGCGCGAGCAGGCGGAGGGCCTCGCCGCGGCGCTGGGGGCGCGTGGCCTCAACCCTCCGGTGGCGGTCGGCTTCAAGCACGTCTCGCCGTTCGTCGGCGACGCGGTCCGGGAGCTGGCGGGGGCGGGGATCGCGCGCGTGGTCGGGCTGGTCCTCGCCCCCCACTACTCGATCCGCTCGATCGCCGAGTACGAGCGGTACGCCCGCGAGGCGGCCCCCGCCGGCCTGGAGGTCGACGTCATCCCGAGCTGGCACGACCACCCCGGTCTGATCGCATTCCTCGCCGGCCGGCTCCGGGCGGCGCTCGAGGGGGCCGGGGCCGACCCGCACGTCCTCTTTACCGCGCACTCGGTTCCGGCGCGGATCCTGGACGGGGGCGACCCCTATCCCGAGCAGCTCCGCGAGACGAGCGCGCTCGTGGCACGGGCGGCCGGCGCCCCGCGCTGGAGCTTCGCCTATCAGAGCGCGGGCCGGACGGCCGAGCCGTGGCTCGGCCCCGACGTGCTGGAAGCGATCGGGGACCTCGCGGAGGGAGGCGAAACGGCCGTGGTCGTCCAGTCGATCGGGTTCGTGGCCGATCATCTCGAGATCCTCTACGACCTCGATGTCGAAGCGCGCGAGACCGCCGGGCGCCTGGGGCTCCGGTTCGTACGGGCCGAGATGCCGAACGCGCACCCGGACTTCGTGGCCGCGCTCGCCGACCTGGTCGCCGGCCGGCTCGCCGTCCGCGCGGAAGGGATGCCGGGTTCTTGAGAACCGCCGTCGTCGGGGGCGGTTTGACGGGCCTGGTCGCCGCCCGTGAGCTCGCCGGCTCGGGCCACGACGTCGTGCTGGTGGAAGCGGCCGATCGCTTCGGCGGAGTCGTCCGGACCGTGCGGCGGGACGGGTTCCTGATCGAGACCGGCCCGGAGTCGTTCGTGACGCGGAAGCCGGCTCTCCTGGGCCTCTGCCGCGAGCTGGGGCTGGAGGAGGAGGTCGTCTACGGCCGCGTCTCGAGCCGGGCCTCGGTCTACGCGCGAGGGGCGTTGCGGTCGTTTCCCGCCGGGGGGGTTTTCCTTCCGACGCGGCTGCGCCCCCTCCTCTCGAGCGGCATCCTCTCGCCGCTCGAGACGCTGCGCGTGGCCGCCGACCTCGTTCTCCCGGCGGGCGGGATCGAGGGCGATGCCACGCTGGGCCGCGTGGTCGGCGGGCGGCTGGGCCGGGCCGCTCTCGACCGGCTTGTGGCGCCGCTCGCGGCCGGGATCTACGGCGCCGACCCGGACCGGATGAGCCTCGCCGCGACCTTCCCCGAGGTCCTGGACGCGGCGCGCCGGGGATCGCTCCTCCGGCCGGCCGGCCGGAGCCGGGGAAGGGGCGACCCGCCGGTCCCGCCGTTCGCCACCCTGCGCGGCGGGCTCCAAGCGCTCGTCGACCGGCTGGTCGAGGATCGACGAGGGGCCGAGCTCCTGGCCGGGGTCCAAGTCGATCGTGTGGTTCGGGAGCGAGAAGAATGGCGGCTCGAGATCCGGGGCCGGAGCGCGATCCGGGCCGAGCGGCTCCTCCTGGCCGTGCCGGCGGCCGAAGCGGCGCGCATCCTCGCCGCGGAATCGCCGGCCGTGGCCCGGCTCCTGGCGGCTTTCCGACGTGTCTCGACCGTGGTCGTGACGTTCGCCTGGGACGCCGGCGCCGTGGCCGTCCCCGACGGCAACGGGTTCGTCGTCGCGCGGGACGCGGGCCTGCCGATCACGGCCTGCACGTTCTCCTCCTCGAAGTGGCCCGGGCGGGCTCCCGATGGCCGTGTGCTCGTCCGTGTCTACCTGGGCCGCGCCGACGATCCGCTCGACCGGGGGATGTCGGACGAAGAGCTGATCCGTCGGGCGCGGGCGGGGCTCGAGAGCGCGACCGGCTGGAGCGCCCCGCCGATCCTCTCCAGGGTCGATCGCGCGGAGGACGCCATGCCGCAGTACGACGTCGGGCACCTCGATCGCGTGGCCGAGGTCGAGCGGGCGCTGGGGTCCCTGCCGGGGGTGGCGGTCGCGGGGGCCGACTATCGCGGGGTTGGACTCGCCGATTGCGCCGCCCAGGGCCGGGCGGCGGCCCGGCGCCTCATCGGCTATCATGGCACCCGGGAGCGGGGCGGACACCCGGGAAGGAGTGACGCGCGGTGGGGTTCCTGAAACGATTGGTCCTGGGTCGCTGGGCGGCTCGCTGGCTCCTGCGCGGGAGCCCTCTGGCCGTGGCCCTCAAGCTGGGCGGTGTGGCGCTCTGGGGCGTCTGGCGCTGGCGTCGCGACGAGCGGCGTCGGAGGCTCGAGCAACGCCGGAAGGAAATCGACGCCGACTACGAGGTCGTGCCGCCGGGCCGCATCGAGACCGGCCCGTCCAGGAACCCGCCGGAAACGCCGGGGTATGGCCCCGACAACGCCTCCCGGACGCACCGGGAATCCATTCGATCCGACCCTCGAGAGGAGACATCATGACCCGATTCACGAGCCTGCTGGGCTTCCTGGCGCTGCTAGCGTTCGCCGCGCCGGTCGCCGCACAGGAAGAGACGCCTCCCGCGGCGGAGGAGACTCCGGACACGGTGGCGCCGGAGACCCCCGACACCGTGGCCGAGGAGACGCCGGACACGGTCGAGGTGGCGTCCACGCACGATTGGGAGTTCGCGCTCCAGCCCAACGACGCGACCATGGAGGCGACCGCGACCGTCCTGGTGACGGAGGGCGACCCCGAGAACACGTTCGTCGTCGAGGTCGCCGGTCTGCCGCCGGTCGATGACCTGGACACCGACACCCGTGACGTCAATGCCTATACGGTCTGGATCGCGCCCAACAAGGACCAGGTCCAGGAGTCGGCGCTGGCCGGCGCGCTGAGCGTCGATCCCGAGGGGAACGCCACGTTCGAGGGCACGACCGACCTCGACACGTTCGGAATCCTGATCCTGGCGACCGAGAACGGCGCCCCGACCTCGCTGAGCGGCGTTCCGGTGCTGACCGGCATCCCGGCCCCGGAGGCGGGCGCCGCCGATGAGGCCCCCCAGGCCGAGCCCGGCGTGGAGCCGCAGCCCGAGCCCGGTTTGGAGCCCGAGCCTGGCGTCGAGCCCGAGCCTGGTGTCGAGCCCGAGCCTGGTGTCGAGCCCGAGCCTGGCGTCGAGACCGAGCCCGATCCTGGCATGGAGCCCGCGCCCGACCCGGACCGGTACCCCGAGCCCGAGACGCGGCGGCCCTACATGGAGACGTCCGGCAGCTGACTCATCGGCAACCGCAGGCGCGGGCCATCCGCGCCGGGAGCCGCCCCTGGAGACAGGGGCGGCTTTTTTTGGCTCGCCGCTTGACAGCCCCAACGGTTCTCCCTACAATGTGGGGCCAAGTGGGATGAAGTGGGATACTGTGGGGAGACTGTGGACACGTGAGCATGAGGGGTCGTCACGCCATTCCTGGGTCAGTTCACACACTCGCTCGATGACAAGGGCCGCGTCAGCCTGCCGGCGCGATTTCGCAACGGCCAGAGCGGCCAGTGCTTCGTGGCGACGCGCGGGATCGGCGGGCTCTGCCTCTTCCTCTACCCGGTCGGGGAGTGGGAAAAGGTGGTGGAGCGGCTCGAGCGGCAGAAGGCGCGCGTCGACCCGGATCAGCGGCGGCTCTACCTGCAGCTCATGCAGAACACCGTCGAGAGCCCGGTCGACGCACAGGGACGCATCTCCGTCCCCCAGCGGCTCCTCGATCTCGTGGGGATCGGTGACGAGGTCGCGTTCGTGGGAGCCGGCGAGGTGATCGAGATGTGGGATCCGGAGCGGTACGAGGCGTACGTCGCGGAATCCGGCGAGGAGCTGGACGGCTGGCTGATCCGTTATCTGTGACGACCGGTGGATGAGGAGAGCTCGTTTCACGTACCCGTACTTCTGTCGGAGACGATCGAGTTGCTGAGACCCCGGAGCGGCGGAACCTACCTGGATGGCACCCTCGGCGGGGGAGGCCACGCCGAAGCCATCCTCGAGGCCTCGTCGCCCGATGGCCGGCTGATCGGGCTCGATCGGGATCCAACCGCCATCGACGAAGCGCGGCGCAGGCTGGCCCGCTTCGGAAACCGGGTCGAGTTCCACAACGTGAACTTCGCCGAGGTCGACCGGACGCCGGGGCTCGAGCGGGGAATGTTGGACGGGGCCCTGCTCGACCTCGGCGTTTCCTCGGCTCAGATCGACGATAAGGCGCGCGGCTTCAGCTACCGCCAGGACGCTCCACTGGATATGCGGATGGGGCCCAGAGGGGAACCTGTGCGGGAATGGTTGTCGCGCGCCGAACTTTCCGAGATCCAACGGATCCTCCGCGAGTACGGCGAGGAGCGCCACGCGTACCGGATCGCGCGCGTCATCGTTCGCGAGCGCGAGCGGGCGCCGATCGACACCACCGGACGCCTGCGCGAGGTCGTCGAGTCCGCGGTGCCGGCCCGAGGCCATCCCCTGAAATCCGTGGCGCGCGTCTTTCAGGCCCTGCGGATCCTCGTCAACGACGAGCTGGGGGCGCTGGCCAGCGGGCTCGATCTCTACGTGACCGCGCTCCGCCCGGGTGGCCGTCTGGTGGTCATCGCCTATCACTCGCTCGAGGACCGGATGGTGAAGCTCACCTTCAGGGAGCTGGCTTCGGACTGCGTCTGCCCGCCGGACTTCCCGGTCTGCCGGTGCGACAAGCGGTCGGAGGTCGACGTCCTCACGAAGCGCCCGGTCGTTCCGTCGGCGCGTGAGATCCAGGCCAACCCGAGGGCCAGGAGCGCCCGCCTCAGGGCGGCCGAGAAGCGCGCAGCCTGAAAATGGGAGGAGAATGAACGCCTACGTCCGCGAGTATCAGAAGATCGAGCGCCGCCGGCGCCGCCGGGACAGCTTCCTCCTGCGCTACCTGCCGGCGCTGCTCGTGCTGGCGGCCGCGGTCGTGGTCGGCAAGATCTGGGTCCAGTCGATCACGATCCGTTGGTCCGATCGTGTCCTCGAGCTGCAACGCCTGGCCGGCGATCTCGAGGTCGACAACGAGGAGCTGGCGCGCTCGATTGCCTCCCTCACGACCCGCGAGCGGGTCGTGCGCGACGCCGCACAGCGGCTGGGCATGACCTCCCCGGGGGAGGAGGACCTCGTCTGGCTGCCGGTCGTCGACCCGACCCAGCTCGGTCCGGCGGTGCGCGGCAGGGCGCCCGAGCGGTCGGGGGCGCTGCGAGGGTGGCTGGACCGGTTGTTCCAGGACGAAGCCCTGGCTCTGACGAGCCAGTAGGGGCGTCCCGCAGGATCGCCCTCGAGAATCTCTCGACGATGCGCTGACCGTTCGTCGGGCGGGAGGCGGCCGAACCCAGGGGGAGACGTTGGAGCCCGAGCGCCTCAAGATCGCCCGTCGGCGCCAGAGCTGGCTCTTCGTGTGCCTGCTCGCGTTCGGCTCCTGGGTCGGCTGGTCGTTCTTCGAGATCCAGGTCGTGCGGCACGACCGCTACCTCGCCGCGGCTCAACGACAGCAGAAGAAGCGGGTCGAGATCCCTCCCGAACGGGGCACGATCTACGACAGGAACGGCGTCGCGCTGGCCGTCAACCGGGAGCAGTACGGCCTGTACGTCGTTCCACGCCACATCCGCGACGTCGATGCGTTCGTCGAACGGCTGACCGCCATCCGGTCCTTCGACGAGGCCGAGCTGCGGCGGCGGATCGCCCGCGGTGGCTGGTACGTACGCATCGCGCGCGGCGTCCCGCGAGAAACCATCCAGCGCATCGAAGCGGCGAGGCTCGACGGGATCGGCGTGGAGACCTATCACGTCCGCCATCATCCGTATGGCGAGCTCGCGACCAGCGTGCTCGGCCGGGTCGACGTCGACAACGAGGGCCTCGAGGGAATCGAGCTCCAGTACGACGAGACGCTGCGCGGCGAGCCCGGCTACGCCGTCCATCAGCGGGACGCGCTGGGGCGCGAGTTTCCGAACTTCACCTTCCCGGTGGAACCCCCCACCGACGGGGACGACGTCTTCCTGACCATCGACGTGGCGCTCCAGGAGATCGTCGAGTCGGCCCTCGACCAGTCCATGGAGAGGACCCGGGCCAAGTCGGGCAGCGTCGTCGTTGCCGACCCCCGCACCGGGGAGATCCTCGCTCTGGCGTCGCGGCCGACCCTCCAGGCGGGAACCCGGCGGCCACAGCGGAACGAGGCGGTCGTCTTCCAGTTCGAGCCCGGCTCGACGCTCAAGATCGTGACCCTGACCGGCCTCTACGAGGAAGGCCTGGCGGCGCCCGGCGACTCCCTGTTCTGCGAGAACGGCGTCTGGAACCATGACGGCCGCACCCTGCGCGACGTCCATCCCTACGGGACGATGTCGGTCGAGGAGGTGATCGAGGAGTCCTCCAACATCTGCGCAGTGAAGCTGGCCGAGCGCCTGGGCCCGGAGCGGTTCTACGAGTACGCGCGGCGGTTCGGGTTCGGCCTCCCGACCGGTCTGGACTTCCCGGGCGAGCCGCGTGGGATGCTCAAGCGCCCCGACGACTGGTCGGCCCTCACGATGGCCTCGGTCGCGATGGGGTACGAGATCATGGTGACCTCGCTGCAGATGGCGATGGCTTACGGTGCGATCGCCAACGGCGGCGAGCTGCTGCGGCCGTACATGGTGGCCCGCGTCGTCAGCCCGTCGGGCGAGGTCGAGTACGAGGGCCGCCCGCAGACCGTGCGGCGCGTCATGGGGCCACGGACGGCCGCCCTCGTCCGCGAGGCGCTGGTACGGGTGGTCGAGGGCGGGACCGCGCAGAGTGCCGGGATCGAGATGCTCCCCGTGGCCGGCAAGACGGGGACCGCCCGAAAGACCGGCGAACACGGCTACGTGGTCGGCCGGTACACTTCCTCGTTCGCGGGGTTCTTCCCGGCCCAGGACGCCAGATACGTCATCTTCGTCCGGATCGACGAACCCCAGGGGGCCTTCTACGGCGGCACGGTCGCCGCGCCGGTCTTCCGGGAGACGATGCGGAATGCCCTCATGAGCGAGGTGATCACCGAGTCGCCGGCGATGGTGGAAGGCTTCCGCGCCCCCGAGCGGGTCGTCTGGAAGGTCTCGGACGGCTTCCGCGAGCTACCTCCGGCCGTCGAGGCGCCCGGCATTCAGGCCACCGGGGAACCGGCAGGCGGAGTCCCCGCCGCGCCGGGACCCGAGCTTGCCGCGGCGCCCGACGGAACGGAGGAGGTGACGGCCATCGCCTTCGACCCGCGCGAGCACGTCAAGGTCCCCGACTTCACGGGCCTGTCGCTGCGCGAGGCGGTCCAGGCCGCTGCCAGCCTCAACCTTCGGCTCGTCTTCGACGGGACGGGCCGGATCGTCGCCCAGGAGCCCGAGCCCGGCGAGATCGTCGACCGGGGCGCGGCTGTCCGCGTCCGGGATCGACGCTGACGCCCCGGGCACGGACGGCTCTCCGGCCGTGACCCCCTCCGTTCCACCCCCGACCCTAGCCGACCTCGCCCGGCTGGTGGGGGGACGGGTCGAGGGAGATCCGGAGACCCGGATCGAGGGCGTGGCGCACGACAGCCGGCGCGCCCGGCCCGGTGACCTCTTCGCGGCCGTTCCCGGGTTCGAGGTGGACGGCCGGTCGTTCGTGACCGACGCCGTGGGGCGGGGGGCCAGGGCGGTGCTGGTCTCGGCGCCGGGGCCGTGGCCCGTCCCGGCGCTGGTCGTCGAGGACGTGCGGGCGGCCCTCGGGCCGATCGCGCATCGGATCGAAGGGGACGTCACCGCCCGCCTGGCCGTCGTGGGGGTGACCGGGACCAACGGCAAGACGACGACCTCGTTCCTGACCGCGGCCGTCCTGGCTCGCGAGTACGGGGAGGTGGCCGTCCTCGGGACGCTGGGCGTCCGACGCGGGGAGCGGGTGACCGAGACCGGCTTTACCACGCCCGAGGCGCCCGACCTGGCGCGCGTCTTCCGCGAGCTGGACGAGGACGGGGTCGGTGCCGTCAGCATGGAGGTCTCGAGCCACGCGATCGCGCTCGGGCGGATCCGGGGGATCCGCTTCCGCGCCGGGGCGTTCACCAACCTGAGCGAGGAGCACCTGGACTTCCACGGCACGATGGAGCGCTACGGCGAGGTCAAGCTCTCCTTCTTCCGGCTGCTGGCCGAGCAGGACGCCTTCGCGGCCGTGAACCTCGATGACGCGTGGGGTGGCCGCTTTCTCGACGCCGGTCCGTCCGGGACGTGGACCTACAGCCTCGAGGACCCGGCCGCCGACGTCCACGCCGAGCGGATGGAGGCGGCCCCCGACGGGACCCGCCTCGTCGTACGGACGCCGGCCGGGCGGTTCGAGACCCGGCTCGCGCTCCCCGGTCGGTTCAACGCCGCCAACGCGCTGGCGGCGAGCGCCCTCGGCGCCGGCCTCGGCATCGAGCCGGCCGAGATCGGCGAGGCGCTGGCGGAGGTACGCCGGGTCCCGGGGCGCTACGAGGTGATCAAGGGTGGGGGCGTCACCGCGATCGTCGACTATGCCCACACCCCGCTCGCGTTCGAGCGCGTGCTCCGGGCCGTGCGCGAGAGCGGGGCGAGGCGGATCTTCTGCGTGTTCGGCTGCGGCGGGGAGCGCGATCGCGGGAAGCGCCCCCGGATGGCCCACGCGGCGGGCTCGCTGTCGGACGTCGTCTACGTGACCGTGGACAACCCGCGACGCGAGCCGATCGAGAGGATCATGGACGACACGCTGCCCGGCTTCGCGGGCACCACCGCCCGCTGGGAGCGGATCGACGACCGGGAGACGGCCATCCGACGAGCCATCGCCGAGGCCGAGCCGGGCGACGTCGTGTGCCTCCTGGGAAAGGGCGACGAGGGGTACCAGTGGATCGGAACGACCAGGCACCCGTTCTCCGACCGCGAGATCGCGGAGAGC
>DASRVA010000125.1:0-3729 GCA_035687745.1 Gemmatimonadota bacterium
CGGATCGTCCCGGTGAGCGAGCGATTCGAGCGGCGCGTCGTGGACCTCTACCAGACCGTCTACGCCGTCTACATCTTCGAACCGTCGGTGGACCTGAACGCCACGCTGGACTTCCGGTACGAGGAGCTCTCGTCCGGCGGCGCGTGGCGTGCGCTGATCAATCGCGTCCAGCGGGCCCGCGCGCGGCAGGAGAAGGAGCTGGGGCGCTAGGACAGCTCGTACTCCTTGATCTTCCGGTACAGCGTCCGCTCTCCGATCCCCAGCATCTCAGCGGCCCGGCGGCGATTTCCGCCGACCGCCTCGAGGGTGCCAGCGATCGCCATCCGCTCCAGGTCCTCCAGCGACATGCCGACCCGGAATTGCGCCTCCCGACCGTCCCCGGGGGGCTCTTCCGGGTCCTTCCAGCCCGGCGCCTCCCGGCGGCGCGAGCCCTCCGGATCGCCCTCCACCTCGACCGCCCGCACCCATGAGACCTCGCGCCCGACGTTCTCGATCAGGCCGCGCAGCTCGGAGTGTCCGCGGCGCAGGTCGTCGAGCTCCGCCTTCAGATCGCGGTACACGTAGCCGAGGAGGGCCTCGAGACGCTGGCCTTCGGACTCGTCCGCGTCCCCGGCCCCGCCCAGCGCCACGGGGAGAAGTCGACCGGGATGCGCCCGGCCGTAGATCTCGTCGGGAATGTCCTGCGGCCGGATCTTCGTGCCCGGCGTCAGAACCAGCATGCTCTCGACCAGGTTTCGCAGCTCGCGGACGTTGCCCGGCCAGTCGTAGTTCTGGAGGATCGCCATCGCCTCGTCGCTGATGCCGACGAACTGCCGGTCGTTCTCACGGCAGAAACGCTGGACGAAATGGTGGATCAGGGGCGGGATGTCCTCGCGCCGCTCACGGAGAGGCGGCACCCGGACGTTGAGCACGTTGAGCCGGTAGTAGAGGTCGCGCCGGAACTCACCCGCCTGGACGGCCGCCTCCAGGTCCTTGTTGGTCGCGGCGATCACCCGGACGTCGACCTGGATCGGCGAGGATCCGCCGACGCGCATGAACTCCTTCTCCTCGAGGACGCGCAGGAGCTTGACCTGGGTCGCCAGCGCCATCTCCCCAACCTCGTCGAGAAACAGGGTCCCCCGGTGGGCGATCTCGAAGCGCCCCTTGCGCAGGCTCGAAGCGCCGGTGAAGGCGCCCTTCTCGTGGCCGAAGAGCTCAGACTCCAGGAGGCTCTCGGTGAGCGCCGCGCAGTTGACGGGGATGAAGGGGCGGTCGGAGCGCGCCGAGAGGTCGTGGATCGCGCGCGCGATGAGCTCCTTCCCGGTCCCGCTCTCGCCTTCGACCAGCACGGTGCTGTTCACGGGAGCGAACTGGGCGACCCGCTCGAGGACGACCTCCATGGCCGGGGAGCGGCCGACGATGTGGGTCCGGCCGACCAGCCGTTCGCGGGCCAGCAGCCGCCGCGAGATCACGGCCAGCTCCTCGGCGTCGAACGGCTTGAGGAGGAGCTCGTCCACGCCGAGCTGACGATACCGCTCGAACCGCTCGCGCTCGCCCTGGTCGGCCAGGGCGAGGATCGCCACGGGCGCCGACGCCTCCCCGACGTCGCGCAGGAAGTCCCGCGTCGTCGGCTCCGACAGCCCGCCCGTCAGGACGATCAGGGCCTCGCTCGTGGCGCCCAGGACGCGGTCCCGGATCTCCTTGAGGGAATCGAGGGTCACGACATCCAGCCCGGCCCCCGCCAGCGTGCGCTCGGCCCGGACCGCGTACTCGGGATCGTAGCGGCTGACCAGCACCCGGGTCCCGGGACGCTCGGCCACGCTCACGGCCGATCCGCCGCCCGGTGTTCGGCGGGGCTCGCTGCTACGCCGCCCGCCAGGGCGACCGCGTGTCCGAGGACGGGGGCCAGGACGTCGAACGTCTGCGCGACCGCGCGGGGGCTCCCGGGGAGGTTGACGACCAGGGTCCGGCCGCGGATCGCCGCCGTCGCGCGCGACAGCATGGCGTGCGGCGTCCTGGCCAGCGAAGCCGCGCGCAGGGCCTCGGCGATCCCCGGAACCTCCCGGTCGGCCACCCGCCGGGTCGCGTCCGGCGTGACGTCGCGGGGGGCGATCCCCGTTCCGCCGGTCGTGAGGATAAGGCCGGCCCCGCTCTCGTCGGCGAGCCGGCTGAGAACCGCCGCGATCGCGTCCAGGTCGTCGGGAGCCGTCTCGCGCGCGACGACGCTCCAACCCTCTCCGGAGAGCCGCTCGGCCAGGAGCGGCCCGGATTCGTCGGCGGCCGTTCCCCCGGCCACGCGGTCGCTGACGGTCAGGACCGCCGCCCGCCGGGCGTCGTATGCCATTTCGGCAGTCACGGGGGGGAAGATACCGGCCCGGGCGACGGGGGGACCAGGCCCCGTCGGCCGGCGTGCGGCCTGGAACGGCCTAGCGCGCCCAGAGGCCGCGCCGGGTCTCCCGGGCGGCGGCCTCGGCCTCGCGCAGCCGTGGCAGGAATCTGCGGTTGTCCTCGGAGGGCTTCAGGAAGGCGTACCCCTGGCGGATCATCAGCTCGTTCACCATCTGGCCGTCCGGGAGAAAGACGTACCCCAGCATCCGCCGCTGGTCGTCGCGACGCTCCTGGTCGGTCTCGATCCGGAAGGTCTCGCCGACCGGCAGGAGGCTCACCAGCGCGCGTCGCGCCAGGTCGCCGAAGGGGCCGGACTCCGGGGCGTTGACGAGCAGCAGCCGCACCTTGGTCCCGTCCCGGCAGTTGAACGAGTCGCCGTCGATCACGAAGGCGACCGTGCACGAGAAGGATTCCGGCACACCCTCGTCCTGGGCGAAGGCGGGCACCGAACCTTTGCCCCACGCGAAGGCGAGGACCAGCGAGAGGGCCACCGCGAGCCGTCGAGCGGTCATGCGCTCGCCAGCCCCCTTCCGGCCAGCCGCGCCCCGGCGTGAGCCAGGGCGCCCCACACGAACGCGACCCCGCTGTAGAGGTAGTGGAGCCAGTGCATCGGGACGGCGCCCAGCGCGAACCCGGCCCCTCCGCGCCTGAGGTAGAATCGGTAGAGGTCGAGGTTCAGGAGGATCAGCGCGGTGGCCGCCCCGGCGGCGGCCACCAGGAGCCACGGCACCAGCGGGACGAGCAGGAGCGCCAGCGCGAGGAGCCAGGCGAGCCCAACCCCGGCGCGGTGGCGCCAGGTCAGGTTGAGATCCTTCTCCATGATTCCGCGGGCCAGCATGAGACGGGTCCAGGGCACCCCCCGATCGAGTACATCGGTGCGGATCAGGCCCGCGAGCGTCCACCTCTTCAGGTGCTTGACCTGGACATCCCGGCACAGCCGGACGGTGAACCCGCGCTCGCGGAGCCGGTAGCCGAGCTCGATGTCTTCTATGCTGGGCCGCGGGAATAGTTCCGCGTCGAACCCCCCGACCTCGAGGAAGGTCGAGCGCCGGACGGCCCCGCAGCCGGCCCAGAACGTCCCCGCTTCGGGCCGGCCCCGCTGGTGGACGTAGTGGTGGGTCAGGTTCTTGAAGCGCGCCACGAACCCGCCCGCGACCGGGTCGTCGTCGTAGCTACCGAAGACGGCGTCGGGCGCGGGATCGCTCTCCAGCGCCGCGGCCGCGCGCGAGAGCGTGTCGGGATGCACCTCGCAGTCCGCATCGAGGAAGAAGAGATAGGCGCCCAGGGCTTGACCGGCCCCGAGGTTCCGGGCGGCGCCCGGCCCGCGGCGCCCTCCGCTCCTGAGAACGCGCGCCCCGGCGG
>DASRVA010000126.1:0-2749 GCA_035687745.1 Gemmatimonadota bacterium
GCTCAAAGAGCCGCGGCTGGCGTATCTGGCTCCGCAGGCAGCCGGTGGCGCCTGGTATCCGCAATCCTTTCTCGAGCCGGTCGAGCGCAACGAGCCCTGGCTCTCGTCCGCGTTGGGTGTTGTGCGGCGGCTCCTCGAGACGCTCGCGAAGGCGGGGATCCCGGCGGATCGGACGCTCCTCCTCGGGTTTTCGCAGGGAGCGTGCCTGGCGCTCGAGTTCGCGGCACGGAACGGCGCGCGATACGGCGGCGTGGCCGGTTTCGCGGGGGGGCTGATCGGGGCCCCGGGGACGCCGCGCGAGTACCCCGGCTCGCTGGCGGGAACGCCGGTCTTCCTCGGCTGCGGGGATCGCGATCCGTTCGTGCCGATGGAACGGTTCGAGGAGACGGCGGAGGTTCTGGCGGGCCTTGAGGCGGACGTGACGAAGCGGGTCTACGCCGGGATGGGCCACCTGGTGAACGAAGACGAGCTCCTGCGGGTCCGCCGGATGGCATCCGCGATCGTGGGTGCGGGGACCCGGGGAGAGACCGGTCCACCCGGTTCCTGAAAGGAGAATTCATGGCGACGGCATGTGAGCACTTCCAGCAGGCACGGCCGGTCACCCCGCGCGCCGAGGGATGCGAGGAGTGCCTGGCGACCGGCGACACCTGGGTGCATCTCAGGATCTGCCTCGTCTGCGGCCACGTCGGGTGCTGCGACTCGTCGAAGAACAAGCACGCCACGCGACACTTCCGCGACACGGGGCATCCCGTCATCCGCTCGCTCGAACCCGGCGAAACCTGGGGATGGTGCTACGCGGACGAGCTCTTCCTGCCCTCGCTGGACGTCCCGTAGCCCGCCTCAGATCCCGGCGAACCACGGATAGCCGCGATCCTCCCAGAATCCGCCCGGCCGCTCCGCCGTGAAGGTGACCCGGGTCAGGTACTTGGTCAGCTTGTACCCGAGCTTGTGGGGGGCGTAGAGGCGCAGCGGCGCGCCGTGCTCGGGGGTCAGGAAATGATCGTTGAACCCGTAGGCCAGGATCGTCTCGGGATGCAGCGCCGACTTCATGTCCCAGCCGTTGAAGTAGCCACGGTCGAACGAGTCGAACCGGACGAAGCGCGCCTCGGGAAGAACCCGCGCCCGCTCGGCGACCACGCGGAAGGGCGTCCCCGTCCAGGTGGCGATCGCCGTCCAGCCTTCCACGCAATGGTGTTTGACCGTGTAGGTGAGGCGCTCCATGGCCTCGAGGTCGGGCCTCGAGAGCGACAGCGGACGCCGGACGAGCCCGCCCACCTCAAGCCGCCACGCCGCGGGGTCCTCCAGGAGAGGCGTCGTCCGGCTGATGTGGTAGTTGGGGAAGGAGACGGTCCGCTCGGAGTGGGGGTACTTGGGTGCCAGCCGATCGTGGGAGAGGAGCCGCTCCCCGAGCCAGTCGTTCAGCCGGCTTACGCCGCGCAGGGCGGGCACGATCCGGTCGCCGCCGTCCCATCCGCAGGCGGTCGCGGCCAGCCCCAATGAAACCGCCATACCGCGCCCCAGGAACGAGCGCCGGCTCACCTCACGCGTCATGGCTTCCGTGCCTCCCGCGATACTCCCCGGTGATCATTGCCCGCAGGGTTGCCGGGTCGGCGAGGAAGACCAGCGCCACGTGGACGATCGAGAAGCCCACGAACAGCCAGACCGTCCAGAAGTGCCACCAGCGTGCGGCCTGGTAGCCGCCCAGGGCCGTCGCCAGCCAGTAGAGTTGGACGGGCTTGTAGACCGCCACCCCCGACACGACCGCCAGCATGCCGAGCACGATCACACCGCTGTACGCCGCCTTCTGGAGCGCGTTGTGCTTCCCCTGGGGCGGGTGGTCGCGGTCGATCCGGAGGTAATAGCGCGCCATCGCGACGGCGGGTCGGACGTCGCGGGGCCGGAAGACGAGCTTCCGCCACTCGCCGCTCGCCGCCATGTAGGCCAGGTAGGCGAGGCCGACCAGGACCAGCGGCCACATGAGGGCGAAGTGCCAGTTGATGCCCCCCGCCAGCCAGCCGCCGAGCCGGCTCCACTCGGGGAAGGGGGAGGCCTGGAAAGGATTGGGAAGGAAGGGGCCATCCCGCATGCCGAACCGGGGATACGCCCCGTAGATCTGGAGCCCGCTCGCGATCATCCCGAAGATCAGGACGAAGGCCGCCCAGTGGGTGAACCGGACGATCCAGTGGTGGCGCCGCGGCGGCCGATTTGACATTCGGTTCTCCATGGGCGAACCTCCGACGCGCAAACGAGGTTGATGCCACGGGGACGGGCTCGCGACGCCGCCCCCGATTCTTGCTTCACGCACGGCGAAAGCCACGGACATGCCCGAAGCGAAACCAGGAGACAAGGTCAAGGTACACTATCGAGGGTCGCTGGAGGACGGCGAGGTCGACACCTCCCACGGCCGCCAGCCCCTGGAGTTTACGATCGGGGAGGTGCAGGTCATTCCCGGGTTCGACGCCTGAGCCCGACCCCTCGACCCGGCCTCGCCGTGACCGCGTTCGCGGGCAGCCTTCGGGCCGGGTCCTACAACCGGGCTCTCCTGCGGGCCGCGGTCGGGGCCGCGCCGGATGGGATGACGATCGAGATCGTGGACATCTCGGGGATTCCCCTTTACGACGCCGATCTCGAGGCGGCGGGGCTTCCCGAGCCGGTCGCGGCGTTCAAGCGCGCGATTGCCGCGGGCGACGGACTCCTTATCGCGACCCCCGAGTACAACCATGGCGTGCCCGGCGTCACCAAGAACGCG
>DASRVA010000127.1:0-4264 GCA_035687745.1 Gemmatimonadota bacterium
CGCCTCCGACGACGACCTGACGAGGGAGAACGGCGGGGGGCTCGGGTGGTTCGAGCTCTCGACCATGGACCCGGCGATCGCCTCGGCCCTCGAGCCCATGGAGCCGGGCGACGTGTCCGACCCCGTCCAGACTCCGTTCGGCTGGCACGTCCTCGAGCTCGACGATCGGATGGCGCAGCCCGGGGCGCCCGCGCGGTACAACGCCCGCCATATCCTGGTGGAGGTGGAGCCCTCCCCGGCCGCGCGCGACAGCGCGCGCCAGGCCGCTCAGAGGTTCGCCCTGGTCATGAGCGACTCGCCGCAGTCGTTCCAGTCGGCCGGCGCCCGGGAGGCCTCGCGGGTCGACCGCACCCCGCTCTTCGAGCGCGGGCCGGTCGTCCCGGGGATCGGGCCCGCCCCGCCGGTGTCGGAGTTCGCGTTCTCGAACGATCCGGGGGCGGTGAGCGGCCCGCTCGAGCACGACGGGGCCTTCTACGTCGTGCACGTCCTGGAGCGCCACCCCGCCGGCTCGATCGCCAGCGAACAGGTGGCGGACCAGATCCGGGCCGAGATTCGGAATCAGAAGCGTCAGGCCCGGGTCGCGGAGATGGCGCCCCGGTTTCAGGAGGCGGTCCGGAGCGAGGGGCTCGAGGCCGCGGCCCGTCGGCTCGGGCTGGAGGTTCGCGCGAGCGGCTGGTTCACGCGCCAGAACAACATCCCGGGCATCGGATCGGGGACGCCGGTGGCCGGGGCCGCGTTCGGCCTGGCGCAGGGTCAGGTGGCGGGTCCGGTGGAGGGGCCTCGGGGCTTGTACTTCATCCAGCTGCTCGAGAAGCAGCCTTACGATCCGACTGCCTACGAGCGCGAGCGGCCGTCGCTCCGCGAGCAGCTCAAGGTGACCGAGATGCGAAGCACCTTCAACGCGTGGTTCGAGGATCTCCGGGAGAAGGCGGAGGTCGAGGACCGGCGAGCGCAGCTCCTCGGCACCTGACCTCCGGCGGGCCGGGGGGGTCTACTCCTTGCCGGGCTTGCGCTCTTCCTGGTCGATGTCTTCCTTGATCTCGCTCACGCCACGCTTGAATTCCCGGATCCCCTTGCCCAGCGACTCGCCCAGCTCGGGAAGGCGCTTGGCCCCGAAGAGCAGCAGCAGGATGAAGAGGACGAGGACGATCTCCTGCATCCCGATCGAGCCGAACATGGTTCCTCCTTCCGTCCAGCCGGACGGAACGGTGCGGCAACGGTCGCCGGATGACGTGAGGCGATCGGCGGCCTAGAAGAAGGCGCGGTACAGGTAGGCCGCGCCGACGATCCCCACCAGGCTCATCAGGTTCACGTAGAGCGTCAGCGGACCGAGCGTGAGCGCCACGGCCACCAGGTCGATCGATACCGGCCCGAACGCCCCCGCCACCGAGGTGGTGAAGAAGTCCCGCGCCACGCCGGCCGGCAGCCACCGGGCGAGCAGCTCTCCCACCAAGCTACCCACGAGCAGACCCATGGTCAACACGATCGAGTATACCCTGAAGTTCTTGCGGTGCATCGTGTTATCGTGTCTCCGACCGAGCCGGTCGGGGGTCCGGAGTGGGGTTCTTCCAGCTCAGCGGTCCCGCCCCAGGACGTAGTCCACAGCGGCGTCCAGCACCTCACGGGCGGGGGTCGCAGGCAGCGGCAGAAGCGCCTCGCGGGCGCGCTCCGCGTACTCCCGGGCGATCTGCCGGGTGGCCTCGATCCCGCCTCGGTCGCGAACGAGCTCGATCACCCGCTCGACGGCGTCCGGGTCCGGATCGCCGGCACCCGGGAAGACCGCCTGCACGGTCCGGCGCTCCCGCGAGTCGAGCCGCGGCAGGATCGCCAGCAGGGGGAAGGTCGTCTGCCCCTCGCGGAGATCGGAGCCGGCCGGCTTCCCCATGACCGACTGCTCGCCACCGTAGTCCATCATGTCGTCCACGAGCTGGAAGGCCATGCCCAGTCGCTGCCCGTAATCCCGCAGCGCGCCGCGGCAGCCGCGGGCGCCGATCGCGGCACCCATCTCGCAGGCGGTGGCGAGCAGGCTGGCCGTCTTCTTCTCGATCATGAAGAAGTACTGCGCCGGATCCTCGACCAGGCGGCCGTGATGGGCGATCTCGACCATCTCCCCGATGGTCAGCTCGTTGGTGACCCGAGCCGCGAGCCCGATCAGCTCCAGGTCGCCGATCCGGGTGATCTCCGCCATCGCCCTCGAGTAGAGATAATCGCCCATGATGATCGAGACCTTGTGGCCCCAACGGTTGTTCAGGGTGGGCAGCCCGCGACGGAGGCTCGATCCGTCGATCGAATCGTCGTGGACGAGGGTGGCGAGATGGATGATCTCGACCACCGCGCCGAGGGGGACCTCGCGCGCGTCCGGACGATCCTCGACCCGGTTCGCGAGGGCCAGGAGCGCCGGGCGGAAGAGCTTGCCCCGCATCTGGTTGAGGTGGAAGGAGACCTCGTTGATGAAGGGGACGTCGTTCGCCAGGACCGCCCCCATCCGCGCCAGGACCGCGTCGAGCACGTCGTGCACGAGCCCCTGGACGGTGGCCAGCGACGGGCGATCGAGCTGCTCGGGGGCGACGCTGCGGCTCATCGGGCGGCTAGGTTAATCGCGCCCCCGGATGCGGTCAACGAGATTCTGCGCCCATTCCAGGGGAACCCGCGGCCGGCCGATACGGCTCCGATGGCCGGGTGTGCCGTGGAAGTCGCTGCCGCCCGTCGGCAGGAGGCCGAGGTCGCGGGCGAGGGCTTCATAGTGACGCGTGGCGGCGGCCGAGTGCTCCGTATGTCGGACCTCCAGGCCCTCCAGCCCGTCCTCGACCAGGCCCGGGATCAGGTCGTCGCGCCGGAACGTCCCGGGGTGAGCGAGGACGGCGACGCCGCCCGCCCGCCGGACCGCCTCGAACGTCGGCCGTGGCTCGCGATGGGGCTTGGCGACGTGGGCCGGGCGCGACCGGCCGATATAACGCTCGAACGCCTCGTCCAGCGACCGCACGTGGCCACGCTCGACGAGCGCCCGAGCGATGTGGGGGCGAGTCACGGTCGCGCCCGCCGCGATCCGCTCGACGTCCGCGTATTCCACCTCGACGCCGAGGGCGAGCAGCCGCTCGACCATCCGCCGCGCCCGCGCCTCCCGCTGGAGGGCCAGCTCCGCGAGAAGCGCGCGGAACGGAGGGTCGTCGACACCGACCCCGTACGCCAGGACGTGCGCCTCGCGGCCGCCGGCGTGGCACGTGAGCTCGGCCCCGGGAATGACCGTCATCTCCGGCGGCGCCGCGGCGAGCGCCTCGGCCACGCCCTTCACCGAATCGTGGTCCGTCACCGACAGGAACCGGATCCCCTGCGCGACGGCCCGCCGCACCAGCTCGGACGGCGCCAGCGCACCGTCCGAGGCCGTGGTGTGGGTGTGCAGGTCGGCGCTCACACCGCCGGGACCAGCCCCTCGAGAACCTCCAGCGCCATCTCGTAACGGCCGAAGGGAGGCATCAGATAGGCGCCCTGGACGCCTTCGACCTCGAGGACGGCGGCCAGCGCCTCGCGCGCGATCCTGACGCCTTCCGCGGCCGCCGCCTCCCGCCCGGGGACACGTCGCATCCGATCCCGGATCTCCTCCGGAATTCGCATCCCCGGCACCTCGTTGTGCAGGAACTCGGCGTTGCGGTAGGAGTGGAGCGGCAGGATCCCCGCCAGGATCGGGACCGGGACGGACCCGAGATCCTCCAGGAAACGCGCTAGCATGGCGGCGTCGAACACCGGCTGCGACATCGCGAAGCGGGCGCCCGCCTCGATCTTCTTCCGGAACCGCTCGATCTCGAGCGCGCGGTCCACGGCGCCCGGGTTCACCCCCACGCCGACGTGGAGGTCGAGCGGGACGCCGGTCGGCTTCCCGGCCGCGTCCATACCGTGGTTGAGGCGGCGGGTCACACCCACCAGGCCGATCGAATCGACGTCGAAAACGGCGGTCGGCACCGCGTACTCACCGGCCTTCGGAGGGTCGCCGGTGATCACCAGCACGTCCCGGACGTCCAGGGCGTGGGCCGCCATCAGGTCGGCCTGCATGCCGTACAGATTGCGATCCCGGCAGCAGTAGTGGATGATGGCCTCGACCGGGAGGCTCTCGCGGAGCACGCGGGCGATGGCGATCGGCGTCACCCGCGGCGAGACGCGCGCGTATTCGGGGATGTTGACCGTGTCGATGCCCGCCTCTTGGATCCCGCGGACGGCCTCGACCAGCGCATCCAGGTCGGCGCTGGTCGGCGGGGTCAGCTCGATCGAG
>DASRVA010000128.1:0-10786 GCA_035687745.1 Gemmatimonadota bacterium
GCCGAAGCGGTCCTCAGGGCCGATCCCGGGGCCCCGGTCGTTCTCCTCGAGCGGCCGTCCCGGCTCGGCAACCTGGGGGCCGCCATCCGCGTCGCCGCGGCCGCCGGGGCGGCCGGAGTCCTGGCCGTCGGGGAGAACGACCCCTGGCATCCGGACGCCATCCGCGGCGCGGCCGGGCTCCAGTTCGCGCTTCCGGTCGCCCGCATGGACGACCTGCCCTCCCACGACGACCTCGCCGGCCGGCCCCTCGTGGCCATCGATCCCGACGGCGAGCCCATGGAGCCGAGCCGGATCCCGCGCGGGGCCGTGCTCGCCTTCGGCTCCGAACGGAGCGGCCTTTCCGAGGCGCTTCTCGAGCGGTCGGACCGCCACCTGGCGCTCCCCATGCGGCCGGGGATCTCCAGCCTCAACCTGGCTGCGGCGGTGGCGGCCGTCCTGTATGCCTGGCGCCTGGGCCGGCCGTTCCCGGGTGAGAGGTGACGCCGCGGGCGGTCCAGCAGCCCGGCTCGCCGCCTCCAAAGCCGCTCCCTAGGTTGGGCCGGATGCGCTCCCCCGCCGACTACGGCCTGGATGCCCCCGGTGTCGTGATCGGGCTCGTCCTGGGCGGGGTGGCCTTCCTCGCGCTCGGGCCGCGGATCCCCGGCCTGGGGTGGCTGGTCTGGCCGGGCCTCTTTCTGGTCGCCGAGGCGCTCCTCATGATCGTCAGCAGCCTGTACGGCAAGCGGGTCGAGCGGGATCGGCTCCTCCGGCGGGTCGCCCTCGAGGGGGACGAGACCGTGCTCGACGTGGGGTGCGGGAGCGGGCTCCTGCTGGTCGGCGCGGCCCGGAACCTGCCCGAGGGCCTGGCCGTCGGGGTCGATCTGTGGAGCAGGCGCGACCTGTCGGGGAACCGGCCGGAAGTGACCCGCGCCAACGCGTCGGCCGAGGGGGTCGAGGACCGGGTCGAGGTCTGCACGGGAGACGCGCGGGAGCTCCCGTTCGCCGACGGCTCGTTCCACGTCGTCCTGTCGAGTCTCGCCCTCCACACCATCCACTCGGGGGCGGAACGGCGGCGGGCGGTCGCCGAGATCGCGCGCGTCGTCGGGCCCGGAGGCCGGATCGCCCTCCTCGACATCCGCCACACCGGCCAGTACGCCCGGGCCCTCAGGGACCGCGGCTTCGTCGTCGAGCGCTCGCGCCCCCACCTGGGGACGTTCCCGCCCTCGCGCCAGGTGGTCGCCCGCCGGGACGGCCGTCCGCCCGGCTGATCGCGGCCGCTAAGGGGAGAACCAGAGGAGGATCGCGAACACGATCACGGTCACGGTCACGACCCGCTTGAGCCACGCGTGCCCCTTCCGGACCGTCAGCCGGACGCCCGCCAGCCCGCCCGCACCGTACCCCGCGGCCAGCGCCAGCCCCATCCCCCAGTCGACCTTTCCGCCCAGCGCGAAGAGGACCAGGGTGAGCGGGGTGAAGACGAGAACGATCAGGACCTTGAGCGCGTTGCCGCGCACGAGGTCCAGCCCCTGCAGCGTGGTGGCGGCGAGGAGCAGGAAGCCGATCCCCGCCTGGACGAACCCTCCGTAGATTCCGATTACGAAGAAGAGGAGAACGGTCGCCGCCCGGCGGAGCCGACCCGGCGGCGCGGCCAGAAGGCGCGGCTGGCGGCGGGCGAGGGGATCCCAAAGCGTCCACAGCGACACCGCGACCATGATGAGGGCGAGGGCGCGGCGGAAGGCCGCGTCTTCGATCTCGATCGCGGCCCAGGTCCCGAGGGCGGCTCCGGCCAGGGCGGGGAGCACGGCGACGGCGATCCAGCCGCCCTCGATCAGGCGATGCTGATGGAACCCCCACGCCGCGGTCGCGTTCTGGGCCAGGATCCCGATCCGGTTGGTGCCGTTGGCGACCGTCGCGGGAAGGCCCAGGAAGATCATGACCGGCAGGACGAGGAACGAGCCGCCGCCGGCGACCACGTTCAGGGCGCCCGCCGCGGCGGCCGCCAGCGCCAGCGCCAGGTGAGCGGCCCAGTCCGGGATCAAGCGGGAAGGTCGAGCGTCATCTCGATGTTGGAGCGCTCGTACTCGTCGCCGGGGCCCAGGCGGGTCGTCCGGAAGCCGTGCTTCCGGTAGAGCTCGAGGGCGGGGACGAGCACCGTGTTCGATTCCAGGAAGATCCTGCGCGCTCCGCGGCCTCTCGCCCAGGCGATCGCCGCGACCATGAGCCGGTCTCCGAGACCGCGGCCACGCGAGGCCGGGTCGACCGCCATCTTGGAGAGCTCGTAGACGCCTTCCCCGTGGGGGATCATGGCGCACGTCCCCAGGACCTCGTCCCCGTCCAGCAGGAAGAACACCTCGCCTCCCCGGTCGACCACCTCCCGGCGCGGATTCCCGAGCACCTCGCGGTCCCTCGCCTCGATCCGGAAGTGGCGCTCGATCCACTCCAGGTTGAGCTTCTCGAAGTGTGGCGCGAGGTCGTCCCGGAAGGGCTCGACCTTGATCGTCATGGACGGAAGATAGGGCCCACCGGTCGTCGGGCACCTGACGCGGCCGGTCGGGATTTCATGGTTTCGCTTCCCGGGCGTTTCATGACGAGAGCGGGGCGGTGGTCCCGAAAGGCGACGGAACGACCAGGGGAGGTGTTCATGTACACGAGCTCGTATCGCGACACGACGTGGAGGCCGATCCGGGAGTCGGCGATCGTGGGCTTTTGCGTGCTCATGCCGATCGTCTTCCTCGGTCAGGTGATCGCCCTCGTCTACGCGGGTGGGCCGGCCTGAGTCAGGAATGACGGGCGTCCACGAAATGCCCTGCGCGACTGGCCATCCGGTCGAGGGATGGGTGACGCGGTTCGGACCCGAGCTCCGGGCCCACCTGGGCCGGATGCTGTCCAACGGCGAAGACGCGGAGGACGTCCTTCAGCAGGTCTGGATCGCCGCCTACCGCAAGCCCCCGGACGACGGCCCCGGGTCCAACGTGAGGGCCTGGCTCTACCGGGTCGCCACCAACGCCGCGCTGGACGCGCTCTCGATGGATCGTCGTCGCCGGCACCACCTGGCTGCGATCGGGCCCGAGCTGGCGATGGCCGAGACGAGCGCGCCGGACGCCCCTCTCGACCGGCTCGACGAGCGTGCCCGGGCCCGGGTGCGGGAGCTCTGCGCCCGGCTTCCCTGCAAGCAGCGCGAGGCCGTGTGGAGACGCTGGGCCGAAGGGGAGGACTACCCGTCGATCGCCCGTGAGTTGGAGACGTCGGTCGAGAGCGCCCGCGCCAACGTCTACCACGGCCTCAGCCGGTTGCGGAGCGAGCTGTACGATCTGTGGAAGGAGGTCGGACCATGACGAAGGTCGCTTGTGACTACACGGAAGAGGAAGTGCTGGCCTTCGTGGCCGGAGATCTGGCCGAGCCCGAGCTCCTGGAGATGGCCGTCCACCTGGGCGAGTGCGCGGGGTGCCGCGATCAGGCGGCGCAGTTCACCGCGCTGCATCGGACCCTCGGGAGCTGCACGAACGACGACGTCGTCCGGTGGGACGTGTTCGAGACTCCGTTCGGGCCGACCTACGCGGCCATGACCGGGACCGGGCTGGCGCGGGTGAGCTGGCGGGATCCGGAGCCGGCCGCTTTCGTGAACGGGCTGGAGGTGATGTACACCGATCGCCCCGTCGTTCACGATCGGCGTGGCGTCGCCGAAACCGGGCGCCAGCTCGGCGAGTACTTCGCCGGCCGGCGGACCCGCTTCGACCTGCCCGTCGATCTGACCCCCGTGAGCGAGTTCGACCGCCGGGTCCTGAACGTCGTGCGCGACATCCCTTCCGGCGGTGTCCTGACCTACGCCGACGTCGCCCGCCGGATCGGGAGCCCGTCCGCCGCCCGGGCTGTCGGCAACGCCGTGGGCAGGAACCCCATCCCCATCGTCGTCCCCTGCCACCGGGTGATCCGGAGCGACGGGACGCTGGGCGGCTACTCGGGTGGAGGCGTCGGGTTCAAGCGCCGTCTCCTGGCGCTCGAGGGTCGGGGCGACCCGGAGCTCCCCGGCATCTAGATTCGGCGCCGAATCCAGCCGAAGGAGACCCATGTCCGTCGAGACGACGAAATCCAAGGCCCGTTACGGTCGCGGGGCGATCCTCCTGACGCTCTTGCTTTTCGCGTGGCCCGGGATCGGCCGAGCCCAGGAGAGAGCCCTCTCCTCCGAAGACAGCCTCCGGGCCGCCGGGATCTTCGAGGAGCTGATCGAGATCCCCTCCGTCTCCGGGACGCCGGAGACCGTCGAGGCCGCCCGGGCGATGGCCGAGCGGCTCCGGGCGGCGGGGTTCCCGGAGGAGGACGTCCATGTCCTCGAGCCGCTGCCCGATGTGGGGATCCTGGTGGCGCGCTATCCGGGCGCCGGAGAGAGCCCGCCGATCCTGCTCCTGGCCCACATCGACGTCGTCCCCGCCCTGCCGGAAGACTGGTCCACGCCCCCCTTCGAGCTCACGCTGCAGGATGGCTGGTGGTACGGCCGGGGGGCGACCGACAACAAGGCCGGCGCGGCGATGCTGATCGCCAACTTCATCCGCTACCGGGAAGAGGGGTTCGTTCCCGATCGCGACCTGATCATCGTCCTGACCGGCGACGAGGAGACCGACAGCGAGGCGATCAAGTGGATCGTGTCGGAGGAAGGCCGCGAGCTGATCGACGATCCGGCATTCGCGCTCAACACCGACTCGGGAGGCGGCGCTCTCCGGGACGACGTCGAGACGATGTTCGGGGTCCAGGCGAGCGAGAAGGTCTACCTGAGCTTCCAGCTCGAGGTCACGAACGCGGGCGGGCACAGCTCGCAGCCGGGGCCCGACAACGCCATCAACACGCTGGCGGCGGGGCTGGTCCGGCTGGCCGGCCACGCCTGGCCCGTCCAGCTCAACGATGTGACGCGCGCCTTCTTCGAGCGCTCGGCGGCGATCGAAAGCGGCCCGCGCGCGGACGACATGCGGACCATCGCGGAGAACCCGGCCGACAGCGCCGCCGCGGCCCGGCTCTCGGAATCCCCGCACCTGAACGCGCTTCTCCGGACGACCTGCGTGGCGACCATGCTCGAGGCGGGCCACGCCGAGAACGCGCTGCCGCAGTCGGCCCGCGCCACCGTCAACTGCCGGATCCTGCCCGGGGAGTCGCCGGACGAGGTCGAGGCGACGCTGGTCTCCGTCCTGGCCGACCCCGGGATCCAGGTCAGCCGTATTGGCGAGCCGACCGCGAGCCCGCCGTCGCCCCTGACCGACGAGGTCCTGGGGACGGTCGAGCGGCTGACCGAGGAGACCTGGCCCGGCGTCCCGGTCGTACCGACCATGTCGACCGGCGCCACCGACGGCCTCTACGTGCGGAACGCGGGGATTCCGGTCTACGGCGTGGGCGCCATCTTCGAGGACACCGAAGACAACCGGGCGCATGGCCGTGACGAGCGGGTCGCCGTCGACCGTTTCTACGAGGCGCTCGAGTACTGGTACCGGATGGTGAAGGAGCTCTCTTCCGCCGGCTAGCCGTGCCGCCGGTCCCGGCGGTCCTCACGGCGATCCCGGTAATCCTCGCGCCGGTCGAACCGGTTCTCGCGGCGGTCTCGCACGTCCTCGCGGCGATCCCACCGCTGCTCCTTCCGGTCGAAACGGTCCTCGAGCCGGTCCCGTCGGCCACCGTCGTGCCGGCGGTCGCGGACATCCTCCCGGCGATCGCGGACGTCTTCGTGTCGGTCGCGAACGTTCTCCCGGCGATCCCACCGGTTTTCGCGGCGATCTCGACGGTCCTCGCGGCGGTCCAGGTAGTCCTCGAACCGATCCCAGCGAGGGGAGTGGCTGGCGACGGTCTGGGCTGTCGCGGGGGAGACCACAAGCAGGCAAAGCAAGGCGCCTAGCGCCGCGGTTCGCATGAAGGACATCTTCGTTCTCCAGGCTCGGGTGGTTGGATTTCGATCCCGGTGATCGGACGCGACGGGCCAGGGGGACGTTAAGCGGAACCGCCCCCGCGCCAGGGGTAGAATCCCGCCGGGTCGCCACCTCAACGTGGAGGAAGGCCATGCGCATCGCTTCATGTGCCGTCATCCTGTTCGCCCTGACCGTGGGCGCCTGTCGCGGCACCATGTCGATCGGACAGCTCCTTGACGATCCGGGGCGCTACAACGGCGAGACGGTCAAGATCAAGGGCGAGGTGACGGGATCGGTGGGCGCGCTGGGTCAGGGCGCCTATCGCGTGAACGACGGTACGGGGACCATGAACATCCTGAGTCGCGGTGGCGGGGCACCGCGCGAGGGCGCAGAGGTCGGGGTGGAGGGCGAGTTCCGCTCGGTCTTCACGTTCGGCGACACCTCGCAGGCCGTCATCATGGAGGAGCGGCGTTTCGACCCGTAGCTTGTAGCTCGGCTACGGCGCTTCGAGGGCGCGGCGCGCGGCCTCGAGCCGACCCGGCGAGCCGATCTCGAGCCACAGCGCATCACCGGCGTCCCAGGGAACGATCCTCTCTCCCTCGGCCGCGAGCCGCATGTACACGTCCACGATCGAGAACGCACCCTTCTCGGTGATCCGCTCGAAGATCCAGGGCGAGATCACGTGGATCCCGGCAAAGGGCCAGCGCACGGTCGCTCCGACCGCTTCCCGGCATCGCATGCTTTCACCGGTCGCGACGTTCTCCCAGCCACAGAGACCCTGGTCGTCGAAGAGCAGGTAGCGCGACGTGTCGCGGTGACCGACCGCGAGCGTGGCCAGGCAGTCGAGACCGTGGGCTCCGTAGAGGGACGCCAGGTCGATCCCGGTCACGAGGTCGCCGTTGTGGAAAAAAAAGGGCGCTTCCCGCCGGAAGAGCGGCGCCGCATGGAGCAGGCCCCCGCCGGTCTCGAGCGGACGCTCCTCCTCCCGCGACACGAGAGTCTCGACGTCCAGGCCGAGCTTCTCGAGAAAGGCCTCGATCTGCTCCGCGTGGTGGTGGGCGTTGACGATCAGCCGGTCGGCGCCGGCCGCGACCAGCCGCCGTGCGATCCGCTCGAGGACGGTCACGCCGCCGATCTCGATGAGCGCCTTGGGAATGTGATCGGTGAGCGGGCGGAGGCGGGTCCCGAGCCCCGCCGCCAGGATCATCGCGTCCAAGGGCTTTCTCGCGGGATCAGGAGGAAGCGGCCGCCCGCTCGGGCCTCGGGCTCTCGCTCGCGGCCGGCTCGGGCCGAGGCCACGCCGGCTCCTCGCGGTGGATCACGCGGACGCGGACCGCGGGAAAGCATTCCCGCAGGTGTCGCGCCAGCCGCTCGGCCAGGTAGACGGAGCGGTGCTGGCCGCCTGTGCAGCCGAAGGCGATCGAGAGGCTCGTGAACCCGCGCCGCAGGTACTCGGCCACCTGGGCGTCCACCAGCGAGCGGGCGCTCTCCCAGAACGTGGAGAGCTCCGGCTGCGCCTCGATGTAGGCGGCGACGGCGGGATCGAGCCCGGTCGTCTCACGGTGCTCGGGCCGCCGGCCCGGGTTCGGGATCGCCCGGCAGTCGAACACGAAGCCGCCGCCATGGCCGCCGACATCGTGAGGATAGCCGTGGCGGTAGCTGAAGCTCGTGACGACGACCATGAGGCCCTTGGTCGGGTCATCGGGGTCCCCGCCGACCGCCCACTCGTCGACGATCCTCCGGAACGCGGTCGCGATCTCGGGGAGTTGGACGGGTAGGCCCCCGTCGAGGATCTGCGCGAGGTTCCGGGCCGCGAAGGGAACGCTTTCCAGAAAACGCGGCTTCCGCTCGAAGAAGCCGCGGTAGCCGTACGCCCCCAGCGCCTGCATCACGCGAACCAGGACGTAGCCCCGGTAGAGCTCGCGGAAGGTTCCGCGATCGACGGGGATAAACGACCCCAGGGCATCCAGGTAGTGCTCCAGCAGAGAGTCCCGGTTCCGCGACGGAATGTCGGCCTTGGCGTCGTAGAGCAGCGACGCCACGTCGTACGGCAGCGCCCCGCGGCGGCCCCCCTGGAAGTCGATGAACCACGGCTCGCCGTCCCGGAGGAGGATGTTCCGCGACTGGAAGTCCCGGTAAAGGAAGTAGTCGCGATCGGTGTCAAGCAGAAACTCCGCCAGTCGGTCGAAGTCCCGCTCGAGCCGCTCCTCGTTGAACGGGACGTGGGCGAGCTTCAGGAAATGGTACTTGAAGTAGTTGAGGTCCCACAGGATGGACTGCCGGTCGAACGCCGGCCGCGGATAGGCAACCGAGTAGTCGATCACCCGGTGACCCTCGATCTGGAAGCGCGGCAGGATCTCGAGCACCCGCCGGTAGACGTCCAGGATCGGCCGGGGCAGGCGGGACCTCCGGCGGCGCCGCTCCTCCCGGAGGGCGTCGAACAGGGTCGTGTCGCCGAGATCCTCGAGCAGCCAGACCCCCGCCAACTCGTCCGCGGCGTACACCTCCGGTACTGGCAGGCCGACCCCGCGGAGGGAGCGCGAGAAGGAGAGGAAAGCCCGGTTCTCCTCGCGGTCCGGTCCGAAGGCGCCGATGACGGTTCGGCCGTTGGCGCCGACCAGTCGCCGGTAGGTCCTGGACGAGCCGTCGCCCGGGAGCTCCAGCACGGCCGCTGGAGCGGCGCCGAAATGCTCGCGATAGAGGCGGAGGAGAGGCTCGCGCATTGCCGCGAAAGGTAGGGTGACAGGGGAGCCGGGCCAACTTTCCGCCCGGGCGGCGGAATAACCGGGACCATAGCGTGTAGGGAAGGACATCGGGCCGGACATCACGAACCCTGGAAGGGAGTGGATCATGGATCGATCGCATCTTCGCCTCCGCCCGGCCGCCCTGGCAGTCGCTGTGGCGGCCGCCCTGTCCTCCTGCGCGAAAGCCGGCGAACCTGGTTCAGAAGTCGACGAGAGCGCCTCGTACGACCGTGCCGGCGTGACCACCACACAGGCGATTCGGGTGGCCAACGGCGCGGCTCCCGAAGCGGCTGTCGGGGGTGCTGCCGGCGAGGCCGTGATCACGCTCGCGGCCGATGCCGACGCGACCCGGAGCGTCATCCGCCGGGCCCGCCTGGAGCTCTCGGTCGCCGACACCGACGGGGCGGTCGGCGAGATCTCCGCGCTCGCCGAACGGCTGGGTGGCTATGTCGGCGACCTGACCGCGCAACGCCGTGACGAGCTCCTCTTCTACGACCTGACCCTTCGGGTGCCGACCCCCCGCTACGGCGAGGCGGTGAACGAACTCAAGGAGATGGCCACGCGGGTCGAGTCGGAGAGTCGTTCGACCGAGGACGTCACCGACCAGATCATCGATCTGGAGGCCCGGCTCGAGACCCTGCGCGGGGTCGAGGTGGAGCTCCGCGCGCTCCTCGCCGAGTCGCGCCGTCAGGGCAGGGACGTCGCCGCCATCATGGAGATCTACCGCCAGCTGACCGAGATCCGGACCCAGATCGAGCTGCTGGACGCCCGGTTGGCGAACCTGGAGCGGGAGACCGCGTTCTCGGCGATCCAGGTCTCTCTGGCGCCCGATGCCGCTGCGCGACCCATCCTCGACGAAGACTGGCGCCCGGGGGACACGTTTCGCGAGGCCTTCACGAGGCTGGCGGCCGTGCTCCAGGGGCTGGCCGACGTGGCGATCTTCGCGGCGGTGTTCCTGCTGCCCCTGGCGGCTCTGCTAGCCATCGGGCTGGTGGGGGGAAGGCTCCTCTTAAGGCGGCGGACGGCCTAGGGGGGACTCGTTTTACGATCCACCGCTGACGACCGTCGAATCCCCTTACGGGGGAACGATTTGCGACGACGTCGCCTGGACCGTGATCGGACACGTCCTGGTCCCCGGCTACCTCACCTCGCCGGCCGACGCGCCGGTCGAGACGACGGCGTTCTTCCGCGGGCGATAGCGAGCGGCTCGCTCTACCGCCCCGCGGAGCCGGGTGGTAGAATTGTGCATCATGTTCCGTCCACGGATCGACACCGATTCCCGCCTCCGGCAGCCCCGGAAGGCCCGTCCCGGCATCTTCGCGCCCCCCAACGCGCCCTAGGGACGCCTCCGGCGTCCGCTCGACCGCCGCCGCGGCCCGGTAGCGCCCGCTTCAGGGCGACCCTCCGGCGCGCCGCGGACCTTCGCTTGCGCGTTCGAACCACCGGCCCACAGGAGGGCGCCATGTCCCAGATCCGAGTTCCCGCCGATCGCGTCTTTCCGATCCTGAAGCAGAGCATCCTCGTCGACGGATTCCACATCGTCATCGACCTCGAGAAATCCCACGGCACCACCATGGTCGACGCCCTGACGGGGAAGGAGTATCTGGATTGCTACGCGTACTTCGCGACGCTTCCGGTCGGCCACAACCATCCGGGCCTGGAGGAGGAGGGCTTCCGTGAATCGCTCCTGCGGGCAGCCCTCGCCAACCCGGCCAACAGCGACGTCTACAGCCGGGAGTACGCGGCGTTCGTGGAGATCTTCCGCCGGGTCGCCGTGCCCGAGCCGTTCCAGCGGCTCTTCTTCATCGCCGGGGGCGCGCTGGCGGTCGAGAACGGGATGAAAGCGGCCTTCGACTGGAAGGCGCAGAAGAATCGCGCCCGCGGGATCGAGGGGGGCGCCGACAAGATCCTGCACTTCCTCGACGCGTTCCACGGCCGGAGCGGGTACACGCTCTCGGTGACCAACACCGACCCCACCAAGACACGCGACTTCCCGAAGTTCGCCTGGCCGCGCGTGTCGAACCCCAAGCTCTCCTTCCCTGTCGACGAGGAAGCGGTTGTGAAGGCCGAGACCAGGGCGATCGCAGAGATCGAAACCGCCTTCGATGGCGACCCGCACGGGATCGCCGCGATCCTGATCGAGCCGATCCAGAGCGAGGGGGGCGACAACCACTTCCG
>DASRVA010000129.1:0-25139 GCA_035687745.1 Gemmatimonadota bacterium
GACGGTGAGGACGACGGTCGCGTCCACTTCGGCGGCCTTCCGGGACGCAACCGGGAGGTCCTCGGGCACGCGCCTCAGGTCCACGATCCGACCGCCCGACCGCTCGGCGATCGCCACGAGCCCCGGGTCGTCGCCCAGGAAGGTGTGGAGACCGCTCGCCACGGTCAGCCCCGCCTCCAGGGCGCGGGCCACGACCGCGCGCCAGGCGGGCGGCAGCGCGCCCCCGCGCGGGGCCACCCCGATCAGGAGCGTGTCGGGACCGAGGGCGAGCCCCTCCTCGATCGTGCCGACGATGGGGAGGGCGGGACCGAAGCCGAGCACGTCGTCGGTCGTCCGCCCCGCCGTCCGGCTGTCCAGGACCCCGACCACCTCGTCGGCAGCGTACCGGATCACGCAGGTGGCCGTCTTGGCGTCGATGGGCGAGAAGCGCCCCTCGGCCAGGATCAGGACGCGGCGGTCAGCCATCGGGATTCTCCTCGGCCTCGAGCTGCCGGGCCCGGGCCTCGTTGGTGTTCTCGAACGCCGGGCCCTCCCAGCGGACCGACGCGGCGAGCTTCTTCCCGGTCGGGGTCGCGGCCAGCCCGCCCCGCGCCGTCTCCCGGTACCGCTCGTCCATCTCGCGGCCGACCTGGCCCATCACGTCGATCACCTCGTCGGCCGGGATCGGGAACTTGAGGCCCGCGAGAGCCATCTCCGAGCCGGCCACCGCCTGGACCGCGCCCGAGACGTTCCGGGTCAGGCAAGGCACCTCGACCAGCCCGCCGACCGGGTCGCAGATCAGCCCCAGCATGCCTTGCAGCGTGAACGCCACCGCCTGGGCCACCACTCCGGGCGAGCCACCGCGGAGCTCGGTCAGGGCGGCCGCGGCCATGGCCGCGGCGCTCCCCGTCTCGGCCTGGCACCCACCCGTCGCCCCGGCGACGCTGGCCCGCGCCACGATCACCTGCCCGACCCCCGCCGCAACCAGGAGACCCCGGACCAGGTCGTCGTCGCCGAAGCCGAGCTCCTCTTGGGCGGCGAAGAAGACGGCCGGGAGGATCCCCGACGAGCCGGCGGTCGGCGTGGCGACGATCGTCCCCATCCGGGCGTTGACCTCCATGGTCGCCTGGGCCCGGGCCATCACCTTGCCGAGGAAGGGGCCCATGACCGACGCCCCGCTCCCGCGCCACTCCTCGAAGCGCCGGGCGCCGCCCCCCAGGAGCCCGCTCACCGACGGGGCGTCCGAGCCGAGCCCCCGCGCGACCGCCTCGCGCATCGTCTGGAGGCGGTCCTTGAGGCGGGCCAGGACCTCGTCCTCCGAGCGCCCCGAGTCGTCCACCTCTTCGGCCAGGACGACCCTCCAGACGGGCGCCTCCTCGGCCTCGGCGCGCTCCACGATCTCGGCGATACTCTTGAACAACCGCCCTGTCCTCCTCCCTGGTGACGGATGTCGGCCTCTAATATGGGTCGACGCCAGGTCATGGCCATGGACGGCGACCGAAAAGCTGCTGTATATTCGATGTATCTACTGTGTATACACTATGGATCTACAACGGGAGCGTTGGATGCGAACCAGAATCGGTCGATGGGGCAACAGCCTGGCTGTCCGGATTCCGAAGGACCTTGCCGAGGAAGCCCGCTTGGAGGTCGAAACCGCGGTAGAGCTTTCCGTCAAGGGCGACCGGCTTGTCGTGGAGCCCGCGCCCGAGCGTTGGGCGCTGCCGGATCTTCTGAACCGCGTAACGAAGGAGAACCTACACGAGGAGGTGGACATCGGGCCCCCTGTCGGCCGTGAGGTCTGGTAGGTGCCTGCCTTCATCCCCGAGCGGGGCGACCTGATTTGGATCGCTCTCGATCCACAGGTCGGTCATGAGCAAGCCGGGCGTCGGCCTGCCGTGGTGGTGTCTCCTCGTGCCTACAATCGCAAAGTAGGTCTGGCGCTCTGCTGCCCGGTCACGAGTCGAATCAAGGGATACCCTTTCGAGGTCGCGCTACCGTCGAAAGGCGGAATCACCGGAGTCGTCCTCGCGGATCAGGTGAAATCTCTCGACTGGCGGGCAAGGCGGGCCAAGAGGGCCGGACGCTTGACGGCCGAAGCCATCGGTGAGGTGATCGCCAAGCTGACGACGCTGCTCTCCGACTGAGCTCAGTCCGTCACCTTCTGAAGCCGGCGCGCGAAGCGGACCCATTCGAACGCCTGGACCGCTTCCAGGAGGTCGTCGGGGATGGGCTGGTCCGACTGGATGATCATGGTCGCGTCCCGACCCCGCTTCTCCCGGCTCACCTCGAGGAACGCGATGTTGACGCCCCGCTCGGCCAGGAGCCGGGTCACGGTCGCCGTGGTCCCGGGGATGTCCCGGGCCACGATCAGGAGCGTGTCGTACTCCCCGGTCAGCTCGACGGCGCGGCCGTTCACGTCGCGAACCTCGACCGCTCCGCCGCCCACCGAGATCCCGGTCAGGGTAGCGCGTTGATCGTTCGCCTCGAGCTCGAACCTCAGCGTGTTGGGGTGCGCCTCCGGACCCAGGTCGACCGGCTCGAACTCGACCGCGAGCCCCGCCTCGCGCGCGACATCCAGGCTGCGCGGGATCCGCTGGTCGTCGGGCGCCATCCCGAGCAGCCCCGCCACCACCGCGCGGTCGGTCCCGTGGCCCCGGTACGTGGTGGCGAACGACCCGTGGAGCCCGATCCTGGCCCGCTCGGGCGTCCGCCCGAGGAGCGCCCGCGCCAAGAGCCCCAGCCGGAGCGCCCCGGCGGTGTGGCTGGACGACGGCCCGACCATCCTGGGCCCGATGATGTCGAAGACGCTCACGGCGACTGCTGGCCCTTCAGCGCTTCGAGAAACTCCTCGACGGTTAGCCCGGCCTTGGAGATGAGCCCGCGCAACGTTCCTCTTGCTACCTGAGAATGGTTGGGAACGGATAGTGTTGCCGGGTGTCCCCCCTTCACCAAGATGATGTGGCTGCCCTTCTGTCGGGCGACTTCCCGACCAAGTGTTTGAAAGGCTTTCACGATCTCCCGCGGCCTGCGCAGCGGGACGTCAGGCATCAGACCTGGACCTCGATTTCCTTCATGGCGACGCTCAAGGGCATTCCCCGTTCACGCCGAACTTCAAGGCATTCACGAATGGCCTCGCGGACATTCGCTTCCGCCTCCTCAGCGGTTCGACCTTGACTGATGCACCCCGGGATGGCGGGACACTCCGCAATGTAAGCACTGTCTTCGTCCTGGTAGATGACGATCGCGAATTTCATGCGCTCTCTTTCCCGCTTCCGCTGAAGGTCTCAAGCCAAAAAGCTATGCCAACAATCCTGATCACTTAACAAATCCCTGCTTCTCGGCAAACCTTCCGTATCAACGAGGTTCTACACCCGAGCAACTTCCATCGCGAGGTCCAGCACCTTCCGCAGATAACGTCCCGTGTGGGACCCGGCCGCCGCCGCGACCTCCTCCGGGCTTCCCGCCACCACGACCTCCCCGCCCCGATCGCCCCCCTCCGGCCCCAGGTCGATGATCCAGTCGGCGGTCTTGACGACGTCCAGGTTGTGCTCGATCACGACCACCGTGTTGCCCCGCTCGGCCAGCCGGTGCAGCACGTCGAGCAGCATCCTCACGTCCTCGAAGTGGAGGCCCGTCGTGGGCTCGTCGAGGATGTAGAAGGTGTTGCCCGTGGCCACCTTGGCGAGCTCGGTCGCCAGCTTGACCCGCTGCGCCTCGCCGCCCGACAGGGTCGTCGCCGACTGCCCCAGCGTGATGTAGCCGAGCCCCACGTCGTGCAGGGTCTGGAGCTTCCTCTTGATCTTGGGGACGTTCCGGAAGAACTCGAGCGCCTCGTCCACGGTCATGTCCAGGACGTCGGCGATCGTCCGGCCCTTGTAATAGATCTCGAGGGTCTCCCGGTTGTAGCGCTTCCCGCGGCACTCCTCGCACGGCACGTACACGTCGGGCAGGAAGTGCATCTCGATCTTGAGCAGCCCCTCGCCCGCGCACGCCTCGCAGCGGCCGCCGGGCACGTTGAACGAGAACCGTCCCTGGTCGTAGCCCCGCATCTTCGACTCCGGCAGGCCGGCGAACACCTCACGGATCGGCGTGAAGAGGCCCGTGTAGGTGGCCGGGTTCGAGCGCGGGGTGCGCCCAATCGGGGACTGGTCGATGTCGATGACCTTGTCGACGTGCTCGATCCCCTCCAGCCGGTCGAACTCGCCCGGCCGCTCGCGGGCCCGGTGGAGGCGCTGGGCGAGAGCCCGATGGAGCACGTCCTCGACGAGCGAGCTCTTCCCCGATCCCGAGACGCCGGTGACGCACATGAACGTGCCGAGCGGGAAGTCCACCGTGAGGTCCTTCAGGTTGTGCTGCCGCGCCCCGACCACCCGCAGGACCTCGCCCGTCCCGGCGTTTCGCTCGCCCGGGATCTCGATCCGGCGCTCGCCCCGCAGGTAGGCGCCGGTCACCGAGGCCTCCGCCACCTCGACGTCCGCCGGCGTCCCCTGGGCCACGATCCAGCCGCCCTGACGGCCGGCCCCGGGCCCCAGGTCCACGACGTGGTCGGCGGAGCGGATCGTGTCCTCGTCGTGCTCGACGACGAGCACGGTGTTCCCCAGGTCGCGCAGGCCGATCAGGGTCTCCAGAAGGCGATGGTTGTCGCGCTGGTGAAGGCCGATCGAGGGCTCGTCCAGGACGTACAGGACGCCGACCAGCCGGCTCCCGATCTGGGTCGCCAGCCGGATCCGCTGCGCCTCGCCTCCCGCCAGGGTGGCCGCCGAGCGCTCGAGCGTGAGGTAGTCGACCCCGACCGCCACCAGGAAGCTCAGCCGGTCCCGGATCTCCTTGAGGATCTGGCCGCCGATCTCGAGCTCACGCTCCGACAGCTCGAGTGTTTCGAAGAACGCGTGCGCGTCGTAGATCGGCATCCCCACGACCTCGCCGATCCCGGCGCCCCCGACCCGGACCGACAGGGCCTGGGGCTTGAGCCGCTTCCCCCCGCAGAAATGGCAGGGGAGCTCGGCCATGTACTCGGAGATCTGGCTCCGCACCGCGTCCGACTCGGTCTCCTCCCAGCGCCGCTGGAGCTGCCCGACGATCCCCTCCCAGGCCGAGCTGTACTCGCCCTCGTGCTCACGGGTCGCGTACCGGAAGGTGATCTCATCGTCCCCCGTGCCGTGAAGGAGGACCCTCTGGACGGATTCGGGGAGCTCGCCCCACGGGGTGTTGAGGTCGAAGCCGAACGCGGCGGCCAGCGAGGGGAGGATCGTCTTCGCGAGCTGGCCGCGCGGCTCCCCCCACGGCTTGACGACCCCCTCGAGGATCGAGATCCGGGGATCAAGCAGCAGGAGCTCGGGATCCACCTCCATCCGGGTCCCCAGCCCGTCGCACGCCTCGCAGGCGCCATAGGGGCTGTTGAAGGAGAACATCCTGGGCTCGAGCTCCTCGTACGAGATCCCGCAGAAGAGGCACGCCAGGTCCCTGCTGAAGAGCCGCTCCCGCTCCTCGCCCTCCGCCTCCCACATGACGGCCACCAGGCCGCCCCCCAGCTCGAGCGCGGTCTCGACCGAGTCCGCCAGCCGGCGCCGGTTCTTCGGCTCCGCCTTCAGCCGGTCGACGACCACCTCGATGTCGTGCTTCTGGGTCTTCTTGAGCGCCGGAACGGCGTCGAGGTCGTGCACCTTCCCGTCCACGCGGACGCGGACGAACCCCTCCCGTCGCGCCTCGGCGAAGACCTCCTTGTACTGTCCCTTCCGTCCGCGGACCAGCGGCGCCAGGATCTGGAGCCGGGTCCCGGCCGGCAGCTCGAGGAGGGCGGCGACGATCTGGTCCGCCGTCTGGCGCGTGACCGGGCGCCCGCAGTTGTGGCAGTGCTGGGTGCCGAGGCGGGCGTAGAGGAGCCGGAGGTAGTCGTAGATCTCGGTGACCGTGCCGACCGTCGAGCGCGGATTCCGGGCGCCCGACTTCTGCTCGATCGCGATCGCCGGCGAGAGGCCGTCGATCGTGTCCACGTCGGGCTTCTCCATGACGCCCAGGAACTGCCGCGCGTAGGCGGAGAGCGACTCGACGTACCGCCGCTGGCCCTCGGCGTAGATGGTGTCGAAGGCGAGGCTCGACTTGCCGGATCCCGAGAGGCCGGTGATGACGACCAGCCGGTCGCGGGGGAGGTCGAGGTCCAGGTTCTTGAGGTTGTGGGCGCGGGCGCCCTGGATCCGGATCGATTCGGCCATAGCCGGATGAAGATACGCGCCCGCCCGACGGCGGTCGAACGGGCGCGGGAGCTCAGCGACCCGCGCGGTCGACGATGAGCAGGACCAGGACCAGGACGAGAAGGACGTGGATCATCCCGTTCATCGGAAAGAAGGCCGCGCCCATCGCCCAAACGGCGAGGATCACGAGGACCCCGCCTCTCAGGCTCATCGCGCCCACGGTCCCTCCTCCGGCATCACCACCTGGAGCGCGCCCGGTAGGAGGTCGATCTCGATCGGCGTACGGCCCGCCGGCTCGCCGTCCCGCTGCACCCTGAGCGACGGATCGGTCGCGATCGTCACCCTGGCCGCCCGGCGGTGCTCGACCAGATCGGTCGAGGTGGGGGCGCCGCGCAGGACCTGGGCCGCCGCCAGCATGTACTCGGGGATCGACGCGGCGCGGTAGGCGAGGACGTCCAGCGTGCCGTCGATCGGCGAGACGCCCGGAGCGAGCTCCCAGGCACGTCGGAACACGGCCCCGCAGTTCATCACCTGCATCATGGTCACCTCGAACTCCTCGGCCACGCCGTCGCAGGTCACCCGATGACGGACCCGCTCCGCCTCCTGGTTGGCCTTCCAGCCGGCCAGCCCGTACGCCATCAGCCCCCAGCGGCGTTTCGAGCGCCGGTCGGCGCGGGCCACCATCTCCGCGTGGAGGCCGGTGCTCACGGTCAGGAGGAAGACCTCGCCGTTCACCCGGCCGACGTCGATCGGCCACGGATCACCCTCGATGGCGAGCTCGACCGCCGCGGCCGGGTCGTGGGGGATCCCGAGGTTTAGCGCCAGGATGTTGGCGGTGCCGAGCGGCACCACCGCGAGGGGAACGCCGCTTCCCGCCGCCAGGATCCCGGCCGCGACCTCGGTCACCGTCCCGTCCCCCCCCATGGCGATCACCCGGTCGGCCGAAGCCGCGACGCGCCGGGCGATCGCGGTCGCCGGCTCGTCCCCCGACGTCGGGTGGGCATCCACCTCGTGGCCGCGGGTCTCGAGGGCGAGGCGCGCCCGCTCCGCGGCGCGCTCGCCCGTACCGCTGCCCGAGACCGGATTGTAGACGAGCGCGATGTCCAGGGAGGGTTACGCCCGGGTGGGCAGCTCCAGGAGACGCTCGACCCGCTCCGCCGTGGGCGGGTGGGTGCTGAAGAGGCTCCTCAGGCCGCCGCCCGCGAACGGCTTCACGATGTAGAGGTGCTCGGCTGCCGGGTTGACCGCCATCGGGACCTGCTTCGCGGTCGCCTCCAGCTTCTGGAGAGCCGACGCCAGCGAGCGCGGCCTGCCGCTGATCTCGGCGCCACCGGCGTCGGCGGCGTACTCCCTGGAGCGGCTTATCGCGGCCTTGATCAGGAACGCCGCGATGGGGGCCAGGATGATGACGGCGATCGCCAGGATCCCGCCCGCCGGGCCCCGGTCCCGGTCGCCGCCGCCGAAGAAGAGACCGAAACGGGCCACGTACATGATCGCCCCCGCCAGCGTCGCGGCGACCGACGCGATCAGGATGTCGCGATGCTTGACGTGCGCCAGCTCGTGGGCCATCACCCCCGCCAGCTCGTCCCGATCCAGGATCCGGAGGATTCCCTCCGTGGCCGCCACGACCGCATGCTCCGGGTTGCGCCCGGTGGCGAAGGCGTTGGGCTGCGGGCTCGGGATGATCGCCACCTTCGGCATCGGCATCCCGGCGCGCCGCGCGAGGCTCTCCACGACCTCGTAGAGGACCTGCGCCTCGCCACGATCCACGACGCGCGCGCGGTTCATCTTCAGGACGATTCTGTCGGAGAAGAAGTACGACACGAAGTTCATCGCGCCGGCAAGGACGAGGGCCATCAGCGCCCCGCCCTCGCCGCCGATGTAGCCCCCCAGCAGGACCAGGGCGACGGTCAGGACCCCCATCAGCAGGAACGTCTTCAACATGTTCATGTCGCGCGCACCTCCGTCACGATTATACCTAGAACGCGAACTCCCAGAAAAGGTCGACCCCGGACTGCCGCGTCCCCGCGCTCCCCTGAACCGTGAACTGGCGCGAGATCTGGTACCGGAGCCCGACCGCCTGATTGTCCTCGGTGCCCCCCACCTCCTGCTCCACCGTCACGTAGACGTCCGGCGTGATGAACTTGCCGACCCGGAACAGGTTCGCCACGTCGCCGGTCTCCTCGGTGCGCTGCGTGTATTCGATCGCGTCCAGCCCCAGCTCGCCGGCCAGGGCGTCCTGGAGCGGCCCGGCAAAGGTCCCGACGAACAGGCCCGTCACCGTCTCGTCGAACCGGCTCTGCTGCCCGGTCGGCACCGATGGCGTCCCGAACAGGGCGATCGAGATGATCTCCGACTTGTCGAATGCGGGTGTGGACTCGAGGTCGATCGTCGGCGCCCTGAGCGTCCCGCCGACGATGATCCGGATGTCCACGTCACCAGCGCCCTGGACCGCGGGAACGGTGTGGGAGGCGACGATGTGAAGCCCCGGATTCGGCTCCGGCGTGCCGTAGAAGAAGATCTCGCCTTCCTCGATCACGAACCGCTTGCCGAACTCCTCGTAGTAGCCGCCCAGCACGTCGAGGGTGCCCGACAGGGTGGGCGTTTCGATCCCGGCGGGCTTGAAGAGAGACAGGTCGCCGGCGATCTCGATGCGGGCGTTGCTCGCCGTGAGGATTGCGTCGTCGGCGACCGTCACATCGACGTCGAGGCGCGTCCGGCTCCACACCGAAGGCGACCGCTCGCGCGCGGTTCCGCCGGTGGGGGTGCCGGGCAGCTCCACGTAGACCACGGCCTGGTCGAGGTTGATGACGTCCCTCCTCGAGCGCTCGGGCAGCCGATAGATCATCTCGTCCACCTCGACCCGGCCGGTGATCTCGGGCGCCGCCGTCGTCCCTGTCAGCGTCACGGCCGCGTTCACCTGGACCTCCTGCCGGGACTGCTCGACCACCTCGAGCTCGGTCGCCCGCAGGTCGATGGCCAGAGCCCCCAAGCGCAGGTTCTCCATCGCGATCCGGCCATCGATCTCGAAGCTGCCGCGCTCGCCATCCGATCCTTCGATCCGCTCGACCACGATCTCGTCGTTGTTGAACGTGATGCGCCCGTTGATGCCTTCGTAAGCGACGCCCGTCGCGGGGATCCGGAAGCCGCCGTCACGGAGCGTGGCCACGCCCTCGAAGCGCGGGCTTTCGGCCGTGCCGGTCACGCCTACGCTCAGATCGATCGGGCCGGAGACGTCCTGAAGAACCGGCAGAAAGGCAGCCAGCAGCGTGAGATCCGTGTTCCTGCCCTCGATGCGGAGATCGACCGGGCGGTTGGGAAGCCGGTCCACCCCGCCGACCAGGGCCAGGTCGACGGGCACGGTCCCCGTGGCGACGACGTCGTGCCCCTCGGTGGGCGAGGTCACGGTCAGATCGATCTGCGCCTGGCGGTCGGCGTACTGGATCTCTCCGCCGATGCGGACGAAACGGAAGCTGAAGATGGATCCCTCCAGCACCTCGCCGGCGAGCTCGATGACGGGAGACGACCGCGGTCCCTGGAGATGCCCCTCGACCGCCGCGTGGCCGCTGAAATCGCCCGCCGGGCGGCCCGCGAGGACCGCGAGCGTGGAGAGTTCCGCGTCCAACCGGAACGTCAGATCCGAGGCGGCGCCTTCGTCGAGCGCCAGGATCCCGTCGAGGGTCGCCGACTGGCCGTCCTGGCTCAAGGTGAGGTCGCGGGCGACGACCCGCCCTTCCTGATAGGCCAGGTCACCGGAGTCGATGGCCCAGGTCGCTTCGGGCGTCTGGTAGAGGAGCCGGCTCAGGGTCACGATGGGCGACGGACCGGTGAAGTCGGCCACGGCGGTGAGATCGGTGGTCACCTCCTGGCCGTGGTCCAGGAACGCCTCGATGTCCATCGAACCGGCGTCGTAGGTCACGACAACGCTTGCCGTGTCGGCCACGACCCCCGCCACCGCCAGCGAGTGGAACGTGCCCTCCGCTTCCATGGTGAGCGGGCCGCCCACCTCGTCGAACCGGACCGTCCCCGCGAACGAGTCGGCCGTCACCCCATACAGGCTCAAGTCCCCCGCCACGATGTCGCCGCTCGCGTCGAACCCCCGGTACGTCCCCTCCAGGCTGACCTCGCCGCGGACGACTCCGCCGAACTCGCCCAGCCCGGGCCACAGCTCTTCCGGGTCCTCGCTCTCGAGAACGAGGTCGGTCACGATCACGCCGTCTCGCGAGAGCCCGAACTCGCCCTCGCCGCGCACGACCGACCCCGGGGTCCGCGCCACCAGGGTGTCGGCGCGGTATACCCCGCCCGTCAGGTTCCCGCGGGTCTCCACCGAGAGGATGTCCCAGCGGTAGATCCGCGAGCGGTCGAGCTCGCCCGCGAAGACCGCCTCGACGTCGCGGCCGGTCCCCCGGCCGTCGATCCGATACAGCCCGCTGAGGACGAGATCCACCGACGGCCTCCCGATGAGGGCGCCGACGTCCAGCTCGCGCGATGTCGCGACCAGGTCGTACCCGAACGGACCCGCTCCCTGCATGAGCGTGCCGCGCGCGGTCATCCTCCCCGCCGGCGCGCCCAGGTCGGCGTCGATCTCGAGCCGGCGCAGGGGCCCCGCCAGCCGGATGTTGCCCCGGACGGGCTGGGCGAACGGGTACGCCTCGACGAAGAGCCGCGCGTCCTCGGGGGCCAGCGGCGCGACCTCGGCGTCCAGCTCGAAGCGCAGGTCGGCCAGATCGTGCAACGCGCCGCTGGCGGTGACGGTGGAGCGGCCGGTCTCGACCGTGGCGGTGTCGAGGAAGACGGTCGGGTTCGAGACCGGCCCCGAGAGCCGGCCCGTCATCGAGCCGACGCCGTCCAGCCGCACCGCCGGGAAGAACCGCTTCACCTCCCCCAGGTCGATCCGGCGCGCCTCGACGCCCAGCGCGAGGCTGTCGTGCTCCCCCAGCGTGAGGAGGCCGTCGGTCCGGATGTCGCTTCCGGCGGTCACGAACTCGATCTCCCGGAGCGCCACGCTGTCCGGCGTCCAGATCCCCTCCCCGTCGATCCGGCGGATCTCGAGCGCGGGAGAGGTGGCGCGCAGGCTGAGGTCACGGGCGACGAAGCGGCGCAGCGTTCGCTCCCGGTGGTAGAGGCCGAGCTGCACCTCGCCGTTCAGGTCGACGAACCGGTTGTCGGCCCAGTCGAAACCGGGCCACCCGCCGTCCTCGAAGCCGAACCGCACGCTTCCGTCCACGAATTTCAGGTGGTCGATCTGCACCCACGACCCCCATCCCGGGGGCGCCCCGGGGGGCGGTGGCGGCCGCTCCTTGAAGATGGTGTGGAAGTTCCACCGTCCGTCGTCGAAGCGGACGAGCGCGATCTCGGGACGAACCAGCTCGACCCGGGCCACGGCCACGCGCCTGTCGAAGAACGGTGCCAGGGTGTAGGCGACCCGTATCCGCTCGGCCTCGAGGAGGGCGACGCCGTCCGCGCCCACCAGCGCGAAGTCGCGCAGCACGACGCCGGTGAGGATGTCCCCTTCGACACCGCCCAGGCGGACCTCCCCGTTCACGAGCTCGCCGAGCCGCTGCTGGATCTGGCCGCGGACGAACTCGCCGCCCGACGACGTCCGCAGCCACAGGATCCCGCCCACGGCGGCGGTCGCGACGAGGACGACGAGCAGCAGGACCCCGATCAGCATCCACTTGGCGAAGCGGACCGGAAACGAGCGGCGACCGCCGCTTTCCTTCCCGTCCGATGGAGTCTCTTCCGTCATGCCGCCTCGAGCCGTCCTTCCGTTGATACCCGCCGTGCTAGAAAGCGTTGCCGATCGATATGTGAAACACCCATCTCGGCAGGAACTCCTCCTCTTCCCCTGACGTTCGCCGGGCCGCGTCCAGCCGGATGGGACCGATCGGGGTGACGTACCGCACGCCTATGCCAGGCGTGTAACGCAGGTCGCCGAGCGCCAGATCGCCCGCCTCCGGCCAGACGTTCCCGGCGTCCACGAACGCCGCCCCGCGGAAGCTCCCGCGGATCGGGAAGCGCAGCTCCAGGCTGGTCTCGAACAGGGCGTTGCCGCCGATCGGCTCGGGGTCGCGCGCCTGACCGCGGGCGGCGGGGTCGTCCTTCGGGCCGAGCTGCCGGCGCTCGTAGCCGCGCACGCTGGTGGCTCCGCCCGCGAACAGCCGCTGGAAGAGGGGGACCCGGCCCTGTACCCCGCCGAAGGTGGAGATCGCCCCGGGCAGGACTTTGGCCGCCACCACCCAACCCTCGCGAATCTCCCGGTACGTGGCGAAGAGCACCGCGATCTTGTGGTAGCCATAGTCGAACGACGCGACCGGCAAGCCGACCTGATAGGCCAGGTCGGCGCGGAACCCCCGACTGGGCATGAACAGCGAGTCGGTGCCGTCGTAGAAGGCCCGGAGGTCCGCGTTCATGAGCCGACTGGGGTTGAGGAAGTCGCGACCGAGCTCGGGGATCAGCACCCCCTCGTCGAAGTTGGAGAATTCGTCCCGCTCGACGGTCAGGCTGGCGCTGGTCTGGATGCGCCGGCTCACGCGATATCCCAGACGGCCGCTCGCCCCCAGCCGCTCGACCGTGTAGTTGTCCTCGGTGTCGAACCGCAGGAAGCCGGTCAGGCTGGAGTCGAGGTCGGGCACGAGGAAGGTCGGCTGCCGGTAGCTCGTCGCCGCCCGGCGCTCGAGACCGGAGTAGAGACCCGCGACCTCGAGCTGCCGGCTCCCGCCAAAGAAGTTCCGGTCGAGCCACGACCCGCTGACGCGCAGCAGGTCCTCCGTTCCGTAGCCCAGGCCGACCCGCACGATCTGGGTCGGCGAAGGCACCACGGTGACGACGACGTCGACCGTGTCGCCGCGGACCGATCCCAGCCGGGGCTGGATCTCGACCCGGCGGTAGATCCCGAGCTCGTACAGGCGTCGCTGGCTATCGAGGATCTCCTGTCGTCCATACCGCTCGCCGCTCTCGAAGGCGAGCTGGCCGCGGACCAGCTCCACGTCCCTCGGGTCCTCCTCGCCTTCGACGTCGATCTCGCCGTAGTAGTACACCTCGCCCGGCACCACCGTGTAGGTGACGCTGGCGCCATGGGCCTCCTTGCGTATCCGGTACTCCAGAAGAATGGTGGCGAACGCGTAGCCACGGTCCTGAAACCCGTTCTCCAGAAATATCCGCGAGGCCACCAGGTCGGCTTCGTTGAAGATCTCGCCCTGCTGGAGCGGGAGCGCCCGCCGGATCCTCTCCTCGATCTCCGGGGAGAAGTCGAACCCGGTCAGCGCCAGCGTGTCGACGAACGTCGGCTCTCCCTCCGACACCTCGAACCGGACGCGCACACCTTCGCCGTTCCGGATCTCGTAGGACAGGAGATCGAAGTCGAAGTATCCGTGCCGCTGGTACAGGATGTACAGACGCTCGAGGTCGTCCAGGAAGTCGGCCTTGGAGAGATAGCGGTCGTCGCTCCATGGCCAGAACCCGCCCTCGGCCGTCGCCAACGCGTTCCTGACGGTGCCGTCGGTGAGGGCGCGGTTACCGTCGACCGACACCTCCTCGATCTTGTCCCCGTCGGTGACCCGGTCGAGACAGCACCCGCGCTGCCGGAGCTCGACCTGTGGTCCTTCCTCCTGGGCCGCTGCCGGACCCGCCAGAGCGAGCAGGAGCGCCGCGGCCAGGAGCACCGGCTTCCGCCTCACGGCGTATCCCCGCGCAAGCCCCAGCCGGGCGGCGTGCCGCGCCCGCTGTGGACCTGGGCGATCCGGGCCAGCTCGCCTCCCAGCATGAACACGATGCTGCTGTAGTATACCCAGAACGCCACCACTACCAGATTTGTGAACGAGCCATAGAGCTCCAGATAGCGGCCGAAGTTCGACAGGTAGGCGATGAACGCCTGCTTGGCGAGCTCGAAGAGAACGCTGCAGAACAGCGCCGCGAAGGCGGCGTCGGTGCGCGGGATCCACCGGTCCGGCACGTACCGGTAGACGAAGTAGAACATGAGGTACGTGATGCTGAAGGCGAGCAGCATGCTGACCAGCGACGTGAACCAGGACATGTCGTAGGCGTCCAGGCCGAGGAACCCGATCCCGTAGTTCTCCACCCATCGCAGCGCGGTCGTGAGGGTGATGGTGAGTGTGAAGAGACTACCCACGACCACCACCATCTTGATGTCGTGAATCTTACCTTCGACGATGCCCAGCCGATCTTCCGGCGGGATCTCGAAGATCACCTCCAGGACTGTCCGCAGCGATCCGAACAGGCGGGTGGCGGCCCAGACCAGGCCGATCAGGCCGATCAGCCCGAACAGCCCGCGGTCCTCGACGAGGTTGAAGAGAAGGGTCTCGACCCGGGTGCTGTCGAGCGGGATCACCCGCTCGATGAACTGGAGGACCTGCTCCCGTGCGGCGGTGGACGATTCGATGACCGTGCCGAGGATCGAGATGCTGAGCAGGAGCAGCGGGACGACGGTGACGAGGACGTTGAACGTGATGCCGGAGGCGAGGAAGAAGATCTGGTCGGCGGCCGCCTTGTACCAGAGGTTGCGGGCGTAGAACGAGATCCATCGCCATGCCACCGCCGCCCAACCCAGCACCCGGCGCAGCCGACCTCCGGCGGTGCCCGTTCCCGACTCCGAAGCTCTTTCGGACTCTTGGAGGCTAGACAGGAGGCCCGTGCAGATCGCTCAGCGATCTGCCTAGATGCGTCGGCGGCCGCTGATCAAGCTCAGCACCGCCACGAACAGCGCGGCGCCGATGATCGACCAGATCAAAGGGAATGTCTGACCCTCGATCGTGATGGGGAAAGGCTCCTGGAGACGCAGCTCCGCGGCGAGCCAGCCACCGATCAGCGCGCCCACGAATCCCAGAGCGATCGATACCAGGCAGCCGCCCAGGCTCGCTCCCACCATCGCCTGCCCGATCGCGCCCACGATGGCCGCGATGACCAGCAAGAAGAGGAGGCCAGTGAGGCTCATGGGATCTCTCCTGTCGGTTGGACGGGTAAGGAAGGACTCCAATCTATCCTGGCGGTTTTCGTGGGCGCAACCGTCACGTCGCCTTCCCACAGCCGCTCGCTCCCCTGCCAGATGCGGACCCGATACTCGCCGGGCCAGACGGTGAGCGACGGGCGCCTCCCGGTGCCCTCGGCCAGCGAGCGTCCCTCGGTGTCCAGCACCTCGAGTCGGACGGGGGCGGCCGCGGGCGCGGAGAGCTCGATGCGCGAGAGCCCGTCCCGGGAGACGATCCGCTCTTCGCCGGGGAGGACGGACACCGGGCCTATGTCGCGGGCGGGAACGGTCGCCAGGCCGAGCCTGTACGTCCCGGGCATGGTGAGGCGGCGCTCGCCGCTCAGGAGTGTGCCGTAGACCTCCTTGGTGAGCGGCTCGTAGACCTCCGCCGGGATCCCGCGCTCGGGGCCGGCCACGCTCGAGAGCACCACCCCGAGGACGCCGACCTCGGGGAGCCGGATCCTGGTCGTCGTTCCCGCCTCGACGCCCACGTTCTCGGTCACGTACACGGGAAGCGTGTGGACCACGAGCCGATAGCTGCCGGCGGGGAGCCGGGTCGGCTCGCCGACGCGCAGAGTCACCGACGCGCTCGGTCCGTACGCCACGGCCAGATCGGCGGGCGGATCGTCCAGGTCGGGGGCCTCGACGACCAGGGTGCCCGTACCGCCGATCATCACCCGGGCGGTGCGACCCTCCCGGACCTCGACCGACCGCCGGAGCAGCGAGTCCCCCGCCTGGACCTGGACCTCGTAGAGCCCGGAGGCGAGGACCAGGGTGTCGCCGGTCACGGCGTAGCGAACCTCCTCCCTCCGCCCCGGCCGTCGCACCGACAGGGGATGGCGCTCTGGCTCGTTGTCCCGGCCGAACGCCTCGACCAGAAGCCGCCCGAACTCGCGGCGCTCGACCACGGTCGTGTCCCCGGGGAGGACGAGCACGCGCTCGATCCGGAGCGGCGGCGTGGTCTCGACGGTCAAGTCGTACATGCCGGCGGGCACGGGTCGGACGCCCGCGGTCCCGAAGGCCGCCACCACCTCGCCGGTCAACGGACGGACGACGCGCAGGGGGGCGCTGAAGCGCTCGCCGGCCCACAGGCGAACGTCGAGGAGCCCCTCGTTCCGGAGGACAAGCGCGAGGCGCTCGGCCGCGGGCGTGACGTCGGCGGGGTCGCGCAGGATCGTGAACGAGCCCGAGCCGGCCCGGCTCAGGCAGAGAAGGGCATCGCGTCCCTGGACGGTTGGGTCCAGCGCGACCACGTGGAGCTGGATCCGGCGGCCCGACCGCCGCTCGCGGACGATCCGCTCCCATGTCCGGCAGGCGTCCTGTCCACAGCCGTCGCCCCCGGCGGCCAGCAGCACGTACGTGTCGGCGCCGTCCGCGGCCGCCCGCTCGAGGGCGAGCGCCAGCGGGGCGGAGCCCCCGGGGGCGAAGCCCTCAAAGCTCCGGTCCCAGTCCTCCCTGGGAGCATCGGGCGCCACGACGAGGCGGCTCTCGCCGCAGCTCCCCGCCGGCTCCCCCGCGGCCTGCGATCCATAGGTCCGCAGCCCCATCGGGGGACGGCCGCCCCGGCGATCCAGCTCGTTCCCCAGAGCGAGCGCGAAACGGCGCGCCAGACCTCCCCGACCGGGCGCCCCCGGCCGGCCGGCCATCGGCCCGGAGAGGTCGAGGACGATCTCCACCCGCCCCATCGGCGGAGGGACCGGCCGCTGGGCGCAGAGGGGCGGGACTCCCGGCCAGGCTGCGGCGAGCAAGATCACCGCTCCCAGCGCCGCCGGTCCGTGGCGCGTCGTCCACGGAGAGGGGGCCTCGCTGCGCGCCATCGCCGAGGCGGACGGTCAGGAGATCTTCAGGTACCGTGTGTGGCTGCACTTCGGGCAGGGGGGAATGCGCTTGCCCGCCGCCAGCGCGAGCACGTACCCGCACTGCTCGCACTGGTAGCCACCCTCCCGGGCCACAACCTCGCCGGTCTTGAACTCGTGGCCGATCTGGAGGACGGAATGCTCGTACTTGCGGCGCGCGAAAGATCCCGCGACGATCGCCGCCGAGGCGCCGACGAGACTCCACACAACGCTCTTCCACCTTCCCACGCGCGCACTCCCTTGAGGATCGACCCGACCCGGGCGCGTGAAGTCTACGTTCGCTGGCGGGCCTCCGTCAAAACCGACGTGTTGCGGGGGCGCTTGACGCGCCCGCTCCGCCGTGAAATACTCCATCCCTTCGCGGCCACATCCGCTCGCTCGGCGATCGAGGCAAGGAGGAGACGCATGTCCCCGGATCCGCACGCTGTCCGACACGACGACGAGATCGCAGAGATCGAGAACCGGCGTGGGACGCGCACGCTCTTTCTCGCCCTGGGAAGCATCTTCGCGCTGCTGCTCGTGGTGATCGTGGTCTACGGCGCCAGGGAGCGCGCCCGGCTGCGCGCGGAGGAGGCGCGACCCAAGACCGCCGAGCTGGAGATGGGACGGCACCTGGGAACGATCAGCAACACCGCCGTCTTCTCCGACGGCCAGAGGCTCTGGTACGTGGAGGGTGTCGGCGACGCCGCGCTCGACAACGCGTCGTTCGTCCGTTCCCTGGAGTACGACCAGGCCGGGACTCCGATCGAGCTGCCGGCCACCATCACCCACTGGTCCCTCGTGGAGTCGGACAGCCTGCCCTACGTCGTGGAGCCGGTGACGAACCCGCTCACCGGAGTCACCCTGTCCGATTATCGCGCGCTCGACCTGGCCAGCTTGAACGCGTCCGACTACGGCACCGGCGGGCCGGCCGACTGGCAACCTCTGGAGCGTGAGGAGACCAACGTCGCGGTGACCGGCCGGGTCGGGCGGAGCGCCGAGGGTGTGACCCTGACGGCCGGGGATTCGCGGATCCGGATCCAGGGCATCGAGGGTCTGAGCGGGCTGGACAGTCTGGAGATGGCCTGGGCGACGGCCAACGGGACCGAGTTGAGCGCCTTCGGCCGGATCGGCAACACGCCGCGCAGCGGCGATCCGCTGTTCGTGCTGATCGTCACCGCCGTCGACCCGCCCCGCGGCGCCGAGCCGGAAGCGCCAGCACCACCGCAGCCGGCGGCGCCACCGTCTGCGCCGTAACCCGGCCCCTCAGCGCGTGCGGATGACCGCCATCCTGACCGTCGTCCTCCCGAAGGCGTCGAAGAAGACGTCCTCCACCCGCTCCTCCGGCCCGAGCGCCAGCCGGTAGTAGTCGGCGTCGGCGCCGTCGAGGGTGCGCGTGACGTTGAAGGCGGCGTCCAGATGCAGGTCCTCGAGCGTCATCCCGCGCAGGCGGTCGCCGGGCAGGCAGCCGCAGCCGCCGATCTCCTCGGCCATCCCCTGGAGGTTCACCGTCCGGTAGTTGAAACGGGGATCCTGGATCAGATCGAGGTTGGTGACGGCGGAGGCGATGAACCAGTCCCGGAGCAGCTCCTCGAACGGCATCCCCGTGACGCCTTCGACGTTGCCCACTCCCCGCCGTCCGCTCAGCCCCAGGTTCCGGTAGGTGACGGGACCGAACCGGTCGCCCAGGTAGAGCGCGAACATCATGTACTGGTGGTTGAGCGCCTCGACGTAGTCCAGCGGCAGCATGGACAATCCGCCGTTCTGGCCGCTGGTGAACTGCCACAGCCGTAGCAGCGAGCCCGTCCAGTAGCCGTTCAGGGCCTCGGCGGCGTACGACATGCCCTCGTTCAGCCACTGCTCGTCGCCGACGGAGCCGGTCGTCGTCAGATGCAGGCCGGCGTTGATGACGTGCTGGTGCTCGTGGGCGAGGGTGGCCAGCGGACGGTCGATCGGGTCGCTGGGGATCCAGTTCGCGTAGAAGGACTCCACACCGAGCGTGCGGATGGTGTCGCAATAGATGCCGCCCTGGGTGCCGAGCTCGGGCGACATGATCACGAGCAGATGGCCGTTCAGGTCGAGGTCGGTCGTCGGGCCGAAGAGGCGGGTGTTGGTCGGGTGGATCTGCTCATCGAAGGCGCGTCCGATCGAGTCGATCCGCGCCTGATGCTGGTCCGCCGGGGCATCCACGTAGATCGCCACGCTCACACCCTCGTACCGGAGCGGGGCCATGCGATCGGTCTTGATGCCGCATGACCGGATGTTGACCGCCAGCGGGACCTGAGCTGAGGCGGTCAGCCCGGCCGGGTCGATGTCGCCCCGCCGGACGTCGCTCGGCCCGTCCAGCGCCGGTCCCAGGCCGCGTGGCAGGGGCGGGATCTCCAGGGAGCCGGTCAGGACGTCGCCGGTGGTCTGGTACAGCAGCCGGTATCCGGTTCGGCGGTCCAGGTCGGTCTGGTACGGCATCACGACGTACTCGGCTCCGGGCTCGGAAGGAAAGCGCAGGATCACGCCTTCGGCGGGAGGACGGATCTCCTGGATCTGACCGATCCCCGGGTCGACCGGCAGGACGGACGTGGACACGACCTCGAAGGGGAGGAACGAGCGGGCATCCTGCTCGAGGGTCACGATCACGCTCGTGCGGTCCCCCTGCGCCGGCATCTCGAGCTGGAAGACCGCGATGCCGCGCGAATCGGCGGTCTCGAAGTGGCTCCGCAGAGTGCCCCGTCCCTCGTCCAGCGCGGCTTCGAGGAGCACCCCCGCGAACGGCACCGTCTCGCCGTCGTCCCCGGTCCGGCTCACCGACAGCGCGAGGGTGACGACGTGGACGCTGGACGAGGCGACCACCTGGGCCCTCGGGGTCACGTACCGAAGGACGATCCCGTCGCGCCCGCCGGGCGCGCCGACCGGCCCCTGCTTGTCGCTGCAGGCGAACGCCAGGAGGGCCAGGACGATCGGGAGCCGGCTACGCAGGCACCACCTCCTCGGCGAGCCGCTCCGCGAGACGGCCGGCGAGCGCCCGGCCCGTGTGAGAACCCGCGCGATCCGCCACTTCCGCGGGCCGTCCGGCCGCCACCACCCGCCCGCCCGCCGGCCCTCCCTCGGGACCCAGGTCGATGACCCAATCGGCGCGCGCGATGAAGTCGAGGTGGTGCTCGACGACCACCACCGTGTGGCCCCGCGCGATCAGCTCGTCGAGGACCCGCACCAGGCATCGAATGTCGTCGTCGTGCAGGCCGTTGGTGGGTTCGTCGAGGAGGTACAGAATCCCCCTGCCGCGGCGACCGCGGGATCCCGGCCGACGAGCGAGCTCGCGCCCGAGCTTGAGGCGCTGCGATTCGCCGCCCGAGAGCGTCGTCGCCGGCTGGCCCAGCGAGAGGTAGCCGAGCCCGACCGCCTGGAGGACGCGCAGCCCCCGGCCGACCCCGGGCTCTCCGGCAAAGAAGACGAGGGCCTCGTCCACCGTCATCTCCAGGATCTGGTCGATCGACCGCCCGCGCCACTTGACCTCGCGCACGTCGACCGTGTAGCGCCGTCCGCCGCACGCCTCGCACCCGACGAAGACGTCCGGCAGGAACACCATCTCGATCCGCTGGTGTCCGTCTCCCCGGCAGACCGGACACCGGCCGGCCGCGGTGTTGAACGAGAAATGGCCCGGGCCCATGCCCCGACGGCGGGCCGCCGGCGTCGACGCGAGGAGGCGGCGGATGGGATCGAAGGCCTGGACATAGGTGACCGGGTTCGAGCGCGGCGACTTGCCGATCGGCGACGCGTCGACGTTCACGACCCCGGCCACCCGTTCGGCGTTGCGGATGGCGTCGCAGGTGGGCCCCGACAGGGCGTCGTCGCGGCCCTCGGCTTCGAAGCCGCGACCGGTCAGGGTGCGATGGAGGACGTCGTGGACGAGCGAGGACTTGCCCGACCCCGAGACCCCGGTCACGGCCGTCAGGGCGTGGAGCGGGATCTCGACGTCCAGGTTCCGCAGGTTGTGCGCCCGGGCCCCGCGGATCCCGAGCCACGGACCGTCGAGACTGCGGCGCTTCCGCGGCGGCATCTCCGATTCGCCGCTCAGCCACCGGCCGGTCCGGGTCCGGGCGGCGGCCAGCCCCTCCGGCGACCCCGCGAAGACCACGCGTCCCCCCTCCCGTCCGGAGCCGGGCCCGAGCTCGATCACGCGATCCGCCTCGCGGATGACGGACAGGTCGTGCTCGACGACGAGGACCGTGTTGCCGCGCCGGCCGAGCTCGCGCAGCAGGTCGAGCAGCCGCCGGGTGTCGCGGGCATGGAGTCCGACCGTCGGCTCGTCGAGGACGTAGAGGCCGTCGGAAAGCGCGCTCCCCAAGGCGTTGGCGATCGCGATCCGCTGCGCTTCCCCGCCCGAGAGGGTGCGGGTCAGCCGGTCGAGGGTCACGTAGTCCAGACCGACATCGACCAGGACGGCAAGCCGCCGCCGGGCCTCACGCAGGATCGACGACACCACCTCCTCCGGCCCGATATCGGAGGGGAGCGTCCGGACCCATTCCTGGAGCTCCCCCAGCGTGCGGCCGGCCAGCGACGGCAGGGTCTCACCGGCGACCCGCACCGCTCCGGCCTCCGGCCGAAGGCGGGTCCCGGCGCACCCGGGGCACAGCCGGTAGGTCTGGTAGGAGCGCAGGAAGAACCGGATGTACGCCTTGTACTTCTTGGCCTCGAGCCCGCGCAGGAAGGGCATCACCCCCTCGAAGGTCCGGCCGCCGTGTCGCCCCCCCTCGAGGAGGGCTCTCCGCGCGGCCTCGGGCAGTTCGCTCCAGGGCTCGCGCCACGGAATGCCGCTCTCGCGGACGAAGCGCCGGAGCCGCTCCCGCCGGCTCCCGTAACGGGGCTTGTTCCACGGATCGAGGGCGCCTTCGGACAGCGATCGCTCGGGATCCGGGACGATGCGGGCGGGATCGTACTCCAGCAGCCATCCGAAGCCGTTGCACTCCTGGCAGGCGCCGTAGGGGCTGTTGAACGAGAACAGGGAGGGTCGGATCTCGGGAACCGACCGGCGGCAGCGCGGGCAGCGGCCGTGACGGCTGAACCGCAGCTCGTCGTCCGCACCGGTCCGGCCGCGCCGGAAGAGCACGACCTCGCCCTCTCCCTCCTCGTACGCGCGCTCGATGGCCTCGACGATCCGGGCCGCCGAGGTGCCCCCCACCCTCACCCGGTCGACGACCACGAAGATCGGAGTCCGCCCGGTGAGGTCCTCGTCCGGTTCGAGCTCCTCGAGATGCCTCTCCTGTCCGGCCGCCAGGAGGCGGATGAATCCCAGCGAGCGGAGGTTCTCGACCAGGACCTCGTGCGTCAGGGCATCGGAGATCGGCAGGGCGAAGGTCACGTACCAGTCGGATCCGTCCGGCTCGCCACCCAGCGCGTCGGCGGCCGCGGACGGTGAATGAGGGCGCACGGCTTCCGCACACTCCGGGCAGTGGGCCACGCCCGCGCGCGCGAAGAGGAGTCGCAGGACGTCGTAGACCTCGCTCGCCGTCCCCACCGTCGAGCGGCGGTTCAGGGTCTGGTTCTTCTGCTCGATGGCGATCGCCGGGGGCAGCCCGTCGATGGCGTCGACCTCGGGCCGTGGGAGCCGGTCCAGGAACTGCTGCGCATAGGTCGACAGCGACGCGACGTAGCGACGCTGGCCTTCGGCGTAGACCGTGTCCAGGGCGAGCGAGGACTTTCCCGATCCACTCACCCCGGTGATCACCGACAGCCGCCCGCGCGGGAACGACACGTCGATGTCGTGGAGGTTGTGCTGTCGGGCGCCGCGGACCTCGATGGCGGGTTGGGACGGCGCGATCACGGCGGTCGAATCTAGCGGTCCGGGATGCGAACCGCAGGCGCGTTGGCGTGGTGGTGACGGCGGGATACCTTGCCACTCATGTCCTCCGACCCGCGCCCTACCCCGAGCCAGCGACAGACCATGCGCGAGGAATGCGTGTCGCATCTGGATGCGCTCTTCGGGGCCGCCCTCCGCATGACCGGCGACAGGCAGGACGCCGAGGACCTGGTTCAGGACACCTTCGTCAAGGCGATCCGCAACCTCCATCGCTACCGGGAAGGTGGCTCGTGCAAGGCGTGGCTGTTCCGCATCCTCACCAACGCGTACATCGATCGCTACCGGAAGGCCCGCCGCTCGCCGGTCCCGGTCGAGCTGGACGAGGAGGGACGGACCGGACTCTACGACCGCCTCCTCGATGCCCCGGGCGAGGAGGCGGCGCCGGGGTTCGATCTGTCGGACCTGGACGACTACCTCGGCCGCTTCGTCGGAGACGAGATCAAGCGCGCGATGGACGGTCTTCCCGAGATCTTCCGCACCGCGATCGCCCTGCGCGACATGGAGGGGTTCTCGTACCAGGAGATCGCGGACATGCTGGAGATCCCGATCGGGACGGTCATGAGCCGCCTCTTCCGCGGGCGGAAGCTCCTGCAGGAATCCCTGCGTGAGCACGCCGTGCGCCAGGGATACGTGCGGACCCGCGAGGCCTCGTGAGCGGCCGGCGGGAGCGGGCCGCCTGATGCGCACGGCGATCCCCCTGGCCCGCCTGGCGGGGATCCGGATCATCCTGGACCCCACCTGGTTCCTCATCTTCTTCCTGGTCGCCTATTCGCTGGCGGTCGGCTACCTGCCCGCCCAGCTTCCCACCACGAGCCCCTTCGTGCGATGGGCGCTGGCCAGCGCGCTGGCGCTGCTCCTCTTCGCCTCCGTGCTTGCCCACGAGATGGCCCATGCGCTGGTGGCCCGCGCCCGCTCGGTGGACGTCGACGAGATCATGCTCTTCATCTTCGGCGGGGTGGCAAAGCTCCGCGGCGAGCCCCGCGACGCGAAGTCGGAGCTGCTGATCGCGGGGGCCGGGCCGCTGCTGTCGATCGTGCTGGGCCTTGGGCTCCTCGGGCTCATCGATGCCGTTCCCTGGCCTCAGGTCGTGGATGCGGGGCTCTGGTGGCTCGGCATCATCAACGTCGCCCTCGCCCTCTTCAACCTGGTTCCCGGATTTCCCCTGGACGGCGGTCGGATCCTGCGGGCCCTGCTGTGGTGGCGGACCGGCGATTTCGAGCGCGCCACGGTCGGCGCCGCACGGACCGGCAAGGTGATCGCCGCGCTGCTCATGGCGGGCGGCCTGCTCCTGGCCCTCACGACCGGCAACCTCTCGTGGCTCTGGGAGGCGGTGATCGGATGGTTCCTCTGGACGGCCGCCACCCACAGCATCCGGGTCGCCCGGCTCCGCGACGCCGTGGAAGGCGTGGCGGTCCGGGACATCATGACCGAGCGGGTCCCGGCGGTGCGCGCCGATCAGGACGTGCGGGTGGGTGCCGCCCAGACGAGCCCCTACGAGGCCGACGCCCAGGTGGCGGTCATCGAGCCCGACGGCACGCTGGTCGGGGTCGTCCGCCGGTCGACCCTCGTCGAGTCGGCCCGGGAAGAGCCCGGTCGCGCGGCGAGGACGGTGGCCGAGCCGGCCGATCCTGCCCAGGTGTTCTCCCCCGAGACGCCGGCCGAGGAGGTGGTCGCCCGGCTGGCGGGCGGCGCCGGCCTGCCGCTCATCGTCGACCGCGGCCGGCTGGTCGGGACGATCGACCCGCGGGCCCTGCTGGGCGCCCTCCGCCGGGCCGAGGACGACCGGGCGGAGGAAAGCGCGAGGTGATCCCCTCCGAGGGCCTCGTCCTCCGGGGCCCCCTCCTGAGCTCGCTCGATCCGGGCCGCGCGCGGGCGATCGAGGATGGCTTTGTCCGGATCGGCTCCGATGGACGGATCGTCGGTGCCGGCGCCTGGAGCGGGGAGTCCGCGCCGGAGGTCCAGGGCGCTCCGGTCGCGCCCGTCGCGCCGGCCCTGATCCTGCCCGCTTTCGTCGACGCGCACGTCCACCTGCCGCAGATCGACGTCCGCGGCCGGTACGGACCGCCCCTCCTCGAGTGGCTGGAGCGGTTCGTCTTCCCCGCCGAGGCGCTCTTCGCCGACCCCGATCACGCCTTCCGCGTCGCCGAACGGTTCCTGGCCGCCCTCGCCGGAGCCGGCGTGGGCACCGCGGCCGCCTTCGTGACCGTCCATCCGGCGGCGTGCGAGCGCGCCTTCGAGGCGGCGACGGCGAGCGGCCTGCGCGTCGTCCTGGGCAAGGTGCTCATGGATCGGAA
>DASRVA010000130.1:0-15773 GCA_035687745.1 Gemmatimonadota bacterium
TCCGTCCCGCGCCGTAGATCTGGATGGACGGACCCGACGCGCCCACGCGTCCCGTCCGTCCCGCCAAGCTCACCTCGGCTCCACGGCAATGCCCTCACGCTCGAGACGGGCCAGGGCCTCCGGCCGCGCCCGGAGCTCGAGCTCGACCAGCCCGTCCGCGTAGCGCCGCTCCAGCACCTCGGTCAGGCGGTGGATCAAAGCGAGGCGCCGGCCGTCGCCGCTGGGCACGACCGCCCGCACACGCACCTCGTGCGTCTCCACGTACCTGGCGAGCGCCTCCTCCAGGGCGACCAGCCCGCGCGGCTCGACCGCGGACGCGACGACGGCAGGCTCGTGAGCTTCGAGCAACCGCGCCCGGATGCCGGCCCGCTCGGCGGCGGGGATCTGATCGAACTTGTTGAACACGGTCAGGGTCGGGGCGTCGCCGACGTCGAGCGACCGCAGTACATCGCGGACGACCGCCATCCGGCTCTCCCGGCGAGGATCGGAGACGTCGACGACGTGGAGGAGAAGGTCCGCGTGCACGACCTCCTCGAGGGTCGCCCGGAAGGAGGCGACCAGGTCGTGGGGGAGGTCGCGGATGAACCCCACCGTGTCGGTCAGGACCACGGCCTCGCCGCCCGGCAGCTCCATCCGCCGGGTGGTCGCGTCGAGCGTCGCGAAGAGGCTGTCGACGGCGCGCAGACGCTCGCCGGTCAGCCGGTTCATGATCGTCGACTTCCCGACGTTCGTGTATCCCACCAGGGCGACGTTCCAGACCTCGCCGCGCCCCTTCCTCTGGAGGCTGCGACGGGTCTCGATCCCCTCCAGCTTCTCCTTGAGCGTCCGGATCCGGTCGCGGATCACGCGCCGGTCCACCTCGAGCTGGGTCTCCCCCGGCCCCCTCAGGCCGATCCCGCCCCGGATCCGTGAGAGGTGGGTCCACATCCGGCGGAGCCGCGGCAGCAGGTACTGGAGCTGGGCCAGCTCGACCTGGAGCTTGGCCTCCCTGGTCCGCGCCCGCCGCGCGAAGATGTCGAGGATGAGCTCGGAGCGGTCGAGCACCCGGACCCCGATCAGATCCTCGAGCTTCTTGCCCTGGGCGGGCGAGAGGTCGTTGTCGAAGACGACGAGCTGGGCGTCCCGGGCGGCAACCTCACGCCTGAGCTCGTCGGCCTTGCCGCGCCCGATGTAGAGGGCCGCGTCCGCGCGATCGCGCGACTGGACGACTTCGCCGACGACCTCGGCGCCCGCCGAGATCGCGAGCGCGCGGAGCTCCTCCAGCAGCTCTTCCGCCGACCACGCGTCCCCGTTCGTGGATGCGACCGGGCCGCCCACGGCGACCAGGACCGCCCGCTCGGGACGGTCGGGAGGGTCGACCCTGTGCGTCATTCCACCGGAACGCCGGGAGCGCGCCCCGCCGCTTCCCTGACCTCGCGGACGCGCTCGGCCAGCTCCGCCATCCGGTCGGCCACCCGGGCCTCGAAGCCGCGCGGCGTGGGCTCGTAGTAGACCCGACCGGCGAGCGCAGCCGGGAGGTGGTCCTGGTCGATGACCGCATCCCGCTCGTCGTGGGCGTACCGGTAGCCGGCGCCGTAACCCAGCTCGCGCATGAGGCCGGTCGGAGCGTTCCTGAGATGCAGGGGAACCGCCTCGCGCTCGGTCTCACGGGCGTCCCGAGCGGCACGGCCGTAGCCCGCGTAGAGGGCGTTCGACTTGGGGGCGACGGCCAGGTACACAACCGCCTGCGCGAGCGCCAGCGCGCCCTCGGGCATGCCGATGAAGTGGACGGCCTGCTGGGCCGCCACCGCCTGCTCGAGTGCCCGGGGGTCGGCCAGGCCGACGTCCTCCGACGCGAAGCGGACCAGGCGGCGGGCCACGTAGAGCGGATCCTCGCCCGCCTCCAGCATCCGGGCCAGCCAGTAGAGTCCGGCCTGGGGATCGGAGTCACGCAATGATTTATGGAGGGCCGAGATGACGTTGTAATGCTCCTCCCCGGCCTTGTCGTACCGCATCGCCTTCCGCTGGAGCGCCGCCTCGAGGTGCGCGCGCTCGAGCCGGGTCCCGTCGGGGACGAGCGCGGCCGCCAGCTCGAGCGTCGAGAGCGCGATCCGGGCGTCGCCCTGGGCGGCCTCCGAGAGGAACTTCCGCGCACGCGTTTCGAGCCCGAGCCCACGCCCACCCAGCCCGCGCCCGGCGTCCGCCAGCGCCCGGTCGAGCAGGATCCCGATCTGCTCGGGCTCGAGGGGGGTCAGCGTGTACACCCGCATCCGGCTCAGGAGCGCCGCGTTGACCTCGAACGACGGGTTCTCGGTCGTCGCCCCGATCAAGGTCACCAGCCCCTGCTCGACGTGGGGCAGAAACGCGTCCTGCTGCGCCTTGTTGAAGCGGTGGATCTCGTCGCAGAAGAGGACCGTCCGGCGGCCGTGCTCGCCGAGCGCCGCACGCGCCTCGGCCACGATCCGCTTCACGTCCGCGACCCCCATCGTGACGGCGCTGAACCACGCGAACCTGGCCCCTGTCGCCTCGGCGATGATCCGGGCCAGCGTCGTCTTGCCGGTTCCGGGCGGGCCCCAGAGGAGGAGCGAGTGGACCTCGTCGGCCTCGATCATCCGCCTGAGGACGCCGTCCGGCCCGACCAGGTGCTCCTGGCCGACGAATTCCTCGAGCGTCCGGGGACGCATCCGGTCGGCGAGCGGGGCGCCCCGGGCGAGCCGCTCCTCGGCCTGCTGGCGGAAGAGGTCGGTCATCGGGCTTGGGCCTCCCGGCGCGCCGCCGGATCGGGCTGGCCGCCCGCCGCCAGGAGGATCCGGTCCAGGAGCCCGGCCAGGGCGGCCGTCGAGACCGCCGACTCCCGGTTCAGGTCGTAGCGCGCGATCGCCACGCAGCCGAGCCGGCGTCCCTCGAAGGCCTTCGTCACCGCGTCGGCGAGCGGATCCAGCCCGAGGTCGCCGCTCCCCGACCGGTCGGCCGCGGGAAGGACCCCGGGCGTGAAGGCGGTCGCGTCGACATGGAGGACCCACTCCTCGGCATCGGTCTCCGCCACCGCGGCGGAAAGTTCCCCCAGCCGATCGGTACCGAGCCGCCGGATGCCGTCGGCTTCCAGGGCCTTCCGCTCACGGTCGCCGATTCCGCCTCCGCCCACGATCACGATCCGGGCGCCCGGCAGGGTCACCGGAGCGATCGCGAACGCGTCCCGTGTCTGGCGGCCGGTCACCCGGGACAGCACGCTCTCCTCGACGCAGGGCCGGCGGAGAAAGCCGCCCGTCCGGTACGCGGCCTCGGGCGAGACCCACACGATCCCGGCCCCCGCCCCCGTCCCGTCCACGACCCCCAGCGCGCAGCCGTTCACCAGGCTCAGAACGACCGGGAACCGGTTCCGGTCGCGGGCGGACGCGACGGCGTCGCCGATCGCCCGCGCGTACGCCTCCGCCAGCCGCCCGTCGGGGAGCCTCCGCTCGATCGCGAAGTCCTCGTTGCGCGCCGTCCAGCCGAGAGCGCCGAGCCGGTCGGCCAGAGTTCGGAGGCCCAGCCCGCCCGGACGATGCTCGCCGTCCGGCTGCCGCGCGCCATCGCGCGAGGGCAGGGGAAGGAGCTGGAGATGATCGACGAAGCTGGCGTCGGTCATCGCTGCCTCGCGGGTCGGGGTCGAGGTGAAGGCTCGGCGAGACGGTTGAGCGCGGTCCGCGACACGCACTCCGAGCCGGCGTCGAAGGCCCGCCAGACACGCTCGGTGCCGACCCGGATCCCAACCCGTGGGGTCCACGCCACACGCTCGACTCGCCGGCCGGATTCGATCCAGAGCCGCCGACCCGTCAGGTCGAGCCGGTTGTGCTCGAGCGACAGGCCGAACGACCGGCTCAGCTTACCGGGGCCGTTGGTGAGGTCGCGATCCGGCCGGCCATTCTTCGCCCAACCTCGCCGGCGGCGCATGAGATCGAGGCCTTCCTCGGGCTCGAGCGCGCGGATCAGCACCGCGCTCGGCCGCCCGGGCGGACGGGTGACCGCGTTCAGGCAATGGTACATCCCGTAGATCAGGTACACGTAGGCGTGGCCCGGCGGTCCGTACAGGGGCTCCGTCCGCGAGGTCAGGCCGGCCGCGGCATGGCACGCCGGATCGTCCTCCCCCTCATAAGCCTCGACCTCGACGATCCGGCCCCTGACCCGTCCCTCCGGGCTCTCGTGGACCAGGCTGCAGCCGAGGAGATCGCCGGCGACCGACAGCGTGTCGCGGGCGTAGAAATCGCGGGACAGGGGTTCCGTCATGCCCGCGGAGCCAGCTCCTCCTCGCGGACGATCCCGAGCAGGGTCTCGCGCCGGTTGAGCGCGGGGTCGTCGACGACCCGCTCGAGGAGCGCTTCCAGGATGCGACCGAAGGCAGGCCCGGGTTCCAGGCCGAGGGCGATCAGGTCGCGGCCGTCGACCGCCAGGTCCTCGACCGACAGCGCCGCGTCCTCCTTCAGGACCGCCCGCGCGCGGCGATAGATCTCGACCAGGGGAACGGGGGGCTCACCGGCCCGGGCCCGGTTCCCCCACCAGTCGGCCAGGTGGAGGCGGTAGAGGTCCCAGACGTTCTCCTCGCCGATCCGGCGGATCCAGCGCCGGACCGCCGCATCGGAGGCCCCGGGTGGCGGCAGATCCATATGGACGGCGACCAGGTGGACGGCGCGGTCGGTCTCGCGGTTCGAGAAGCGGAGCCGCTCGAGGACCTGGCGGGCCAGCCGGGCGCCGACCGCCGCGTGGTCGGGGAACGTCCAGTCCCCGGTCTCGGGATGGATTTCGCGGGTCGGCGGTTTGCCGACGTCGTGCAGGAGCGAGACCACGCGCAGAAACGGCCGCGACCGGTGCACGCGATCGACGACGAGGAGCGTGTGGGTGCCGACGTCGTCGGCGTGGAACCGGTTCTGCTCGACCCCGAAGGTGACCGCCAGCTCCGGGAAGAGACGCGCCAGGACGCCCGTCCGGCGCCACCCCTCGAGCGCGCGGGACGGCTTCCGGCACTGGGAGAAGGTCTTCAGGAGCTCGTCCCGGACCCGCTCCCCCGAGAGCCCGACTACACCGCCGGCGTGGCGCTCGAGCGCGGCCCGGGTGGCCGGCTCGACTTCCAGATCGAAGCGTGCCACGAAACGGAACGCGCGCAGGATCCGCAGATAGTCCTCGACCAGCCGTCGATCGGGGTCGCCGACCGTCGTGAGCCGCCCGGCGGCGAGATCCTCCAGCCCCCCGAAGGGGTCGTGGATCCTGCCCTCGATCGGATCCCAGGCGAGGGCGTTGATCGTGAAATCGCGTCGGGCGAGGTCCTCCTCGAGCGACGCCCCGAACCGGACGACCGCATGCCGGCCGTCGGTCGCGATGTCGCTGCGGAAGGTGGTCACCTCGACGGTCTCGCCCCCGATCCGGACGCCCACCGTCCCGTGCTCGAGGCCGATCGGATGTGTCCGTTCGAAAATCTCGAGGACCCGCTCCGGCAGGGCGTCGGTCCCGACGTCCCATTCCGCGACCGGCAGGCCCAGGAGCCCGTCCCGGACCCCGCCGCCGACCGCGAAAGCGGCGCGACCGTCCTCCCGGAGTCGACGCACCACCTCGGAAAGCCCCGCCGTGGGCCTCAGAAGGGTGTTCGCCGGGCGCGGGTCAGCGGCTCGAGAAGGCTCGCTCATGCTTCACAATCTACCCCGGCTCCGGTTGACACGCCGCACGGCACGTTGTAAAATGCCTCTGTCACGCAAGCCCTTCGTCCATCCCCGTAAACCGTCGCGACACGACCTCGCCCTGACCGGCCCGCGCCGTCGCCAGGACCACCCGATCACTCACGAACCGCACCCGTCGAGGTAAACTCCTTGAACCGACCCCGTAGCCGCACCCGCTCACGTCGCCCGCCGACCCCATCCGAGAACGCCACCGTCATGGACATCACCGACATCAAGTCGAAATCGATCCCCGAGCTCCACGGGATGGCCGAGGAGCTCGCCATCCAGAACTATTCGGGTCTCCGTAAGCAGGACCTGATCTTCAAGATCGAGCAGGAGCTCCTCGATCACGAGACCGTGCTGCGCGGTGAGGGCGTGCTCGAGATCCTCCCCGAGGGGTATGGTTTCCTGAGGAGCCCCGACTGGAACTACCTGTACGGGCCCGACGACATCTACGTCAGCCCCTCGCAGATCAAGCGCTTCGATCTGCGAACGGGCGACACGATCCAGGGCCAGGTGCGGCCCCCCAAGGAGGGAGAGCGATACCTCGCGCTACTCAAGGTCGAGACCGTCAACTTCAAGGATCCCGACCAGGCCAAGCACACCGTCTTCTTCGACAACCTGAAGCCCCTCTACCCGGAGGAGCGGTTCCGCCTCGAGCGCTCCGACCGCGACCTCTCGATGCGGATCATGGACCTCTTCTCGCCGATCGGGAAGGGGCAGCGCGGGCTGATCGTCAGCCCGCCCAAGGCCGGGAAGACGATCCTGCTTCAGAAGATCGCGAACTCGATCAGCGAGAATCACCCCGACGTCAAACTGATCGTGCTCCTGATCGACGAGCGTCCCGAAGAAGTCACCGATATGGAGCGCTCGGTGGACGGCGAGGTCATCTCCTCGACGTTCGACGAGCCGGCCGACCGCCACGTCCAGGTGGCCGACATGGTGATCGAGAAGGCGAAGCGTCTCGTCGAGAACGGCTACGACGTGGTGATCCTCCTCGACTCGATCACCCGCCTGGCGCGAGCCCAGAACGTGGTCGTTCCCCACTCGGGCAAGATCCTGTCCGGCGGCGTGGACGCGCACGCCCTCCACAAGCCAAAACGGTTCTTCGGCGCGGCCCGGAACATCGAGGAGGGCGGCTCGCTCACGATCGTCGCGACCGCGCTCATCGACACCGGGAGCCGGATGGACGAGGTCATCTTCGAGGAGTTCAAGGGGACCGGCAACATGGAGCTCGTGCTGGACCGCTCGCTCTCCGACCGCCGGATCTACCCGGCCATCGACATCAATCGCTCGGGCACGCGCCACGAGGAGCTGCTGATTCCGGAGAATCAGCTCCAGCGGATCTGGCTGCTCCGGAAGTTCCTGAACGACATGGGCCCGTCCGAGGCGATGGAGTTCCTGATCGAGAAGATGAAGAGAACGGATGACAACGAGGGCTTCCTCGGCTCGATGTCCGGAGACTGACGGGTGAGGGTGGCCCGGCCATCTTGATCGCCCTTCCGCCGTCTCCCTGAGCTCGCCGCACCCGCATCCCATGTCCAGCGACGACACCTCTGCCGAGCCGGCCGGCTCGTCCGCCGAGCGGGTCCTCGCCATCGACCTGGGCGAGAGGCGCGTCGGGCTGGCCCTGGCCGAGCCCGGCCGGGCGCTGGTCGAGGGGCTCCCGACCGTTGACCGGAAGGCACTCAAGGGGAAGCTGGTCGACGAGATCCGGCGGATCGCTCGCGACCGTGCGGTCGACCGCGTCGTCCTCGGGATCCCGGTCTCCATGGACGGGTCGGAGGGGCCCGCGGCGCGGCTGGCCCGTGAGTTCGAGGCCGAGCTGGCAGGGGCGCTGGAGGTTCCGGTCGAGGAGTGGGACGAGCGGCTCTCCACCGAGGCCGCGCGGACCCGGCTCCGCGAGATCGGGTACTCGGAGCGTGAGATGCGCTCGCGACTCGATCAGCTGTCGGCCGTCCTGATGCTGGAGGGGTGGCTGCGCTCCCGGACCCTGGCGGAAGAACGGGAGGCCGAGGAGTGACCAGGGGCTTCGTCCTTTCGCTGGCGGGGCTGGTCCTTCTCGCGGCGCTCGTCGCGGTCGGCTGGCTCTGGTGGGCGAGCCGCCCGGCGGCGCCCGAGGGCGCGACCTCGGCCGACGTCGTGGTCGAGCCGGGAAGCGCCGTCCGGACAATCGGCCGTCGGCTCGACCAGGAGGGGGTCATCCGGAGCGCGCTCCTCTTCGAGCTGTGGCTGAGAGCTCGCGGGGACGCGGAAGCGATCCAGGCGGGGACTTATCGGCTCCCTCGAGACCGCGGGCTGCCCACCGTCATCGACATGCTGGTCGGCGGCGAGACCGTCCTCGTGGAGGTGACGGTCCCCGAAGGCCTCCGGCTGGAGCAGGTGGCCGGCGTCGTGGCGCGCTCTCTGGGGGTGGACTCGGCCGCCTTCGTGGCCGCCGCCGTCGACTCGCTTCTCGCCGACTCGCTGGACCTCCCCGGCCCGACCCTCGAAGGATACCTCTTCCCCGAGACCTACCGGGTCGACCCGTCCACGACGGCGCGCGGCATGGCGCGGATCATGGCCGGCCAGTTCCACGCCGTCTTTGATGACGGGTGGCGGGCCCGCGCCGAATCGCTCGGTGTCCCGGTCGATCGGATCGTGACGCTGGCCTCGATCGTGGAGGAGGAGGCGCGCGTCCCCGAGGAGCGAAAGACCATCGCCGGCGTGTTCTGGAACCGCCTCTCGAAGGGGATGCGGCTCGAAGCGGATCCGACCGTGCAGTACGCGCTGGGCGGGCATCGCGAGCGCGTCCTCTACCGCGATCTCGAGGTCGAATCTCCCTACAACACCTATCGCAACACGGGGCTGCCGCCCGGGCCGATCGCCAGCCCGGGCCGCGCGGCCCTCGAGGCGACCCTCTACCCCGACTCCGTGCCCTACCTGTTCTTCGTCGCGACCGGCGAGGGTGGCCGGCACGCGTTCAGCGAGACGCTGGCCGAGCACGAACGCAAGCGGCGGGAGATCCGCGCGCGAGCGGACGGAAGCGGCCGGTAGGGCGCTTCCAGACTGGCGCCCGCTACTCGCTCGCCTTCGCCGCCATCGCGGCGCTCTTCTGCGCCTCCCACTCCTCGTCGGAAAGCTCCACGTGGCTCACCGCCTGGGCGATCGACGACTCGCCGGTCGGGATCCGGGAGCCATGCGGCCAGAGGTGGAAGATGAGGCCGTCCGTCGTGGCCACGAGCTCGGCCAGCTTGGTCGCCTCCTCCTCGGGCATGTCGTGGATCTGGACCCGGCCGCTCGCGATCTCGACGGCGTGGTCATGCCACGCCTCGTTCCAATCCTCGCGACCGATGAGGTCCCGCGTCACCGACTTGGCCACGATGTATTCGACCTCCACCATCGGGGCTGCGGCGTCGGTCGTCTCGAAGAGGATGCACTGGATCACCGGCTCCGGCGAGATCGGCTTGCAGTAATGGTGGAAGGGCCCCATCACCTCCCCGTTCACGACGTGCGGAGCCGTCACATGGACGGTGAAGCCGTCCGCCGGCGATGCCGCGGCCGGGGCTTCCTGGGCGCGAAGCGTTCCCGAGGCGGGGAGCAGCGCCACTACCGAGCACACCCATACCGTTCGCTTCATCTTTCTCTTCTTCCTCTCTGTGGCCGTGAGGTTGCCGGCTGAAGCATGACCCTGAGACCATATAGATAGTAGCTTCCGCTCCTCTAGTGTCAAATCCGGTGCGCGCCTATCCTGTCATGAGAATTTCACACCTATCTTTGTTCCTCTCACAGGAGGAGTCCGCCATGATCACCAGGGCAGCCGTCGTCCTCGTCATGACCACGCTGACGAGCTCACCGATGAGGGGGCAGGCAGATCCCTACGATTCCGGCGGCTTCCTCATCCCCCAGCAGGCCTCGTACGATGTGACCTATTACGACCTGGATCTGGTGGTCGAGCCCGCCGACAGTGCGATCTCCGGCCAGCTCACCGTTCATGCGCGCGTGGGCTCGCCCCTGGAGTGGTTCGTGCTCGATCTGGTTCCCGAGCTCGAAGTCCGGTCGACTCGACTCGTGGATGGAGCCTCCGAATCGGAGCTGCCGCTCGAGCGAAGAGGCGGCAAGCTCTGGCTCAAGCTGCAGCGCACCTATCAGCCTGGGGAGACAGTCGTCGCAGCGGTCGACTACGGCGGCAAGCCGCCCATCGCTGAGCGGCCGCCCTGGGACGGCGGGTTCACCTGGGCGCGAACCGCTTCGGACGAGCCCTGGATCACGACCACCTGCCAGACCGAGGGCGCGGACATCTGGTGGCCGGTCAAGGATCACGTTTCAGACGAGCCGGACTCGATGTCGATCCGCGTCACCGTGCCCACCGGACTGATTGTCGCCTCCAACGGCAAGCTCGTCGGGACCGAACCGGTGAGCGAGGGACGAACCGCCTACCGTTGGTTCGTGTCGACGCCCATCAACACGTACAACGTGGCGCTCAACATCGCACCTTATCGCGTCATCGAGGACGACTTCACGAGCGTTTCGGGCGACGTCTTTCCCGTCCGCTTCTATGTCCTGCCGGAAGACTACGACAAGGGTGTCGAGTTGTTTCCCGAGATCGTGCGCCACCTCCGCTTCTACGAGACCCGTCTCGGGCCCTATCCGTCCCGCGTCGACAAGTACGGGGTCGCGCAGACGCCGCATCTCGGCATGGAGCACCAGTCGATCATCGCGTACGGGGCCGACTTCAGCAACCTGTCGATGACGCCCGAAGGCGATTTCGGTTTCGACAAGCTGCACCACCACGAGCTCTCTCATGAGTGGTGGGGGAACCTGGTGACCAATGCGGACTGGAAGGATTGGTGGATACACGAAGGATTCGGTACGTATATGCAGGCGCTCTATGCGGAAGAGCTGGATGGCCAGGAAGGTTACATGCGTTACCTGGATGCGATCAGGCCGATGATCGGCAACCGCCACGCCGTCGCGCCTCGCGAATCGATGACCGTCGCCGATATGGCCGACCGCGACATCTACTTCAAGGGTGCATGGATCCTGCATACGCTTCGGTATCTGATCGGAGAGGACGCGCTCGGCCGATCGTTGCGCGGGATGGCCTATCCGAGCCGGGCGCTCGAAGGCGTCAAGGATGGTGGCCAGTTCCGTTTCGCATCCACGGAGGACTTCGTTCGGATCGCCGAGGCGATATCCGGCCGCGATCTGTCATGGTTCTTCGAGGTCTATGTCCGGCAACCTGCGCTGCCCAAGCTGAGGGTCGCGCGCGAGGGATCGGCGCTCGCGCTCGCGTGGATCACGCCCAACGGGCTGCCCTTTCCGATGCCGCTGGAGGTGTCGATCGGAAACCATCTCATGACGGTCGACATGACGGAAGGGATCGCCCTGCTGCAGGTCCCGGAGGATGTGACCGTGATCATCGATCCCGAGAGGCGGATTCTCAAGTCCGAGCAGGCCGAAACCCTCAGCTCGGATCTCCGCCCGTCCCGGTAAGGAAGGAGCTACTTGACCAGTGACCCCGCCTCGCGGCGACGGGAGAGGGTCTCCACGACCCGCCGGTCGGCCGCGGCGACGGGAGACTCACCGCTGGCGGCCGCGTCATGGAAGATCGATCGAAGCGTCTCCCCGATCCCGTCCACCTGCTCGAGGATCCGCTCCTCGTCACGCTCGCCGATCGAGAGGAGGCCGAACGCGGCCGCGCCGCCTCCGTTCACCACGTAGTCCGGCGCGTAGAGGATGCCCCGTTCGTGAAGTCGGTCGGCGTCCTCGGGCTCCCCGAGCTGGGCGTTCGCCGAACCGGCGACGATCCGGCAGGCCAGACCGGGGATGGTCTCGCGGGTCAGGACCCCGCCCACCGCGCAAGGCGCGTAGACGTCGCAGGCGTGCCCCGTGACCTCCGGCGGCGGGACGACCTGACCGCTCAGCTCCCGCGCGACCCGACCGGCGCGCTCGCCATCGACGTCGCTCACCAGCAGTCGCGCCCCCCGCTCTGCCAGGAAGCCCGCCAGCGGCCGGCCGACGTCGCCCACCCCCTGGACGAGAACGCGGCGGCCCTCGAGGGACGGATCGCCGAAGACGGCCTCGAGGGCGGCCTCGATGCCTCGCAGGACCCCGCGCGCCGTGAAGGGGCCGGGATCGATCATCCGGCCGGTCTCGAACTCCACGCCGTGGACGTTCCGGGTGATACGGCCGATCACCAGCATGTCTTCGGGAGTCGTGCCCAGGTCGACGCCGGTCTGGAACGAGCCGCCGAGGGTCTCGAGGAAGCCCCCGTAGCGGAGGAGCAGGCCCTCCCGCTCTTCCCCTTCCGGCCAGCGGGAAACGGCGAGGACCGCCTTCCCGCCGCCGAACGGGAGCCCCAGGACCGCCCACTTGCGCGTCATCCCCTCGGCCAGCCGCATGGCGTCCTCGAGCCCGTCCGCCGGCCGATCGTAGACGCGCATGCGCGTGCCGCCGTTGGGCGTCCCGAGCGTCGTGTCGTGGAAGGCGACGAAGAACCAGGCGCCGGTCTCGTGATCGAAGCGGGTCGCCACCGCCTCGCCGTCCCATTCCCCGATGACCGCTTCGAGGGATCGGTCGGCGCTCATGGGAGGGAGGGCGCCGGAGCGAGCGCGGTCGAGGAAGTCACGGGGCGTTCAAAATGGCCAAGATCAAGGCGTCCGACTGAGGAGGCCTGAGGCGTACGATTCGTGTACGTCGCAAGGTTTCCGAAGGAGGACAACGCAGAGCTTGGCCATTTTCAACGACCCCTACCGGACTTCGAGGAGGATGTGGGTCCTCAGCCCCTCCCCTTCCGCCTGCGCGTACGCACCGAGCCGTGGCGCGTTCTTGAGGGCCTGCAGCACCAGGTTCGCCGTCGAGGCGGAGTCCGGGCTGGCTCCGGTCATCGGGCCGAACGTCCCCATGAGCCCCTGGATCTGGGTCATGAGCTCCTCGAGGTTGACGTACCCGATGCCGTTCACCTGCTGGGGATAGAAGTCGGTCAGGGCGCCGAAGCCCGGGTTGGACGGCAGCGCCTCCGCGCGACCCGTCCGGGCGTCCAGCATCTGCCGGACAAGGGCCGGCTTCGACGCCACCAGCGCGAAGTCGTTGGTCACGACGTAGCTGATCGAGAGCCCTTCCCCGACCGGGGTCGGGGCGAAACGGATCGTCTGGCCCTCGTGCTCCTCGGCCTGCCAGCTCACCGGCATGGACGCGCGCTCGCGCGCGGCGTCGGCCAGCAGCGTCTCGAACTTCTGGAAGAACGCGTTCGCCCTCCCCTGGTCCTTGCTGGCGATCGCGAAGGCGAACTCGGGCACCGGGAAGAAACCGCTCCGGTCGACCCCGGCGATCGAGAACGACACCTCCTCCCCGACCCAGGAAAGGATATCCTCCTCGATGTCGAGCCCGGTCTCGCGCTCGAAGGCCGCGATGTTGCTCCGCACGAGGCTGTCGGCTCGCATCGAGTCGGCCGTGCCCTGGACGTCCATCTGGATGCGGGTCGCGTCTACCGCGTACTCCGTGAGCTGGCGGTAGACCAGGCCCGGGTCGAGGGTGTTGAACGCCGTGTACAGGATCGTGCCCATGGGTTGGAAGGCGATCGACCGGACCTCGGTCGGCGGGCGGGTCATCATCTCGGCCAGCTCCGGCCGCCGATCCGCGAGGAAGCGCGTGAAGACGTCCGAACGGATGCCGGCATCGGTCCAGAAGATTCCCACGCCGAAGTCGCGGACGAGGTTGTACTCCTCGAGCGCGGACGCCGCAGCGGCCATCGGCTGTTCCCCGGCTCCCTCTCCCGGCTCGCCGGCGGCGGTGTCGGCCTCCATCGCCGCGCGACTCGCCTCGGCGATCGCCCGCTGATCCACCCACAGCGTGATCGTGGCCTCGGGGAGCTTCTCCAGAATGTCCAGGTACTCCTGGACGTCGGCCATCGTGCGGCTCTCCTCACCGCCGCCGAGCACCTGCTCGAGCCGAGCCCGTGTGGAGCTCATGACGAGCCGGCCGTCCTCCAGGGTGTAGAGGAGGACCTCCTCGCCCTCCGCGTCGGCCGCCATCCGGACCGTGTGGCCGGCCACCTCCACGTCACTGAAGGTCGCCCCCCTCTCGCTCGCGATCCGGCCTTCCAGCCCCTCCACGATCGGTCGCGCCGCCGCTTCGTCCTCGACCTCGGCGAGGAGGAGGATGTCGGCCCGGTCTTCAGGCAGGGGCCCGTAGAAGCCCAGGTCGAACTTGTTCCCGAGCAGATTCATGACGGTGGCCTCGTCGAGCGCCAGACCGGTCTCGGCCTCGAACTCTCCCTGCGCGCCGGCGATCGGGGAGAACGCCTCGCGCACTCCTTGGATGGCTGCCAGCTCCTTGTAGAGCTGCGTGCCCTGGAGCCGCGTCCAGAATGCCTGCAGGTCGTAACCCGAGACGACCACGCTGGCGCCCGCCGGCAACCCCGTCGCGACCGCCCGTGTCTCGATCCCCTGCGGAGCATCCTCGGTGGAAGTGGAATCGCGTTTGCATGCGAAGGCGAAGCCGGCCGAGAGCAGGAGCGCGGCTACGAACGACACGAGTCCGATGCGCCGGGGCGTCGGGTTGCGCGGCATCCTGAGAGCTCCTTTCAGAATGGCGAAATGCGCCCGGTTCACGGGGCGGGGGGACCGCGGGCCCTACGTTAGGCCTGGGTCCAGGGCCTGTCAATCGCCGGCCGAGGCCGCACCGACCGGCTGAAGGTCCTCCCGTTCCTGGGGAAGAAGCGCCTCGACGGTGGACGACAGCGAGAACCCTGGCTCCGTGCCGCCGGCGACCGCGTAGAGCCGGTCCGCGACGACCGCCGCTCCAAGGCCGTGTCGGGGCGTCGGCAGCGGCGCCATCGGAAGCCAGCGCCGGAGCTCCGGGTCGAAGGCCTCGTTGCTGCCGAACGTGCGGGTCGGCGACTCGCCGCCGAGGACGTGGATCCTGCCCTCGAAGGCGGCGGCGGCGATCCCGCCGCGCGCGGTCGGCATGGGGGGGAGCTCCTCCCACCTCAGGGAGCTGGTGTCGAAGGCCTCCAGGGTCGGAAGGTTGCTCTCGAGGCTCCCGATCCGGCCCCCGGCAACGTAGATGAGGTCCCCAAGGGCCGCCGCGGCAAGGTGCTCGCGAGGGGTCGGCAGAGGCGGCATCGGGTCCCAGCGGTCCTCCGCGGGATCGTACCGCTCGACGTTCCGGACCGCGGTCTCGTCGGGCGCCTGCCCGCCGATCGCGAAGATCCGCCCGTCGACGGCCACCGCCGCCAGCGCTCCACGCGCCCGCGGAAGGGGCTCCAGGGTCTCCCAGCGTCCCAGCGCCGGGTCGAGGGCGTAGACCGACGCCACCGGCTGGAACGGGATCCCGCGGTGGCCGCCGATCACGTACAGCCGCCCGCCGGTGGCCACGGCGGCGGCGTGGTGAACCGGCTGCGGCAGGTTCGGACCCGACGACCACGTGTCGGAGACCGGGTCGTAGACCTCGACGGCCGCCGAGACCGTCCGGTTCGCGGCCAGGCCGCCCACCACGTAGATCAGGCCCCCGAGCTCGGCCACCCCAACCTCGCTGCGCGGCGTCGGCAGCGGGGCGCCCTGGAGCCAGTCGCGCGCCATGGGCCGTCCCACCTCGGCCCCCTGCCGTCCGCAGGTCGCCAGGAGCGCGAGCGCGGCCAGCCCTACGGCGACCGGGTGGGGTCGATGGCGCGGCATGACGCGGAACGTAGCGCCGGCGCGTCCCTCCGCGCATCCCTGAAACCGTCCCCTTCGGCGTGGCGTAGGGAACGGGATCCGACTCGCCACGCCATCCTTCGACAGGGGGTTCTGGTGAACATCCTTCGAGGCTCGCTTCGTTCCGCCTTCCTGCTCCTGCCGATCCTCCTGCCGGTTCTCGCCACTGCGTGCGACCTCGTGGTGGCGGACCGGGGGGTCCGGGGATCTGGAACACGGGTTACCGACACCCGCGCCGTGGAAGGCTTCGATCGGGTCGACGTCTCGGGCGACTTCGAGGTCCGGATCGCAGCCGGGGCGCCGGCCGGGGTCCGGCTCGAGGGAGACGACAACCTGCTCCCGCTCGTCGAGACCCGTGTCGTCGGCGGCGCCTTGCGGGTCCGATCGGAGCGGCCCCTGCGGTCGGCTCGTCGGATTCTGATCGAGATCG
>DASRVA010000131.1:0-14340 GCA_035687745.1 Gemmatimonadota bacterium
ATCCTCCGCCGCTCGGGGGGGACGGCCGTGGCCGTCACCGACGAGGAGCTCCTCGAGGGCGCCCGCCGGCTGGCCCGCGAGGAGGGGATCCTGGCCGGTCCCGAAGCGGGCGCCGCGGTCGCCGCGCTGCCCGGGCTGGTGCGGCGCGGCACGATCGCGCCCACCGACCGGGTCGTCCTCTTCGTGACGGGGCACGGTCTCAAGTACCCGGGCGTCATGGAGCTCGCTTAGGTTGGCTCCCGTGAGGGTCGGCTATCTCGACATGTTCTCGGGCGTCAGCGGCGACATGCTGCTGGGCGCCTGTCTGGACGCCGGCGTGCCGCTGGCCGAGCTTCGGGACGCCCTGGCGCCGCTCGACCTGGAAGGCGTGCGGCTCGACGCCGAGCGGATCGAGCGTCACGGGATCGCCGCGACCCGGTGTGTCGTCGAGGTGCCGGACTCGGCCGGGGCCCGCCATCTCCCCGAGATCCTGGACCGGATCGGAAACGGGGGGCTGGCGGATCGTGTGGCCGAGCGCGCGACGGTGGTCTTCCGCCGGCTCGCCGCCGCCGAGGCCGTCGTCCACGGCGTCACGCCCGAGGAGGTCCACTTCCACGAGGTCGGCGCGCTGGACGCGATCGTCGACGTGGTGGGGGTCGTCTGGTGCCTGGACCGCCTGGGCCTCGAACGGCTCCACGCCTCCCGCTTCCTGCTTGGCCGGGGTTGGGTCGACGCCGCGCATGGCAGGATCCCGATCCCGCCCCCGGCCGTGCTCGAGCTCGTCCGCGGATGGGAGGTCGAGGACGGGGGCGTCCAGGTCGAGCTGACGACGCCGACCGGGGCGGCGCTGGTCACGACGCTCGCCTCGGGCCGCGGGATGCCACCCTCGTTCGTCCCCGAGGCCACCGGCTACGGCGGCGGGACGCGCGAGCTCCCGGACCGGCCGAACCTGCTCAGGCTCGTCGTCGGCACGGCAGAAGTGGACGCGGCGGAGGGCCTGGCCGTCGTCGAGACCGACCTGGACGACCTGTCGCCCCAGCTCTTCGAGCCCCTGGCGGAGGGGCTCTACGAGGCCGGAGCGCGCGAGGTCCACTGGACGGCGGTCCAGATGAAGAAGCAGCGTCCCGGGACGACCGTCCGGATCCTGGCCCCGATCGACCGCGTGCCTGGGCTCGGGCGGGTCCTCTTCCGGGAGACGACCACGCTCGGGTACCGCTGGTGGCCGGTTCACCGCGAGATCCTGGCCCGCGAGTCGGGCACGGCGCGCACGCGGTGGGGCGACGTCCAGGTGAAGCGGATCCGGCGGCCGGACGGGAAGGTGGAGGTGCGGCCGGAGTACGAGGCGTGCCGGCGGATCGCCACCGAGACCGGCCTCCCCGTCCGGGAAGTCATGGCGGCGATCGCAGCCGACCTCGGCCCCCCCGCCGAATGAGGACTGGAACCGACTCCGCGGCGGGCGGTATAATCTGGCGTCATTCCGAAGCCCATCCTACTTCTGGAGGATATGCATGAAGCGTTTGCTGCTCGCCGCGGCGCTGGTCCTGCTCGGGGCCGATCTGACGTACGGTCAGACGTGCCAGGCTTTCGTGAACGGGGCGAAGGCCCGCATCTCGAAGAACAAGTGGGACGACGCCAACAAGGTCCTCGGCGAGAACGCGGGCGATTGCACCGACCAGGCCGAGTACCGTTACCTGTACGGCATCACCCTGGCCAGGGTGTCGCCCGACTCGACGCCCAAGGCGCTGGGCGAACTGGCGGTCGCGGACAGCTTGAACGGCAACCCGAGCGCCGAGGACGAGCTCCAGGCCAACATCGATCAGGCCTACCGGGCGCTCTGGGGCCCGATGGTGAACGACGGCGTGCGGCTCCTCTCCGAGGGCGACGTGGATGCGGCCTTCGAGAAGCTGACGGCGGCCGTCGAGATCCGTCCCGAAGGCAAGGAGGGCCGGCTCGGATTGGGCGCCGTCCACCAGGCCCGCAAGGAGTACGATCTGGCGATCGAGCAATACAACAAGGCGCTCGAGATCGATCCCGTCTACAAGCAGGCCCTGATCCGCCTCGGACAGACGTACCAGCTCAAGGCCGAGGAGGCAGCCGCGGCCGGAAATTCCGCTCAGGCCGAGCAGGTCGCAGCCCAGGCCGCCGGCGTGTACGAGAACTACCTGGTCGAGAACCCCGAGGACATCGAGGTGAAGATCCAGCTCGCCGGGCTGCACGCGACCCTGGGCAACATGGAGAAGGCCGAGCCCATCATCCGCGAGATCATGGCCTCGGACAGCGTGGACGTGGACGTGTTCACCGACTTCGGCTTCCGGCTCGCGAACGCGCAGCAGCTCGACCTGGCCGAGCAGCTGCTGTCGAGCGCGGTCACGATGAGCGATTCCATGAGCGCCGAGCCGCTCCAGTATCTGGCGTTCGTCAAGATCCAGAAGGAGGACCTGGAGGGCGCCAAGGCCGTGCTGACCAAGCAGATCGAGCTCGAGCCCGATAACCCCGAGGCGTGGGAGTATCTGGGCTACGTGCGTCGCGACCTGGGCGACACGGAGGGGGCCCAGGAGGCGTTCGGGAAAGCCGAGGCGATCCCGCTGCAGCTCGAGGGCATGCGGATGAACCAGAAGCCGGACAAGACGTGGCAGGTCGAGGCGACGTTCTCGAACCGTACCGAGCAGCCCGTCCAGAACCTGAAGATCAAGTTCGTCCTCGTCTCGGGGGACGGGCAGATCCTGGAGACCAAGGAAGCGGAGCTGGCCGGCCAGCCGCTGGCGGCGGGTCAGGCCGAGAACGTGACCGTGGAGTTCGCCAGCCAGGCGGACAATCCGCGGGTCAGGTTCGACATCCTGTAAGGGACGGGCGGACGCCGGACTCGTCGGGGACCTGCGTTTACGTTTGCGTATTCGAGTTCACGTTTGTAAACGTGGACTCCGGAGAGGGGCGGGCTCGCGAGGGCCCGCCGTCCGCGTTCCGGGGGTCGTTGACGCCCCCGCGAGCCCCGGATAGACTAGCCGAATCGCCGCGCGAGCGGGCGTAATTCAGTGGTAGAATGCCAGCTTCCCAAGCTGGACGTCGCCGGTTCGAATCCGGTCGCCCGCTCCATCTTCCCTGCGAGGCCATGACCACATCAGCCCGGATCACCGGTCTTCACCACGTCACCTCGATCGCGGGACCCGCCGCGGAGAACCTGGAGTTCTACACATCCACGCTGGGCATGCGGCTGGTCAAGAAATCCGTCAACCAGGACGATCCCGGCACGTATCATCTCTTCTATGCGGACGCCGAGGGAACGCCCGGGACGGACGTCACGTTCTTCCCCTGGGACGCGATGGCGCCGGGCCGGAAGGGAACGGGGCTGACCGTCGAGCTCGCGCTCGCCGTGCCGGGGGGGAGCCTGGACTTCTGGCGGTCCCGGCTGACCGAGCTGGCGGTGAAGGTCGGTGAGCTCGAGGATCGTTTCGGGGAGAGGGCCCTGCCCATCACCGATCCACACGGGCTCGAGCTGGCGCTGGTCGAGTCCGCCGACGCGCGCGAGTTCGCGCCGTGGGAGAGGAGCCCGGTCTCGGCCCATCTCCAGATCCAGGGACTTCACGCGGTCCGGCTCTGGGAGGCGGACCGGGTCGCCACCGAGACTTTCCTGACGGATGTTCTGGGGTTCGCGTACGCCGGCGACGAGTCTGGCTGGCGCCGTTATTCCTTGGGAGGTGGGGGTTCGGGGCGGCTCCTGGAGCTCAGGGAACGACCGGGCGTCCGGCGCGGCACGTGGGGACGGGGGAGCGTCCACCACGTCGCCTGGCGGGTCCCGGACGAGACGGTCCAGCACGAGGTTCAGGTGCGGGTGGCCGAGGCCGGGCTCCGGCCGACCCCGGTCATCGACCGGTTCTGGTTCCGGTCCGTCTACTTTCGGGAGCCGGGAGGCGCGCTCTTCGAGGTCGCGACCGACGGACCCGGCTTCGCGGTGGACGAGGATCCCTCCGCACTCGGCGAGCAGCTCGTCCTGCCGCCCTGGCTCGAGCCCAAGCGGGACCGGATCGAGGCCGTCCTGCCCGCGCTCGAACCCGCGCGCGCTTGACACGAGTCCACTGGAGCACCTAGACTCGCATCTCACGTGCGACATCATATTCGTGCGTGTATCCGTTTTCAGAGACAGGCTTTAGACAATCCGAACGGCTCCCGACGGGCAGGTCAGCGTGAGCGAGCGGCGCATATTCCTCCTTGTCGCGTGGGCCTTCCTGCTGGCGGTGTTCGTCTGGACGATCCTGCCGGTCCTGTCGCCGCTGGTCCTGTTCCTGGTCCTCGTCTACCTCCTGACCCCCTTCTTCGGGACCGACATGTACCGTCGGGTCGTCGTGACGCTGGGGGTGCTCACCTTCCTGTGGCTCCTCCACGTGGCCGGATCGTTCCTGGCCCCCTTCGTTCTGGCCCTGGTCCTGGCGTACGTCGCCGATCCGTTCGTGGATCGGCTCGATCGGAGCGGGGTCAAGCGCGCGTACGGGGCGGGACTCGTGCTCGTCGTCGCCATCCTCCTCGTCGTTCTGGCCATGGTCCTCCTCGTGCCCATGGTGGTGGACCAGGCCACCCGGTTCGGCCGCGACCTCCCGGAGATGATCGCGGACCTCCAGGTGTGGTACCGGGACCTGATCACCCGCCTGGGGACGAGCGAACTGCCGGTTCTCAGGGACGTCCCCTTCGAACGGGCGCTCGAGGTGGATACGGAGGATGTCCAGACCTTCCTGGCCGAGCGGATCCGGGAGCTCCGCGTCGGGTGGGAGGACGCGATGGGATTGGGACGCGGTCTTCAGATGTTCCTGACCGTCCTCGGCTACGCCATCCTGACGCCGGTGCTCACCTACTACATCCTGCGGGACTTCGCGAGCCTCCAGGAGGTGGCCGCGCGGCTCGTCCCCCAGGACCAGCGCACGCGTACGCTGGGCTTCCTGTCCCGTTACGACGAGCTCCTGGGAGAATACCTGCGGGGACAGCTTCTGGTCGCGGCGTTCGTCGGGATCGCGACCGGGCTCGGCTTCTGGATCGTGGGCTTCCCGAACGCGGTCCTCCTCGGGGTCCTGGCCGGCGTCTTCAACATCGTGCCGTACCTGGGCTTGATCGTGAGCCTGGTGCCGGCCCTCCTGATCGCGTTCCTGAGTCAGCCTCTCTGGCTCTCGCTCCTCAAGGTCGCGGGCGTGTTCTTCGCCGTGCAGGCGCTCGACGCATACCTCCTGTCGCCGCGGATCATCGGCTCGCGGGTCGGTCTCCACCCGGTCTGGGTCATGCTCGCGATCATCGGATTCGGCTCGTTCTTCGGGATCATCGGGCTGCTTGTGGCCATCCCCCTCGCCGTCCTGATCAAGATGCTGATCGGACGGACGGTGGATCGGTACCGGGAGTCGGTCTACTACCGCCAGGCCGACGAGGTGGTCGACGAGGAGGTCGTGTGAGGCTGCCCGTCGTGGCCATCGTGGGGCGTCCCAACGTCGGAAAGTCCACGCTCTTCAACCGCATCCTCGGGGGGCGTCACGCGATCGTCGACGATCAACCGGGCGTGACCCGGGACCGGCACGCCGCCGAGGCCGAGTGGAGTGGACGCCGCTTCACGATCGTCGACACGGGCGGGCTGGTGCCGGAGTCCCAGGAGGCGCTGGCCCGCTCGGTAAACGCCCAGATCCAGGCGGCGATCGAGCAGGCCGACGTGTGCCTGCTGGTCGTCGACGGCCGGGCCGGCATCACGGCCACCGACCGCGACGTGGCGACGCTCCTCAGGGAGAGCGGCCGGCCGACCCTGCTCGCGGTCAACAAAGCGGACAACGTCGAACAGGCCCGGCGCCTGGTGTGGGAGTTCTTCGAGCTCGGGCTCGGCGATCCGATCCCCGTGTCGGGCCTGGTGGGGACGGGATCCGGTGACCTGCTGGACCGGGTCGTGGCGGCGCTTCCCGAGGTCGCCGACGAGCCCGATGACGATCCGGACGTCATCACGGTGGCGGTCGTCGGCAAGCCCAACGTCGGGAAGTCATCGTTCCTGAACCGCCTCCTCGGCGAGGAGCGGTTCATCGTCTCGCCGGACGCCGGGACGACCCGCGACTCGGTGGACACGACGCTCGAATACGGCGGGCATCGTTTCCGGGTCGTCGATACGGCCGGGATCCGGCGTCACGCCGCGGTCGAGGAAGGGCTGGAATACTACACCTACCTGCGCGCCGTCCGAAGCGTGGAGCGAGCGCAGATCGTGATCGTCATGCTGGACGCCTCGGAACCCCTCACCCGTCAGGACGCCCGGATCCTGAATCTGGTGGAGGTGCGCCGGCGGGGGATTGTCGTCTGCGTCAACAAGTGGGATCTGATCGAGAAGGACGAGCGGACGGCCGCCGGGTACGAGCGCACCTTCCGCAAGACGGTGCCCTCGCTCGCGTTCGCCCCGCTGGTCACGCTGAGCGCGAAGTCGGGGCAGCGGGTCCAGCGGGCGCTGGACGTCGTGATCGAAGTCTGGAAGGAGTGGGGGAAGCGCGTCCCGACGCCGGAGCTGAACCGGGTCCTCCACGAGGCGACGGCCCGCGTCCAGCCGCCACAGTCGAAGGGGAAGCGGACCGGCCGGATCGTCCGGATCCTCTACGGCCACCAGGTCGAGACCGGTCCGCCGCTTCTCGTCTTCCACTCCAACGAGCCCAAGGCGATCCCGGAGACCTACCGCCGCTACCTGGAGCGGTCGATCCGCGCCGCCTTCGGGTTCACGGGCGTGCCGCTGAGGATCCTCTTCCGGGGCGCGACGACGAAATCGCGCGCCCGGGCCGAGGCCCCCCGCGAGGCGAACGGGTGACCGCCGCCCTCGGGCTCCTCCTCGCCTATCTGGCGGGGTCGTTCCCGACGGCGTGGCTCGTCGGCCGGGCGAAGGGGCTCGACCTGGGCGCGGTGGGGAGCGGGAACTACGGCGCCACGAACGTCTTCCGGAACCTGGGGTGGGGTCCGGCCATGGTGGTGGTCGCGGTGGATGTCGCCAAGGGGTTCGTCCCGGTCGAGTTCCTGCCGGGGTGGCTTCCGTCGAGCGGGCTCTCCGAGGTGGCGTACCAGGTCCTGCTCGCCGTGGCCGCTGTCCTCGGGCACGTCTTCTCGATCTTCCTGCGCTTCCGGGGCGGGAAGGGGGTCGGCACGGCGGCGGGGGCCTTTCTCGCCCTGGCGCCAGCGGCCCTCCTCGCCGCGGCCGTCGTCTGGGCGCTCATCGTGGCCTGGCGGCGGATCGTGTCGCTGGCGTCCTTGGCCGGCGCGCTCGTCCTGCTCGTTGCGGTTTGGACGGGCTACGGTCGTGAGGCTGGAGCCTGGCCGCTCCTCCTCGTCACCACGCTCCTCGCCGCATTCGTCTTCTGGACCCACCGCGAGAACATCGGCCGGCTCCGGCGCGGGGAGGAGAAGCGGATCGCGGCCGGGCACGGGAAGGGAAAGAGGGCATGAGCCGGATCGGCGTCATCGGCGGAGGGTCGTGGGGAACGGCGCTCGCCAACCTCCTCGCCGACAACGGGCACGAGGTCCGCCTGTGGGTCCGCGACCCCGCGCTGGCCCGCACCCTTCAGCGGGAGCAGCGGAACCCGTTCTATCTGCCCGGGATCCTGGTCTCGGATCAGATCGTCTCCGGCTCCGACCTGGCCGCCGTCGTGGAGGATGCCGAGGTCCTCGTGAGCGCCGTCCCGAGCCACGCGACCCGCGAGGTCATGGAACGGGCGGTCGGGAGCCTGGATCCCGAGGCGCTCGTCGTCTCGACCAGCAAAGGGATCGAGAACGACACCCTGGCGCGGATGACCGAGGTCCTCGCCGAGGTCCTGCCCGCGGGCGCGTCGGACCGCGTGGCCGTCCTCTCGGGCCCTTCGTTCGCCATCGAGGTCGCGCGCGGGTACCCGACCGCGGTGACCGCAGCCGCAGCCGACCTCGAGGTCGCGGAGCGAACCCGCGATCTGTTCGCGAACCCGCGGTTTCGCGTGTACACGTCCACCGACGTCGTCGGTGTCGAGCTGGGTGGGGCGGTCAAGAACATCGTAGCGATCGCGGCCGGGATCTGTGATGGGCTCCGCTACGGGAACAACGCCCGGGCGGCCCTGATCACGCGGGGCATCGCGGAGATCGCCCGGCTGGGCGTGGCGCTCGGCGGCGAGCCGATGACGTTTATGGGGCTGGCCGGGCTCGGCGACCTGATCCTGACCTCGACCACCGACCTCTCCAGGAACAGGACGGTGGGCCTCCGGCTGGGTGCGGGGGAGAGCCTGGAGGAGATCCAGGCCGACATGCGGATGGTCGCGGAGGGCGTCCGGACGACGCGGTCGGTGCGCGACCTGGCGCGCCGCCACGACGTCGAGATGCCGATCACCGAGGAGGTCCACTCGATGCTCTACGAGGCCAAGGACCCTCGGATCTCGGTGGAAGACCTGATGACGAGGGAATTCAAGCCGGAGTTCGAACGGAGGTAACGATGGCCTATACCCCGATCGCCAAGAAGGAGTACTACTCGATCGGCGAGGTGTGCGAGATCACCGGGCTCAAGCCGCACGTCCTGCGATACTGGGAGACGCAGTTCAAGGCGTTGATGCCGGTCAAGAACCGGGCCGGGAACCGCGCCTACCGGAAGCGCGACATCGAGCTGATCCAGCTCGTCAAGACGCTCCTCTACGAGAAGAAGTACACGATCGAGGGGGCCCGCCAGCGCCTGAGCGAGCTCAAGAAGGACGGCTCGCAGCTCGAGGTCGAGCTCGAGGAGACGAAGCTCAGGGACACGTTCGAGGAGATGGCAGAGCACCTGGGCTCGCTGGTCGACTACATCGAGCGCTATCGCCGCGGCGAGGCGGAGCCGGGCGACCTCCAGGAGCGGTAGCCGGCACCGCACCGCCACGTATCTTCTCGAGAATGTCGCGGAGCCCCGAAGAGATGGACGTGGTCGTGACCGGCGCGGATCGTCCCGCGGCTTCAGGGCTGCGTGCACCGGGCTGCCTGGCGGCCGACATCGAAGGGTGGCTGGCCGTTTCCGACGCGGGCCACGACCGGGTCCTGGTGGGGCGGGCGGTCGGGAGCTCGTTCGACGTCGAGCACGTGGTCGGACGGGGCGAGCCCGGGCTGGCCGACGGTTCCTTCGAGGAGGCGGCCTTCCGAGATCCTCGGGGTCTGGCCCTCTCGGAGGACCTCCTGATCGTGGCCGACCGCGGCAACCACGCCGTTCGCATGATCGACCTCCGCTCGAGGGAGGTCCACACGATGGCCGGCACCGGCGAGCCGCCTGAGGGGGAGATCCCGGGCGGGGGAGATCCCCTCGCAACGCCTCTCCACTCGCCGTGGGACGTCCTGCTCTGGGACTACGACCTGTTCGTGACGATGGCCGGCACGGGCGAAGTGTGGCGGCTGGACCTCAGGGACCGAACGCTGTCGCTCCACGCTCCCCGGACGCAAGACGGAGAGTCCCGAGAAGCGAAGGCGATGGCGCTCGCGACCGACGGCCACGCCCTCTACGTGGCCGACGCCGCGGCGGACTCCATCCGCCGGATTCCGTTCGAGCCGCAGGGCGGGGAGGTGGAGATGCTGGCCGGCTCGAGCGGCGACCACGGAGACCTGCGCGGACCCGCCGGGCTCGCCTGGGGACAGGGGAACCATCGGCTCTGGATCGCCGACTCGGGCCACGACCGGCTCCGGATGCTCGAGCCGGGAACCCGAAACGTCGAGACGGTGGAGCCGTTCGAGGCGCGACTCGACGGACCCACCGGGCTGGCGTCGGCGGGGCACCTCCTGTTCGTGGCGGACACGGGGCATGACCGGGTGCTCAGGGTAGATCAGATCGACAAGCGCGTGACCGAGCTCGCGGTGGAGCTGTAGGGAGGAGACCGGCCCCGGACCGGGGCTTCGCCAGATGACCCCCGCCGATTCCACCGAGGCCCTGACCGCCGGCCGGGCCCAGGCGCCCACCCCCGCCTGTCCGCCCGTCGAGCCCGGCGTCCCGGAGCGCGGGCGGAAGATCCGGCAGGGCGCCTTCGGCGCGGCGCTCGCGATCGCCGTCCTCCACGGCGTCAACGACGCGTACGCCTCCTTCCTCCACCCGCTCCTTCCGCGCCTCATGTCGCGGCTCGACCTCTCGATCGCGGACGCGGCCGTCCTGACGACCACGCTCGCCGTCTCGGCGGCCCTGGCCCAGCCCCTCTTCGGCCACCTCTCGGACCTCCGTGGCCGGCGCATCCTGATCGCCGCCGGGCCGGCGGCCACGGGCGCCTTCCTCTCCCTGATGGGTCTCGCGTCCGGATTCGGGATCTTGATCCTGGTCCTCGTCCTGGGCGGGCTCGGTAGCGCCGCCTTCCATCCGGCCGCCGCGGCCACCGCCGCCCGCGTGACGGCCGGGCGGGGAAGCGGGCTGCGCCACGCCGTGTTCTCGTTCGGAGGCGCGATCGGCTACGCGGCCGGGCCGCTCGTGGCGGTCCTCGTGGTCGGCTGGCGCGGGCTCGAGGGAATGTGGGTGGCCATGCTTCCGGCCTTCCTGCTGGCCGGAGCCCTCTGGTTCGCCCTCCCCGCGGATCCCGTCCGCGACCGCGCTGCGCGCGGGCGGCATCCGGACGCCACGGACGGTCGCAGGCCGCCGCTCAAGCGCCGTGCGGGAACCCTCTTCGCCGGGCCGATCGCGCTCGTGTTCGGGATCAGCGCGCTGACCGCGTTCGTCCAGCGCGTCTTTCTCACGATGGAGCCGATCGTCATGGCGGGAGCGGGGAAGAGCGAGATCGCGGGCGCGGCGGCCCTGACCCTCTATCTGGGGGCGCAGGCGGCGGGGACGCTGAGCGGAGGCTGGCTGGCCGACCGGGTCGACCGGCGGAACCTCCTGGTCGGGATCACCCTGCTTTCCTTTCCGGCCTACTTCCTGGCCTTGTGGTTCCCACCGGGAGGCGCGACGTCCCTCGTCTTTGTGGCGATGGCGGGCGCCCTCGGGATGGCGGCCCTCCCGCCCATCGTGGTCATCGCCCAGGAGGCGGCGCCTGGCCGGGCGGCCCTGAACTCCGGGATCGTGATGGGGCTCGCCTGGGCGACCGGCTCGGTCGGGGTCCTGGGGGCGGGAGTCCTGGGAGACATGCTCGGGGCGCGCGCCGCGGCCCTGGCGTGCACGCCGGTCGTCCTGGTGGCGACCGCGCTGGCGCTCCATCCGGCGCTGGCCGGCTACCGAAGACCGATGGGGGATTAGCTCAGCTCCGCGGATTTTCGGCTGACGATTGCCGGAGCCGCCACCGGCCCCCGACGCACGTCCCGGCCACGACGGAGTTCCCCGCGCCGAAGATCCATCCCGCCAGGAGGCTCTCCTCGTCGAGCCCCGCCAGCTCCGGCGCCTCGAGATCGAGCGCCGCAAAGTCGGCCCGCCGACCGGGGGTGATCTCGCCGGCCTCGATCCCGAGCGAACGGGCGCCGCCCAGGGTGGCGATCTTCAGGAGCGCGCGAGCTACGTCGTTCCGATCCGTCAGGACGCCGCGGGTCCGGGTCGCGAGGCGCTGCCCGTACTCCAGCCAGCGCATCTCCTCGACCATCGAGATCCGGGCGTTGGAGTCGGTGCCGAGCGAGAGTCGATCGTCCGCGGCTCCGGCCAGGAGCGGCGTCAGGTCGAGGATCCCGTCCCCCAGGTTCGCCTCGGTCAGGGGACAGAGGCAGACGTTCCCACCCGCCGCGGCGAAGCGCTCGAGCTGGTCGGGCTCCGCACACGTGCAGTGGATCGCCGTGAACCGCCCGTCGATCGCGAGCTCCTCGTTGAGGAGCGCCAGCGGCGGCTTTCCATACCGCTCGACGCACTCCGCGACCTCCCGGCTCTGCTCGGCGACGTGCATGTGGAAGACGAGCCCGCGCCGCGTGGTCTCCTGGTGGAGCCGGACGATCTCCTCGATCGGGACCGCACGGATGCTGTGGGCGGCAACCCCGAGCGACTGCGCGGATGGGTCGAGATCCTTCGCCAGACGATCGACGCTCTCCCAGAAGGTGTCGTTCGAGGGGGTCGCGAACCGCCGCTGCAGGGCTTCGAGCGGTCGGCCCAGCCCACCCGCCCGGTAGCAGGTCGAGAGAAGGGCGATCCGGATCCCGGCCTCCGCGGCCGCCTCCAGGACCAGCCGGTCGAAGGCGTAGTCCTCGCCGCCTGCCGCGTGATGCAGATAGTGGAACTCGCCGACCGTGGTGATCCCGGCATCCCGCATCTCTCGAAACGACTGGAGACAGAGCGTCCGAAAACGGTCTGGATCAAGGGATTCGACGAGCCCGTACATGGCCTCGCGCCAGGTCCAGAAGCTTCCCGCACCCTCGGGGAACCGTTCACCACGGCCTCGGAGGCCGCGTTGGAAGGCATGCGAGTGGGCGCTGACGAGACCTGGAAGGAGGGCGCGGCCCGCGAGCCGTCGGTCGACCGGCCGGCCGAGCCGCCCCACGGCCTCGATCCGTCCGTCCGGGTCGATGGCGACCTGGATCTCCGACCGGAACCCCTCACCGGTCCAGGTGAGGTCGGCCTCGACGACCTCCATCCCTCCGGTCGTGGGAGGAGGGGTCATCCGTCGCCGCACCAGCGGGCGATCTGCCCGTCCAGGATCGCGCCCGCCCGGACGAGCTGCGGAACCGGCAGGAACTCGTCCGGCCGGTGAGCCACCTCGATCGAGCCGGGACCGAACAGGACGCACTCATGGCCGACCTGGTCGAGCCAGCCGGCATCGGTTGCAAAACCGACCCCCGAGTCGTCCGACCGCCCGGACGCCGCGCGAAGCGCGGCCAGGAGGTCCGACTGGGCCGGGGCTTCCAGGGCGGGGCTCAGGCCCGCCGGCTCGAGTGTCCAGTCCGCGTCCCCGATCACCTCGCGAACGGCATCTGCGACCCGGGCGGTCATCTCGTCGGGGTCGATCCCGGGTAGGAGCCGGATCCCGATCAGGACCTCGCAACGATCGGGAACGATGTTGGCCGCGGTGCCGCCGGTGACCGTTCCCACGTTCAGAGACGAGTACGGTGCTTCGGGGAAGCGATCGGCCGAGGCCGGCGTCTCCTCGCGGAGGGTCCGGTCGAGCTCGGCCAGGGATATGATCGCCCGGGCGGCGGGCTCGACGGCGTTCCGGCCAAGGGCCGGGAAGGCGCTATGGGCGGGGGTCCCGGTCGTCACGACCCGTAACCGGAGGTGACCCTTGTGAAGCCGGATCGGTCGGAGGTCGGTCGGCTCCCCGACGATGGTTCGTCGGGGGAGAGCCGGAGATCCTCCTTTCTCGGCATAGCGGCGGGCGCCCAGCGTCCCCACCTCCTCGTCGTAGGTGAGGAGGAGGGCGAGGGGGTGACGGAGACGGTCGACCCGGGCGGTGGCGAGGCGGTTGACCGCGAGCGCGACGAACCCCTTCATGTCGCACGCTCCGCGGCCGATCAGGCGCTCATCGTCGCGGCGGAGCAAGAAGGGGTCTCCCGTCCAGCCCGGCTCCATGGCAGGAACGACATCCGAGTGACCCGAGAGAAGGAGGCCTTCCCGGTGATCGTCGGGGTCGGGACCTATCGCGGCCAGCAGATTGGCTTTCCGGCCGTCCGGGGAGGCGTGCCGCTCGAGCCGGACTCCGGGACGATCGAGGATCTCTGAGACGAAGTCGACGAAGGGGAGGTTGCTCTCCGAGCTGGTCGTGTCGAAGGCGACCAGCCGGGAGAGCAGCTCGACGTCGTCCAGGCGGAGGCCGGGCAGTCTCAGCCCGCCGCGATCAGACGGTGGCGCGGCGGAGCTGGCCCTTGAGCCGGTGAATCCGGCGACGGACGCGGCGGAGCTCATCCGTATCCCGCGCCTCCAGGGCCGCGTCGCGGCGAGCCTTCAGCTCACGGATCTCGGTCTTGACCTTGGACTTGTCCACGCCCACGACCTCGTGATGGGCGTGTGCTTCGACCCCCAGGACCTGACACAGGACCGGCAGGAGCTGCTCCTTGTGGAGCTGGGAGTGGCCCTGGAGGCGATCGTCCTCGATCCCGGCCGCGATCTCGCGCAGCTGGCCGATCGTCATCTTGTGAAGCTCTTCGTAGGTGTGAGGCATGAGATCCCTCCTCGGTTCCATGGGAGCAGGCTCGACCGGTTGAATATATCGCCCGGCGGTGGCGCTCGTCCTGAAGGGGCCACGGATCTGGCCCGCGCGACCAGGAGACCCGGGAGCGGCGAGGCTTGCGGAAAAAGCGACAGCCAAACACAGTTTGATCGAATCTACGAGGTATAATGCGGTCGCCGTCGCAAGCCGGACGCACCGCTTTTCGAAGTTCCCCGCAAAGCGGAGAGAGGGCTGTTTTTTAGAGGAGGCTTCAATGAAGAGGAATCCGGCGTCGCCGGCGGCGCCGGCGTGACCGCGACTCTGGTTGTGACCCCGATCGCAAATCCCGCGAAGAGCGAGTGCAAAT
>DASRVA010000132.1:0-19584 GCA_035687745.1 Gemmatimonadota bacterium
GCCTACATGATCATGGTCGAGTCCGAGGGGATCACCGAGAACGTGCCCCGCATGCGGACCGACGTGCCGGCCCGCTTCATCGACGAGCTGGGGCTCGACAAGCTCATGTTCGAGGCGTCGGACCCCGAGGTGTTCACGTGGTACGTCAAGAACTACGGCCCCGAGGTGAACCTCTTCGTCGATCACAGCCAGATCGTACAGCTCGAGTGCCTCAGGGCCGGGATCTGGGGGGCGAAGAGCGTATGGGGCCGGGTGCAGTCGTTCAAGGGATGAGCGGTCGCCGCCCGCCGGCCGGTCTCAACGGGAGCAGCGCCTCGATGTCCGCAGTCCCAACAGCGAGTAGAGCATGCACGACCCGACGAGGCCGGTCGCGAGGAGAGCGCCGCCGACGATAGCCCCCGCGAGCGCCCAGAGCTCGAACTTGGCGGCCGTGGCGCTGATGGCGAGAAGCGCGCCCCCGATCGCGAGACGAACGACCCGATCCCACCTTCCCAGGTTCCGCATTTCCAGCATCGTACCCTCCCAGAAAGACCTTCACATCCCTTCGCCCCACGCCAGCGCGCCGGCCGACGCACGCCTGAACGCCTGCTCACCCAGGAGCCTAGGTCGTCGACCACGGTCTGTCTGTCGGTGAAGACGTGAAAACGGTGTAGGGAAAAGTCCGACGCAGCCGGCTTGGTGGAGATCCGCGAGCCCCCCGTGCCTCCGTGAACCCAGCGCGCATGTTTCGGTTGACGCCCCGGCGGCCGGGTTGAAGGTTGATGGCCGTGGAGCGCTTTGAATCGGTCGCAATGCTCGTGGTCCTGAGCCTCCTTCTTTCGGTGGCGCCGGTCCAGGCACAGGGCGAGGGCGCGGACTCCGACGAACGCGACGAGGGCCAGTATCTGTACATCGCCAGGGGGTGCCTCGGCTGTCACGGGGCGAGCGGCCGGGGCGGTGTCGGGCCGGCGCTCGCCGGGACCCGGCTGCCGATGGAGGCCTTCCTCCACCAGCTCCGCGAGCCGCGCGACATCATGCCCGTCTTCCCCGAGGAGATCGTGAGCGAGGACGACGTGGAGGAGATCCACGAGTATCTGAGCGCGCTGACCCCGGACGTCCCCCGCCTGCGGGCCGAGCTGCCCGGCGGCGTCCTCGACGCCGCGACCTGCGCGGAGTGTCATCGCGGTCTCCATCCCACGATCGTTCAGCAGTTCGAGGCCAGCGCCATGGGCCGGGCGGGGATCCAGAACGCCCGCGTGGATCAGCGGCCGACCCTGACCTGCGCCGACTGCCATGGCACCGATCACGACGAGATCATGGCGGCTCAGGGACGGGTCCCCGAGACGACCTGCGCGGGGTGCCACGCGCAGATCTATCAGGACCACGTGCTGGACGCCGGCCATTCCTACGGTCCCGGCCCCGGCGATCTCGGCATCAACTGGGAGCGGAACATCGCGGTCCCCAACTACGCCCAGATGCCGCGCAAGGTGATGGAGATGGGATGCGATCCGTGCCACGCGCAGGCGGGGGCCACGGACGCGAAGTACTGGAGCGAGGAGCAGAAGAAGTACGTGGACACGAGCAGCCTGCAGGTCCGGAACGGCTGCATCGCCTGCCACACCCGACACGCCTTCAGCCTGGTCGAGGCGCGGAAGCCCGAAGCGTGCTACACCTGCCACATGGGCCCCGACCACCCGAACTACGAGGCCTACATGAGCTCCAAGCACGGCTCGATCTACGCCGCGCGAGGCGACGAGTGGGACTGGACGGCGCCGATGGCGGAGGCCCGGTGGGAGGCCCCCACTTGCGCCTACTGCCACATGGTGTACGTGGACGAGAGCGGCGCGCGGACGTCGAGCCACAACATGACGCGCAAGATCGTCTGGGGGATGGGAATCCAGGCGGCCAGCGGCCAGCTCGAGGACGTCCTCGACTATCCCGAGAACCGGGAGAAGCGGTTCGAGATGGTGCGGCTCTGCATGACCTGCCACTCGGAGGACAAGGCGCGCAATTACCTGCGCTCGGCCGACGCGCACAAGCTGGCTGGGGACGCCCTCGTCGTGGAGGCGCGCCAGATCCTGGCCGGGCTCTACGAGGACGAGTTGATCGAGCCCTCCCACGGCTGGCGCGCGGCCGGGCTCCTGCCCGGTCCCGAGTTCTCGGCCGTAGACCTGCCGCCGGAGGTCGCGATGCACTGGCCGGCCGGCCTCTACTACGACGTCACGACCGTCGAACGCGAGTACTTCGACATGTTCTTCTTCTCCAACCTCAAGTCGTACAAGGGCGCCTTCCACATGAGCCCCGACTACGCGTGGTGGTACGGCTACGCCGACGTGCTGGGGCACCTGGCCCGGCTGCGCGACGAGGCGCAGCAATTGAGGGACGCCGAAGCGACCCAGAAGCGGACGATGCTCATGCTCCTGACTGGTCCGCTGATGGTGCTGGCGGTCCTGCTGGCGGCCTGGCTCGGATGGCGGGCCTGGCAGCGGCGGCAGGCCCGATAATGTCGCAGGGCCCGTCGACCGCGTCCCCTCCGGCCGGGAACGTCGACGCGTCGGCGGGCGAGCTCTTCGGCGCGGCCGAGTACCGGGCGGTCTTCGAGGCGGCGCCCGACGGCATCGTCATCGTCGACGTGGACGGGCGGATCCGCGACCTGAACCCGTCGGCGGAACGACTCTTCGGATACGCGCGGCACGAGCTCCTCGGTCGAGGGATCGAGACGCTCGTGCCCGAGAAGTCGCGCGAGGTCCACCGCCGGGAACGGGAGGCGTACCAGCGAGTCCCGCGCACCCGTCCGATGGGGGTCGGTCTCGAGCTCAGGGGCCGCCGCAAGGACGAAACCGAGGTCCCCGTGGAGATCAGCCTGAGCCCGATGGAGACCGGGAGCGGCCGTTTCGTCCTCGCCATCGTGCGGGACATGACAGAGCGGGTGCGGCTGCGCGCGTTCGGGGCGGGAGCCCTTCAGGCGGCGGAGGACGAGCGGCTCAGGATCGCCCGTGACCTCCACGACGACACGGCGCAGCGGCTGGCCGCGCTCCTCGTCCGGCTCAGGGTGGCGCGGGACGCCGCGGACGGGACGAGGCGCGAGCTGCTCCTCGACGAGGTGCACCAGGAGATCCTCGAGGCGGCCGACGCCGTGCGCAGGATCGCCCACGGGCTGCGACCCCCCTGGCTGGAGGAGATGGGGCTCGAGGCGGCGATCCGGTCGCTCGCCCGCGCGATCCGCGAGGCCCATGGCCTGCCGATCGAGGTCGAGGCCGTGTCCGATGGAGAGGTGCCCCGTCTGGGTCGAGAGGCCGAGCTGGCAGTCTACCGGATCGTCCAGGAGGCATTGACGAACGTGGTCCGGCACGCGGGGGCGACCAGGGCGCGCGTCGTCCTCGAGCGAAGCGACGAGCGAATGCTCGTTCTCGTCGAGGACGACGGTCGGGGCTTCGAGCCGCGCGGGGGGGCCGATCCCGGCGGGCGCGGCCTGGGGCTCGTCGGGATGGCCGAGCGCGCGCGGTACCTCGGAGGACGGGTCGGCATCGAGAGCGAGAGAGGGCGGGGGACGCGGGTGACGGTGGAGATTCCACGCACGCCCGGCGCAAGAGAGGAGTAGGCTCGGAACATGCCCATCGACGTGCTGCTCGCCGACGACCACACCGTCCTCAGGGCGGGGATACGGGCGCTTCTCGAGGGGGATCCGGCGGCCGGGATCCGCGTGGTCGGCGAAGCGGGGACGGGGGACGAGGCCGTCGATCTGACCCAGCGGCTCAAGCCGGACGTCGTGGTCATGGATCTGTCCATGCCCGGCTCGGGTGGCCTCGAGGCGACCCGCCGCATCGCCGCCCTCGGGCTCGACACGAGGGTGCTCGTCCTGACGATGCACGCCGAGGAAGAGTACCTGATCCCCGTGCTCGAGGCCGGGGCGAGCGGCTACCTGAACAAGACGACCGCCGACACCGAGCTGATCGGTGCCATCGCCACGGTGGCCCGGGGCGAGGTCCACCTTCCGCCCCAGGCGACCCGGCTGCTCCTCAAGGAGTATCGCGAGCAGGCGGATCCGGACACCACGGCCCTCCACAAGCTGAGCTCACGCGAGCAGGAGGTGCTGGCGCTCACGGCCGAAGGCTACAGTTCCAAGGAGATCGGCGAGAAGCTCTACATCTCCCCGAAGACGGTGGACACCTACCGCTCGCGGATCATGGACAAGCTCGGGCTATCGCACCGCTCCGAGCTGGTCCGTTTCGCCCTCAAGGTCGGGCTCCTCGGGCGGATCTGATCACGCGGGTCCGCGCATCCGGCCTGCGCCGCCCGCCCCTGTCGGGGATTTCCCTACGACGTCTCATGGCCATCACCGGACAGACACCCCTCGGGGCACGGCGTATCCTGGCTGTGCTTGTGAAAAGTTTCACAAGTCAACGACGAACCGAGAGGATACGATGAATACGCTCAAGAGCATCGCCGCCGTCCTGGCCGCCCTCCTGGCGCTGGGTGCCTTCACGCTCCGGCCGGAAAGCGTCGGGGAGATCGAGCGTGTGGACTTCGCCGACCTGCGGACGACGACCGAGCCTGCCTTCGACGCCCGGATCGCCCCGGCCTCCCACGCCCGGGTCAAGGAGTTCCGGATCCCCATCACCCACGACACGATCGAGATCGCCGATGGCCAGCCGTACGAGGGCTGGACGTTCGGCGGAACGGTCCCGGGTCCGGCGGTGCGGGTCCGCGAGGGCGATCAAGTCCGGATCGTCCTGGTCAACGAGTCACCCATGGGGCACTCGATCGATCTTCATTCGGCGCGGATCCCCATGAACGAGGCCTTCCGGACGATCCCGCCGGGGAGCAAGCTCGAGTTCGAGTTCGAGGCGCGGGACCCCGGCGTGTACCTGATCCACTGCGGGACGCCACCCGTCCTCATGCACCTCATGCAGGGGATGTACATGACGATCATCGTGGACCCTGAAGGAGGATGGGGTACGGAGGCGGACAAGGAGTTCGTGATCGTCCAGAGCGAGTTCTACGCTCGCGAAGGGGAGGGCGATGCGGCACAGCCCAACTGGGAGGCGGCGCTCGCCACGCAGCCCACGCAGGTGGTCTTCAACGGCCGCGCCTTCCAGTACAAGAAGACCCCGCTCGAGGTCGCGGTAGGCGACCGTGTGCGGTTCTTCGTCGCCAACGCGGGGCCCAGCCTGCGGAGCGATTTCCACGTCGTGGGTGCGATCTTCGACCGGGTGATCCCCGACGGCAATCCGGAGAACGCGCTCGAGCACATCCAGACATGGACGGTCCCCGCCGGGGGCGGCGCGGTCTTCGAGACCATCTTCGAGGCAGGGGCGAGCGGCGAAGGCGTGTACGCGTTCGTGACCCACGCCTTCGCGGACGCCGAGAAGGGGGCCGTCGGGCTCATCCAGGTCGGACAGCCGGATCTGGCCGCCGGCGTCGGGCACTGAGGCCCCGTTCCACCGCCCGCTGCCCTGGTGGGCGCCGGCGGTGGAAAAACGGGTCAGGGCTCCTGATGACCCGCCTCGACCTGGCCCGCGTCACCCGCTCCCGCGGTGGAAGGACGGATCTCGGAGTGGCGGATCTGCCCGCCCAGGTAGGCCGTGTAGGCCATCGACGCGAGCGGCAGGAGCGACAGGAACAACAAGACCTTCGTGAAACGCATCGACGCGCCGTGCCGGAACGCCAACAAGCCGTACAGCGCCACGAGCGCGAAGGCCCCCAGGGTGATCGTCGCGACGAGCGCGATCTCTTCGTGGGACTCCATCACCGTCTCGGAGACACCTGGCAGGTTCTCGACCAGTTCCTCGGCCGGTTCGCCGGTCAGATACACGACGACCGCGACGAGCGCGGTCAGCAGGGCCACCACCAGCCCGGCGCGGGCCACGCCCTGCTGTCGCAGGACGAGGGCGACGACAAGGAGAATCGTGACGGCCATGGTCCCGAACAGGGGAACATGGTTCAGCATGAGATGGATGTGGGCGGCGTTCATGCCGGATTTCCCTCCCTGGTTTTGGCGCGATCTCTGAACAAGGTTCTGCGATGGAGCGCGGCTTCCAACCTATATCCGAGGATGGAGGATCGTCTGTCCGGAGGTCCCTGTGTCCGCGTGTGGGGAATCCTCTGCTCGATTCCAGCCGGAGGGTGATCGTGCACACCAACGTCCGACGCTTCATCAAGACCGGGATCGGGTTCCTTGTTGTGGGACTCCTCATCGGAGCTTGGATGATCATCCAGCGCGAGCTGCTGGGAACGTGGCCTGGGCCCTACCTGGTCTCGGCCCACGCCCACGCCGTGCAGCTCGGATTCGTCATGTTCCTGATCCTGGGCGTCGCGCTGTGGCTCTTCCCGAAGCCTCCCGCGGATGACCGGCGCTATCGCCCGGAAAGAATCTCCACATCCTACTGGGTCCTCACCCTCGCCACCCTGGTGCGCGTCGTGGGCGAGATCGCGCGCTCGGAGATCGACGCGGGCTGGCTCCGCTGGTTGGTCACCCTGGCAGGTCTGGGACAGGTGCTCGGCTTCGGTGTCTATTTCTGGACGATGTGGCCGCGCATCCGGCCGGTGGGGAGCCACCTGCGCGAGGCCAGGGGCGAGCGGTTCTAGACCGGAGCGCTTCCTAGGCCCCGAACGCCTGCCGTAGCCAGCTCCCCATCAGATAGGCCAGCGTGGCGGCAATGCCGCCCGTGACGAGCGTCTCCATGCCCGAGCGCACGAGACCGTGCTCGAGCACCGCCCCCTTGGCTATCCCGATCGCCAGGAAGGCCAGCCCTGTAGCGGCGCAGCTCGCGACGAATCGCTGATCCGGATCCAGGCCCGGAAGCAGGAACGGGACGAGCGGGATCAACCCGACCAGGAGAAAGGACAGGAACGTGGCCAACCCGGCCCGAACAGGGCTCGGCCCGTCCAGCTGCAGGCCGTGCTCTTCGGTGAGCATGGTGTCCAGCCACAGCCCCCGATCCGCCGTGATCGTCTCGACGATCCGATCCAGGACATCGCCCGCGAACCCCTTGCGGGCGAAGATCTGGGCGATCTCCTCGCGCTCACCGGCCGGGATCTCCTGGATGTGACGCTCCTCCCACCGACGGGTTTGAGCGACCCGCTGCAGTTGGCTCTTCGTGCCCAGGTAGTTGCTGACCGCCATGCTGAAGCCGTCCGCAAGGAGGTTGGCGAAGCCCAGAATGATCACGACGACCGAGGAAAACCCGGCGCCCATGGCCCCGGCAACCACGGCGAAGGTCGTCACCGTGCCGTCGATCGCGCCCAGGACGGCGTCCCCCAGGTAGCTGTGTCGACGCTGCTGCTCCAGCCGCGACCGGATCGTCTCCGGCCGATGCTCGAGCTCGAGCTCCGTGGAACGCCATTTCGCGCTCATGCGACCTCCTTGAACCCCCGGGCTGCCTCCACGGGCGCCAAGCTAGATCGCGACGCGGCCGGCGTCCGCAGGCGACCCTCCTCCTCGACCGTGGGGGCTGGATGCCGAAGGGCTGGGGCGCCGGGAAAGCCCTACAAAGCGCATCCGTGCCCTCCCGACAGACGCGCCCTACGCTCGGGAGGTAGGCTGGTCGTGCGGGCCTGCACCCGACCCCTCCGAAGCCGATCGCGGAGCGGCCCGAAGGAGACGGACGAGAATGACCAACGCGTGAGGTGAGGATGCCGAAGCTGATGGAGGTCATGACGTCGAATGTGGTGACCGTGGGGCCCCAGACCAGCCTGCGCGAGCTGGTCGGTGTGCTGCGCGACGAGCGGGTGAGTGGCGTGCCGGTGGTGAGCGGCGGGCGAGTGGTCGGGGTGGTGTCGGCCACCGACCTGCTCGACTTCGAGTTCGAGCAGCCGCCCGAGGGGCCGACCGACTGGGAGGGCCTCGAGCGGATCTCGGAAAACAGTGCCGAGGAATCTGCCGGGTACTACGGGGGAGACTGGGACGCCTCCGTGGACGTCCTCGAGCGGATGCACAGGGTTGAGGACCCCGAGTGGGATCGACTGCTGGAGCACTCGGTGTCGGAGGTGATGACACCGGTGATCTACGGGCTGCCTCCCAACGAGGATCTCAGATCGGTCGCGAGCTACATGGTCCGCCAGGGGATCCACCGCGTCCTCGTGCTGGAGAGGGACGAATTGATCGGGATCGCCAGCGCGATGGATATCGTCCGCGCGGTGGCTGTGGGCATCCTTTGAACCCCGTCGGGATACTTCACCGGGCGACCGACGTCCTTCTGCGGGTACCCCTCCATCTCAAGATCGTCGTCGCCAGCGCCGTCTGCTCGGGGTTGGCCTTCGGTCTTGGATTGACCGGCGCCGAGTTCATCCACCGAACCGCCTTCCAGGGAGACTCCCTTGGGGCGGCGCTCGCGGTCGGGCTGGCGTGGGTCGTGATCGCCGCTCTCGTGACCGCCGGGATCATCCGGTTCGCGCTCGCGCCGTTGCGCAATCTGGAGGACGTCGCGGCCCGCATCGAGCGAGGCGACCTGGAGGCGAGAGCATCGCCCTCACGGCTCGCCGATCGGGATATCGCCCGGCTCGTACGTGCCCTCAATCAAGCCCTCGACCGACAGGCGGCGTACCGGGAGCGGCTCCGCGAGCTCGCGCGACGGAGCCTGCGCTCCGAGGAAGCTAGAAGTCGGAGGATTGCGGTGGAGTTGCGGGAGGGGCCGGGCCAACGTCTCGCGGCCCTCCTTGTGCGGCTGCAGGTCGCGGAGCCGGGGAGGCGGCGATCGTGGCTGGCCGACGTGGTCGACGAGGCGCGAGGGGAGATCGCTACGGCGCTCGACATCGTCGGACGACACTCGGGAGATCAGGTCGAGAGACTTCTGGACGACCTCGGACTCGGCGGAGCGTTGGAATGGCAGGCGCGGCAGATCGCCCGGGCGCATGGTCTGGACGTATCCGTGGCCGCGGAGAGCATCGACTCGGCTCTGTCGCGGCAGGCCCGGATCTCGCTCCTCCTGCTCGTCCGAGAGGCGCTGGAGAACGTCGGACGACATGCGAGGGCGCGTACGGCTTCGGTGAACGTCCGGTGCGCAGGGCACCGGGTTGTCGCCGAGATTGTCGATGATGGTCGAGGATTCGAGCCTCGGGAGGAGGTCCCGGGTGGGGTGGGCCTGCTCCGGATGGAGGAGAGGATCGCAGGCGTGGGGGGCAGGCTGCACGTCACGAGCGCCCCGTCCTGTGGCACACGGCTGCAGGCGGAGATTCCCGTTCGGGTGTGGACGAGAGCGGGAGAATCCCGACACGCAGCGTCAGGAATCTCCCGGCAGAGATCCCGCGGCCGTTGAGATACGATCGAGCCATGATGAGGGACGCGATCGAACCGACAGCGCCGGCCGAAAGAAGGCTGACGCGCGTCGAGCTCTTCGAAGAGCTTGCGCGACTGCACAGGCGGCTCTCCGTAGAACCCGGGCCGCTCCACCCTTCTCAGTCCGCGAGATCGCGCGACCGGACGATCTCGACCCCCAGCTCGCGCAGCTTCCGCTCGTTCCTCCGGTCCTCCTCAGCGTAGATCGCTCGCGTCAGGTCCCACAGGACGTGGACGCGGAAACCGGCTTCGGCGCCGTCCTCCGCCGACCAGAGCACGCAGAAATCGCGCGCGAGCCCGCAGATGTACACGCCCTCGACTCCGCGATCTCGCAGGTAGCCGGTCAGGCCCGTCGGCGGCCGCTCACCGGCAGGATTCCAGTTGTTGCGGAAGGCGCTGTATGAGTCGACCGCGGGGTCCGTGGCCTTGCGAACGACGGCGTCCACTCGCTCCCAGGGCAAGCCGCCACGCAGCTCGGCGCCGGGCGTCCCCTGGATGCAGTGGTCCGGCCACAGGATCTGCTCGTGGCCGTAGAGCTCGATGCGGTCGTAGGGCGTCTTCCCCGCGTGGCGGCTGGCGAACGAGACGTGGTCCGGCGGATGCCAGTCCTGGGTCGCGACCTGGAGCCGAAACCGGCCCGACCGCATGAGGTCGGCGATCGGCTCGAGGATCTCGTCCCCCCGCGCCACCGGAAGCGCGCCACCGGGGAGGAAGTCCGGCTGGATGTCGACCACGAGGAGGGCCGACCTTGAGCTCATCGAGTTCCCTCCATGGCCACGCCGGCCGTCTCACGCGCGTAGCTCTCGAGCCCGTGGCTGAGCTCGACAGGGTAGGGCGGATCGGCCGTCTCCAGGGCCCGCACCCGCGCGGGGAGCCGCTCGATCTCCTCCCGCGCCCGCGCCCGCGCCCGGTCCAGGTCGGCTCGCCCCGCCGGAAGGCGCTCTCCCTCCCGCATGACCGGGACCAGGAGCGGCCGCCCGCGCAGGGTCTCCTCCGCCCGCCCGATCACGTCGCCAACCGCCTGGCCGCCCTCTTCCACGCGAAAGACCTGCTTTCGCCCGGGGAGGATCGGCTTCCCCGGCGAGAGCTTCAACCGGCCGCGGCCCGCGTACGAGGTGAGCTTGTAGGCGATGTCGAAAGAGGGGGCGTCGGCCGAGACCCCCATCCCGGTGCCTACGCCGAAGCCGGTGATCGGCGCCCCCGCCCTCACGATGCGATCCACCTCGTGCTCGTCGAGCCCTCCGCTGGCGAAGATCTCGACGCCCTGGAGCCCCGCCCCGTCCAGCATCCCTCGTGCCTCGAAGGCGAGCTCGATCAGGTCGCCCGAGTCGAGCCGAATCGCATGGACTGTGAACGACTCGTCCAGCTCCTCCGCCAGGCGGACCACTTTCCGAATGGCCTCGCGGGTGTCGTACGTGTCGACCAGAAGGGTCGTCTGCGGATACAAGGTCGCAAAGGCGCGAAAGGCCTCCATCTCCTCGTCGTGGGCCTGGACGTAGCTGTGGGCCATCGTGCCCGCGACCCGGAGCCCGTAGACCAAGCCCGCCAGGACGTTGCTCGTGGCCGCCACGCCTGCCACGTGGAACGCCCGCGCGGCCTTCATCCCGGCGTCCGTTCCGTGCATCCGCCGAAGGCCGAAGTCGACCACGGCTCGCCCGCGTGCCGCCTCGACGACCCGGGCCGCCTTGGACGCCAGAACCGTCTGCAGGTGGATCTGGTTCATGACGAAGGTCTCCACGAGCTGGGCCTGGGGAATGGGCGCAGAGATCTCGAGGATCGGCTCGTTGGCGAAGACGGGCGTTCCCTCGGGCACGGCGTGGACATGACCCGCGAACCGGAAGTGCTCGAGCCACTCGAGAAAGTCACCGGAGAACTGACCGAAGGTCGTCAGGTAGTCGAGCGCGCCTCCAGTGAAGCGAATCGTCTCCAGGTAGCGCAGGACGTCGTCGAGTCCACATGCCAGGAGATAGTTGCGTGTTCTTGGCAGCCGCCGGGCGAACAGGCTGAACGTCGCCTCCTCCTCCATCCCCTCCCGCCAGTACGCCTGGAGCATCGTGAGCTGATACAGGTCGGTTAGGAGCGCGGCGTTCCCCTCGTGGACCCAGGCCTCCGCGGCGCTCATCTGGCCAGCCTACTTGACCAGCAGAACGGGGCACTGGGCGAGGATGGCGACCTTGTAGCTCAAGGTCGTCCAGCCCAGACCGGGGTTGGCGGGATCGACCCGGTGGGACGTCATGACGATCACGTCGTTGCCGTTTCTCTCGGCATGCGACACGATGGTCGAGGCCCGGTCCCCGTACTTGACCTGTGCCGAATGCCGGATATCCGCTTCGCGGAGGGGGGCGACCCGCTCCTCCAGGACGCGCAGGGACTTCTCCTCCAGCCGGCCGTAGAACTCCTTCATCTCCTCGAAGGGAAGATCGACCGGCTCGATGACGTGCAGGAGGGTGACGGACCCGCCGGACTCCGACGCCAGATCGCGGACCACCTCGATGGCCCGGGCGTCCTTTTCAGCCAGCCCGACGGGAACCAGGATCCTCCGAAACATCCGATCTCCTTCGAGTCAGGTAGCCGCCGACCATGCGCTCGACGGGGGAACGCCGGCTACGGCTCCGGCCCCGCCCCGAACTTCGAACATCGGCGTACGGCCGGCCACGTCTGGCGGGCAGGGCACTCTTCGGGTTTGAGCCTTGTCGGGTATCTCCCTACAAAGGCCCTCGCAATCCCCCGCCGGATCGCGTGGACACCGCCCGACAGACACTATGACCCCCGGGCTCTACGATAGGTCAGACCATGGATCGAATCGATATCGAGTCGGTCAAATCTTCGTTGAGGAGAAGAGCGATGAGAGCGCGTAACCTCGGGCTGCTCCTGGGCGCCGGCGTCCTGGCCCTGGCGACGGCCTGCAAGGGCGGTGGGACGGTCGATGCGGCCAGTCTGGGCGACGTGGCCAGGGAGCGCCAGCTCAGCGAGTCGGACGTGCTGGCCGCGGCCAAGACGTACGTCCCGACCGGGAAGCTGGACGAGTACATGCTGTTCGCCTCGGGGGGCCACTCCGGTCAGGTGCTGGTCGTCGGCGTGCCCTCCATGCGCCTCCTCAAGGTGATCGGCGTGTTCGCGCCGGAGCCCTGGCAGGGGTATGGCACGGGCTCGGAGGAGACGGCGGAGCTGCTCGCCTCCGGTAACATGGACAGCAGGCCGATCACATGGGGGGATGTCCACCACCCGGCGCTCTCGGAGACGGACGGCGACTACGACGGCCAGTACCTCTTCGTCAACGACAAGGCGAACCCGCGAATCGCGGTGATCGACCTCCGCACGATGGAGACCGTGCAGATCGTTACCGATCCTCTCATGGGATCGAATCACGGCGGCGCGTTCGTCACCCCCAACACCGAATACGTGATCGAGGGCTCGCAGTATGCCGTCCCTCTCGATGGGCGCCACGCTAGCATGGACGAGTACGAGCAGAAGTACCGGGGGGCGGTCACCTTTTTCGAGTTCGATCGTGAAGAGGGCCGGATCGATGTCGACGACTCGTTCACCCTCGAGCTGCCCCCCTACTGGCAGGATCTCGCCGACGCCGGCAAGGGCCCGTCCGCTGGCTGGGCGTTCCTGAACACCTTCAACACCGAGATGGCGACCGGCGGCGTCGAATCGGGGAACCCCCCGTTCGAAGCCGGCGCCTCGGCCAACGACATGGACTACCTGACCCTGGTCCACTGGGAGAAGGCGGCCGAGGTCGCCGAGCAACCCGGGAAGACCGTCACGATCCAGGGTCGCACGGTCATCCCGATCGAGACGGCGGTCGCGGAAGGCCTGCTCTATTTCGTCCCCGAGCCGAAGAGCCCGCACGGCATCGATGTCACGCCGGACGGCTCACGGCTGGTCGTGAGCGGGAAGCTCGACCCCCACGTCACCGTCTACTCGTGGGCCAAGATCCGGGATGCGATTACGAATCGCACCTTCTCCGGCACCGACGGATACGGGATCCCGATCCTGGATTTTGACGCGACGGTGGAGAGCCGGCTGGAGCTCGGCCTGGGACCGCTCCACACCCAGTTCGCCCCGAACGGCACCGCCTTCACGAGCCTGTTCCTCGAGTCGGCGGTCGCTAAGTGGAACTACGAGACGATGGAGCTGATCGAGAAGCTCCCCGTCCACTACAACGTCGGGCATCTCGCGGCCGCGGAAGGAGACACCCGCGACCCGGATGGCAAGTACGTGGTGTCCCTCAACAAGTGGTCGATCGACCGGTTTCAGCCGGTGGGGCCGCTCCATCCGCAGAACTTCCAGCTGATCGACGTTTCCGGTCCGCAGATGCAGCTGCTTTACGACTCGCCGATCGGAATCGGGGAGCCGCACTATGCCCAGATCATCAAGGCCGACAAGCTGAAGGTGTGGACCACGTACCCCGAGACCGGCTTCGACCCGGTGGCGATGGAGAAGGGTGACGACGTCGCCATCATCGGCCGGGAGCGGATCGAACGCCGGGGTGACGAGGTCCACGTCTACATGACCGCCCTCCGGAGCCATTTCACGCCCGAGCATGTCGTGGTCGACGAGGGAGACATGGTGGTCCTGCACATCACGAACATCGAAAAGGCGCGTGACGCGACCCACGGCTTCGCGGTGAACAAGCACAACATCAACGTAAGCCTGGAACCAGGGGAGTCCACGACGGTCCGGTTCCGGGCCCCCAAGGAGGGCGTCTATCCCTTCTATTGCACGGAGTTCTGCTCGGCCCTGCACCTCGAGATGGCCGGCTACCTGATCGTCCGGCCGTAGGAGACGAACCTGATGCTGCGGTGGAAGAAGATCCTGGTCGCGACCGACTTCTCGCCTTCTGGCGAAGGGGCTCTCCGCTCGGCGGAGAGGCTGGTCCGGGAAGCGGGCGGAACCCTGATCGTGGCGCACGTCGTCGAGCCGATCTCTCCGGGCTACTCGATGCGCCGGTCCACGCTCGGGATCGAGGAGATCGAGACCGTTGCGGAGCGCGAAGCGCGCTTGGCACTGGACAAGATCGTCGCCGGGTCCCGCAAGCGTGGGGCGCGGGTCAAGGGCGTGCTGCGGATCGGCAAGCCGTGGGCCGAGATCCTTGAGGTGGCCCACGAGCAGGGCGTCGAGGCGATCTGCCTCGGGAACTCCGGGCGCTCGTTGTTCGGGCGGCTCCTCCTGGGCTCGACGGCCGAGAACGTGATCCGGCGCTCGCCGCTTCCCGTGCTGGTCACCAGGGACGCTCCCCTCGCGACCGTCCGTCGCGTCATGGTCCCGGTCACCTTCGACCCCGGGTCCCGGCAGGCCCTCCGGGTTGCGCTGGAGTCCTTCCCCGCGACCACCGACGTCACCGCGATCCACGTGATCGTCCCTACGTCCGCCTTCGATCCCATGGTGGGGATACTGATCCCAGACGAGACGGCGACCGAGGAGGAGCTGCGGGATCATCTGGGTCCGAAGGCGCTGGGCCGGGCGCGGCTGGAGGTCGAGGTCGCATCCGACCTCACGTCGGGGATCCTCGACCACGGCCAGAAGCGGAATTCGGACCTCATCGTGATCTCGACCCACGGACGCCGGGGGCTTTCCCGGGCGCTCCTCGGGAGCGCCGCCGAGAAGATCATCCGGTACGCCGACCGGCCGGTTCTCGTGCTGCCCGGTCCGGGCCGTGGGTGGACGCCGGACGGCACCGCCCGTCGTCCCAAAGCGGCCCGTGCGAAGAATTCCCGGCCAGGGCGTCCGCAGACCCGGGCCAGGGGCCGGTCGGCCCGTGGCCCTTGGACGAGCCAGGCTCACACGGGCCGGCGCGGAGCCAGCTCCAGCGCCGGCAAGCGGAAGGGTGGCCGAAAGGTCCGCCCATCGAAAGGAGAGGACCGATGATCGTGGAGGACCTTATCACGCGCTCGCCGGTGACCGTCGGCCGTGAAGATTCGGTGGCGGAGGCCGCGCTGCAGATGAAGGAAGGCGACGTCGGCTCGGTAGTGGTGCTAGGCGAAGCCGGGGACGTCGTGGGGATCGTCACCGATCGCGACATCGCGATCCGCCTGGTGGCCGAGGAGCTGCCGGCCGAGACGACGCCAGTCGACGAGATCATGACGATCATGCCGCTCTGCATCGAGCGCCGGATGGACGTCGAGCAGGCGCTCAAGAAGATGGAGATCCACGGCGTGCGTCGCATTCCCGTGCTCGACGAGGGGAACGAGCTCGTCGGGGTCGTCTCTCTCGACGACATCCTCATCCACCTGGAGAAGACCCTCGGCGTGGCCGCCGCCCTCATCAGGGCGGAGGTCGCCGGACTGGTCTGAGATGTCCCTGTCGAGTCCAACGAGGGAGACCGGGAAGGGGCTCACGGAGTTCTTCCAAGGCGAGATCTCCCGTGTCACCCGGATCGCGTTGATCCTGGTGGCGCTGGCGCTCGTCCCGAGCCTCTTCCTCCCCGTCTGGAAGATCACGCTGAACGCCCCCCAGTATCCCGGGGGCCTCGACCTGATGATCTACGCCCAGGAGCTGAGAGGCGACCTCGACGAGATCAACATCCTGAACCACTACATCGGGATGGCCGAGATCCGCCCGGACGAGTTCCGGGAGTTCGTCTTCATCCCGTTCTTCATCCTGCGCTTCATCGCCTTCGCCGTCCTGGCCACGCTGGTCGCCCGGATGCCGATCGCGGCGATCGGGTACATCGACTTCGCCCTGTTCGGCGCGGTGATGATGTTCGACTTCCAGACGTGGCTGACCCGGTTCGGGCAGGGGCTGGCCCAGGGGGCCCCGCTCACGATCGATCCCTTCACCCCGAAGTTCTTCGGGACGACCGAGATCGGTCAGTTCACCGTGGACAGCTACCCGGCGCTGGGCGGCGTGCTCATGATCGCGGCCGGGACGCTGGGGCCGATCCTCCTCGCCTACGAGCTCTGGCGTCGCCGCCGTCTCCCTTCGGCGTGAGCGGCGCGCGTCTCCTCTCGGCAGTCCTCGCGGCGTTCGCGATCGCGCCCCTCCCCCCGGCGGCCGCCCAGAGCCTCTGGCGGGTCAGCCCGGACGGTCCGTTGACCACCGTGGCCTCGGCGCTCGAGCGGGCCGCGGCCGGCGATACGGTACGCGTCGCTGCCGGCGTCTACCGGGAACGACTCGTCATCCGGCGCCCGGTGATCCTGATCGGCGAGGGCCGACCCGTCCTGGACGGTGGTGGCGAGGGGCACGTCGTGGACGCGCGGGCCCCGCTCACGATCCGGGGGTTCGTCCTCAGGAACTCGGGCACCCGTCCGGAACGTGAGGAGGCGGGGATCGTCGTCGAGGACGCCCCGGCCCGAATCGAGGACAACCGCATCGAGGACGTCCTCTACGGGATCCACCTGAAGCGGGCCCCGGGGTCGCTCGTCCGCGGCAACCAGATCCGGGGGAAGCCGCTCCCCATCGAGCGGCGGGGCGACGGGATCCGGCTCTGGTACAGTGACGGCACGCGCATCGTCGGAAACACGGTCGAAGGAACGCGCGACGTCGTCGTCTACTTCTCGAACCGCCTCCTCGTCCAGGCGAACACCATCGCCGATGGCCGGTACGGGCTCCATACCATGTACAGCCATCGAGGACGGTTTCTCGACAATCTGATCGAACGAAACGATGTCGGGGCGTTTCTCATGTACTCGGAAGGTCTCCTGCTCCAGGGGAACGTCTTCGCGGAAGCCGACGGAGCGAGCGGAATGGGGCTCGGCCTCAAGGACACCGAAGACGTGCGCGCGGTCGGGAACGCTTTCGTGGGAAACGCGATCGGCGTCCATCTCGACAACTCCCCGCGCAGCGAGGCGATCCCGAACGACTTCTTGGACAACGCCTTCATGGCAAACGAGGTGGCGGTCCGACTTCTCCCTTCTGTGCGTGGCAATCGCCTGCGCGGCAATTCGTTCGTCGGCAACCGGCGGCCCGCTGTGGTCGCGGGAGGGAGCCGAAGCGGCCAGGCCGGGCAGAACGACTGGCGAGGGAACTACTGGAGCGAATATGCCGGGTTCGACGAGAACGGCGACGGGATCGGCGATTCGCCGTTCGAGCACGTCCGGCTGGGAGACGAGCTTCTCGGCCGTCATCCCGCGTTGACGCTCTTCTCCGGCAGTCCGGCCCTCGCCCTCCTGAACGTGCTGGGACGCTTTCTGCCCCTTCTCCAGCCCGAGCCGGTGGTGATCGACCCAGCGCCGCGCCTGGCGGCCACGGCGGCCCGAGCGTGGCATGACCGTGGTCACGTCATCGACGGGCGGGCTCGCCCGGGAAAGGGGATCTGGCCAGCGACACTGTGGGTGATGGTCGTCTCAGGCTCGATCGGCATGGCGTGGCGGTCCACCCGGAGTCCGAGGCGGTGACGGCCATGCTGCGCGCGGAGAAGTTGACCAAGCGCTACGGTGACCGGACGATCCTCGATCGGGTCGACTTCGAGATCACCCGCGGCGAACGCGTAGCGCTTCTGGGGTCGAATGGAGCGGGGAAGACGACGCTGTTCCGCTGCCTCCTGGGCCTCGTCGGCTTCGAGGGCCGGCTCGTGGTGGACGGGTTCCATGCTGGTCCCTCGGGACAGGAGGTGCGGGCGAAGGTCGCCTACGTTCCGCAGGTGCCGCCGGTCTTCGACCTGACCCTGTCGGGGTTCCTCGAACTCTTCGCGGGACTCCGCAGGATATCGCTCACGGACGTCGAGGAGCGCCTCGACGAGCTCGCCCTGTCGTACACGGAAACAAGAGATAAGCCCCTTCGGGCCCTGTCGGGGGGGATGCTCCAGAAGGCCTACCTTGCACTCGCCCTGGCCGCACGTGCGCCCGTCATCCTTCTCGACGAGCCGACGGCCAGCCTCGACCCCGCCAGCCGGCGTGAGCTCCTCCGGCACCTGACGGCGGTGAGCCGGGAGACGACGTTGCTCCTGGCGTCCCACCGCCTCGAGGAGATCGAGCCCCTGGCCGACCGCATCCTGGTCCTCGCCGCCGGAAGGATCGCGTTCGACGGCTCTCTCCCGGCGCTCTGGTCGGCCACCGGAGCCGAGGGCGGGCTATGGGTCAAGGCCGCCGGTAACGCTGCCGCCGCCGCGGCGATTCTGCGCGAGCATCCGGCGGTGCGCGATGTCCGCACCAACGGAAGGGGGATGTACGTGACCGTCCCCGAGGCCGACCACCTCGACGTGCTTCTTCATCTGAGACAGCGTGCCATCGCCATTCGCGACTTCCGTCGGCTGGCACCGGCCTTGGAGGACGTCATGGGAAGGCTCGCCCGGGATCATCGGGAGCCGGGACCATGAGAGCTAGGTCGCTGGTCCGCCGCGAGCTGCGGGACGCCGTCCGGCGCTACTGGTTCCTGGTGAACACAGGGGTGTTCGCGATCGCGGGCCTCCTGTTGATGCTCTTCGGCGAATCGGACGCGATGCTCCTCGGAGCGAGGGGTCACGCCCGGACGCTGGCCGGCCTCATGCAGCTCGCCATGATCTTCGTGCCGCTCATGGCGCTCATCCCAGCGGTCGTCGCGATCGCCGCGGAGCGCGAGGAAGGCACTCTGGACTACCTGCTCGCCCAGCCGGTGACGCGGGCTGAGGTCTATTTCGGCAAGTGGGCGGGCGTGTGCGGCGCGACCGCGCTCTCGGTGCTGGCCGGATTCGGGCTCATGGGGGTGGTCGCCGCCTGGCGTGGCGTTCCTGTGGCTCCGGTGAGCGGGCTCCTCGCGTGCACGCTGCTCCTGGCGATCGTGTTCGTCTCGCTGGGCCTGGGCCTCTCGTCGCGCACGGCCTCGGGGACGCGAGCCACGAGTCTCGGGCTGACCCTGTGGATCGCGCTGACCGGACTGGGGAGCCTGGGGGTCATGAGCGCATTCGTGCAGTGGGGGCTCCCCGCCTGGCTCCTTCAGGCCTGGTCCATCGTCAATCCCGTGGAGGCCTATCGGATGGCGGGGATCCTGATTGTCGATCCGGGCACGACCGCGCTGGGCCCCGTCGGGGAGTCGCTGCTCGACGCGGTGGGTCGGACGGGCGTGATCGGGCTGGCGGCCGTCTCGCTGGTCAGCTGGGCCGCGATCGCCGTCGCTCTCGGGCTACGCTCCTTCGCGGCCGCGGAGGTGGGCGGGAAGACGGGGGGCTCGACCTTCTCGCTTCGACCATGAGCGGTTTCGATCTCCGCGACGGCGGAGGCCCGTTTCTGAAGGACGGCAATTCGCCATTTAAGATCCCGAGGACGAGCCGAGGACGGCCGAGGCCTCGTCCTCCAGCACCGGGCCGACGACCTCGACAACGCGCGACCCGCACGCCAGGATCTCGCGACAGCCGATCGGCAGCGCATCTCCGCCTCTGAGGAGCGCGTACACGCGCTCGTGGCCGA
>DASRVA010000133.1:0-4258 GCA_035687745.1 Gemmatimonadota bacterium
CGAACACCCTGGCAAGGGGCTCGGGCACCCGGAGCGGGTTCTCGAGCTCCGGTATGAGCCCCTGCTCCACGGTGTCACGCCCCGCCAGCCGGTCGGCCAGGATCTGCCTCCAGATCCGGTCCTGCCGGCGGGCCCGCTGGCGCTCCGTCCAGGCGAGGATGTCGAGGCCCGACACGACCGGCAGGCCCTCCGGCGCGGTGACCGCCGGCGGCCGATCCGGAACGACCGCGTCCAGCCAGGGATCGAAGATCAGCAGGGTGTCCGGCGGCAGCCCCTCGATCGGGCCCGACGCCAGGCTTCCACGCCACTCCAGGGCCGGCGCCCGGGGCTCGGCCTGCTGGCCGAGGGCCGCCGGGGCGGCCAGCCCCAGGGCCGCCAGGGCGCCGATCCACGAGGTGCGGGAGGGGTGCCGAGGAGCCGACGGCTTCCCGCAGGGTATCAGGAGCCGCGGCCCGGCGTGTGTCCGCGTGGGATGTCGAATGTTAGCTTGGCCTCGGTCCGGGCCGTCCACCGCGGGCGTAAACGCCGCTCTGCGTGGAAGTTGGAAGGTATCCGGGCACGCCTTGGAATATAGGGTGACCCCCCCTTCGGGCAACCGAGCGAAAAGGTCCCTCGATGCACCGAATCCAGGAGCTCCTGAGCGCCCGAATCCTCTCCCTGTACGCCCTCCGGGAGCACGCCGGGCCGTTCGCCTTCGCGCTCGTCGTCTTCACGTTCATCATGCTCATGAACCAGGTCGCCCGTCAGTTCCAGAACCTGGCGGGAAAGGGGCTGGGGGCGGAGGTGATCGTCCAGATCTTCGCCCTGTCCATCCCGCTCACCGTGGCGGTCACCATACCGATGGCCGTCCTCGTCGCGACGATGGCCGCCTTCGGCCGCCTGGCGGGGGACAACGAGATCACCGCCATGCGGGCCAGCGGGATCGGGCTTCACCAGGTCATCGCGCCGACCTTCGCCGCCGCGGTCGGGGTCGCCGCCCTCGCGGTCTGGTTCAACGACACCATCCTGCCCGAGAGCAACCACCGTCTCAGCCAGCTCATGCAGGAGATCCAGCGCACGAAACCGACCGTCGTGCTGGAGGAAAAACGGTTCAACGACCCGACCGGTTTGGGGGAGTTCTGGATCGAGCCCCAGCAGCTCGACCGGGAAACGGACATGATGTACGGCCTCAGGATCTTCGACATGTCCGACCTGCAGAACCAGCGGACGATCCTCGCCGACAGCGGCCGCATGGACTACACGACCAACCAGGAGGACGCCGTGCTGACCCTCTGGCACGGCAGGATCCACCAGCGCGACATCTCCACCCCCGGCGAGTACGAGATCCTGGACTTCCAGAACCAGCGGCTCCTGCTGCGCGGCGTCGGCTCCACGCTCGAGCGCAACCAGGAGGTCTCGGCGATGCGAAGCGACCGGGAGATGGACCTGGGGACGCTGCTCGCCAACGTCCGCAACGAGGAGGAACGAATCGCCAACGCCCGAAAGGAGCTTCAGCGGAACGTGGCGGACCATCTCGCGATCCTGCTCGGCGACTCTCTTTCGGTCGCCGCGTCCGACAGTGGAGGGGCGGCCGCCCTCGGGCCGCGCGAACCCCTCGAGCAGGAGCGATACCGACGGAGCCTGGTCGAGCGCCTCAGCCAGGCCATCGACTACTCGCAGCGGCAGCGCAACAAGTTTCTGGTGGAGTTCCACAAGAAGTTCGCGATTCCTGTTGCCTGCATCGTGTTCGTCCTGATCGGGGCGCCGGTCGGAGTCCGCTCAAGGCGTGGCGGATTCGGCTTCGCCATGGGTGTGAGCACGCTCGTCTTCGTGTTCTACTATCTCTTCCTGACCGGCGGCGAAGACCTCGCCGACCGGCGGCTCCTGCCGGCCTGGCTCTCCATGTGGATGGCGAACTTCGTGTTCCTGGCGATCGGGCTGGTGCTCTTGAGGGCCACGACGAAGGAGACCGGCGGCCGGCGTTGGCAACTCTCCCGCTGGCTCCCGTGGCGGCGCCATGACGAGCCGACGCCTCTCGAGGCGAGCCTCGAGGGACGGGGGCAGCGGGTCGGCGTGGGGGGCTGAGCATGCGGCTCCTGGACCGCTACGTGATGGGCGAGTTCATCCGCATGCTCATCCTGTCGCTGATCTCGCTGACCGCCATCTTCGTGCTCGTCCACCTCATGGATCACATCGACCTCTATCTAGACGAGGGCGCGCCGTGGCCGGCCATCGGCAAGTACTACCTCTACCAGACGCCGTACAACCTGCTCCTCACAATGCCGATGGCCATGCTGGTCGCGACCATTCTCGCTCTGGGCGAGCTCGGCCGGCACGGGGAGCTGACCGCGATGAAGGCGAGCGGTGTCAGCCTCTACCGGGTGGTCGCGCCGATCCTCGCCTTCGCGCTCCTGTTGAGCCTCGGGGTCCTGGCCCTCGGAGAGACGGTCGTCCCGCGGCTCAACGAGCGCGTGAACGACGTCTACGACGAGGAGATCCGCGGCGAACCCCCCGGACGCGAGAACTTCCGCGGGAGCTTCGTCTACCAGAACGACGACGGGTACACGTACATCGTCCGCGCCCTGTTCGTCGAGGAGGGAGTCGTGCCGGATTCGCTGGCCCCTCCATCGCCCGAGGAGGCGCGGGCGGCCGCCGCCGCCGACCTGGCCGAGCGGCGCCGGGCCGCCGGACTCGAAAGCGGGGCCACACCCGATTCGGCGGCCGAGGCGCTATCGGAGCCGGAGGAGAGCGACCCCCGGCCGGCCGTCGAGGCGTCGGCGGAGCAGGTCGAGATCCAGCGCCGCTTCCCGGACGGGACCTTCCTCAGGATCAACGCTCCGCAAATGGTGTGGGAGTCGGCCTCCGAGACCTGGGTCCTCCGGCGCGGCGAGCTGCGCGTCTTCCCGCAGGGAGAGGAGGAACGGATGTTCGGCTTCTCGCTCCTCCGCTCGGCCCGCCTCACGGACCCGCCGGCCGAGCTCCTGGCCGAGGAGAAGGAGCCCGAGGAGATGTCGTACGAGGACCTGCGCGCGTACATCGGCAAGCAGGAGCGGCTCGGGGCCGACACGCTCACCGAGCGGGTCGATCTCGCGATGAAGCTGTCGTACCCGTTCGCCAACCTGGTGATCGCGCTCTTCGGCGTGGCGCTGATCGGCTCGGCCACCCATCTCGGCCGGCGGGGCGGCGGGATGGGGTTCGGCCTGGCGCTCTTCCTGACCATCGTCTTCTGGGGCTTTCTGCGGGTCAGCCAGGGGATCGGTTACGGCGGCGGGCTGCCGCCGGCCGCCGCGGCGTGGCTGGCGAACGGGATCTTCGGTGTGGTGGGGCTGATGCTTTTGTCGAGGGCGAAGACCTAGCGGCTGACGCGACGTGTGGGTGACTCGACACCGACCGATGTGGTGCATCCTTCATCAGTCCCATGTGCAAGTGGATTGGAACAACGACTCCGGCACCCTGGCTACGCCATCGCTGCCATCCGCCGCTCGATCCCGCCGCACACGAGATGCCCCAGGAAGAGATGGATCTCCTGGATCCGCGCCGGGTCGGTGTGGGGCACTACGATCGCGACGCCGCACTGCTCGGCGAGCGCGGCTCCGCCGGCACCGGTCAGGCCGTAGGTCATGAGGCCCCGATATCGGGCCGCCTCCACCGCCTTTAACACGTTCGGCGAGCGTCCGCCCGTCGACAGCGCGAATAGCACGTCGCCCGGCCGGCCCAGCGCCTCCACCTGGCGGGCGAAGACGTCCTCGAAGCCGTAGTCGTTGGCGCACGCGGTCAGAAACGAGGAGTCGGTCGTGAGGGCGATGGCCGCGTGGGGCTCGCGGTCGAGGGCGAAGCGTCCCACGAGCTCGGTCGCCAGGTGCTGGCACTGCGCGGCCGAGCCCCCGTTGCCCACGAAGAGGAGCTTTCCCCCCGCCCTCAGGGCTTCGACGGACCCGGCGATCATCCGCTCGAGCGGGTCGCGGGCCAGGGCGGCCACGCGGTCGAGCAGATCCCGGAGCTCTGCGGCGGCGCGGTCCAGCCCCGCCTCCTCGGCTGCGGGTCGGACGGACTCAGGCCCGGGCACGGTCACCCATCCGGCTGGGCCGCCGGGCCGCTTCCGCGGCCGCCCTAAGGAGCGCGACCGTCGAGGCGTCCGCGGCGGGATGCTCGAACAAGGCGCGCTCGGCGGGGGCCTCCGGATCCCCGTTCCCGCCGGGGCCGGCGTCGACGAACCGCTCCCACGCGGCGGTCAGGGCCGTCCACGGGCCGTCCGGCCGCTCGATCGCTGCGGGACGGA
>DASRVA010000134.1:0-32503 GCA_035687745.1 Gemmatimonadota bacterium
GCCTCGAGCCGGCCACCGTCCGGCTGGGCGACACGGTCGAACTGGTCATCGAGATCGAGCCCTCCGGGATCACCGGGGACGTGCCGGAGCCCGAGCTCCCCGATCTGCCCGCCGAGGTGGTCGGCTCGAGCCGCGAGTCGAGGGTGAGCCTCCTGGGGGGCGACGTTTCCCGGCGCGTCATCTATCGCTACCGGCTCCGCCCGACAGCCGCCGGCCGTCTCCGGATCGATCCGATCCGGGTCGACGTGGGAGGCCGCATCCTCGAGACCGGCGCGCTCGAGCTGGCGGTGACGGGGCCCGTTCCCGACGGTCTCGCGGGAGGCGAGGAGGACGGGCTGCCGGCCTACTTCGCGACCGCCCGGGTCGATCAGGAGCGGGTCTATGTCGGCCAGCAGGTGACGCTCACCTTCGCGTTCTACCACGACCCCCGTTCGGCGCTGGCCGAGAGCCCCGATTACGACCCGCCCCCCTCGCCCGGCTTCTGGCGCGTCGAGATCGATTCCGCCCCGCGCGTCCGCACCGAGCGGCTGGGGTCACGGGTCTACCACGTCCAGCGCTTCCGATATGCCCTCTTTCCGCTGCGCGCGGGCCGGCTCGAGGTCGGCCCGGCGACGGTCCGGATCCTGGAGCCGGACCCGGTCCAGTGGTGGCGACCGGGCCGGCCGCGGACCCTCCGTACCGATCCGCTGCGGATCGTCGCCGAGGCGCTCCCCGGCGGGGCGCCCGAAAGCCACGACGGAGCGGTCGGCCGGTTCGAGCTGGAGGGCGGCCTGAGCGGGAGGACGGCCACGGTCGGCGTTCCGCTCGAGCTATCGCTCGAGGTCGAGGGGATCGGCAACCCGACCACGGTGGGGGAGCCCTTCCTTCCGGCCTGGCCGGACGTAACGGTGACGAAGGCGGGGACGGAGACGACGACCCGGGTCCGGGACGGGACCGTCCGCGGCCAGGCGGCGTTTCGGTACCTGCTCTCGCCGGCCCAGCCGGGCCGGCTGGACCTCGGCCGGGCCCGTTTCGCCTACTTCGATCCCGAGCGTGCGGCCTACGTCGTGGACTCGCTCGAACTGGGCGAGATCGAGGTCCGTCCGGGGATGGCGCCGGTGGCCGCTGCGAGCCCGACGGCCCGCTCCCACCGGGAGGCCGGGCCGACCCTGTGGCCGGCCCGGAACCCGGTCGACCTGGCGCCGGTCGCGCCTCCGCCCTGGTACTGGGGAGGACTCCTCGGTCCCTGGCTGGCATGGCTGGCCGTCCTGGCATGGGGCCGTCGCCCCCGACTCCGGAAGGGACATCTGGAGGCGCTCGACCGGTTCGCCGCCCGGTGCGCGGAGGCGGCCGAGGGGCGGGACCTCGAACCGGCGCTCCGGGCCATGGACGAGGCGCTGATCGCGCTCTGGCCGGAGGGCCCGCCGGCGGACGCCCGGGACCTGGCCCGGGAAGCTCGGGCGGCGGCCCACGAGGCGGCCTACGGCCGGGCCTCTCCCGACGTCGCCATCCAGCGGCTCGGGGAGGTGGAGAAACGGCTCCACCGGGCGGCACGCACCCCGAAGTCCTCCCCGGGAAAGTTCCTCGTGGCCGGCGCGCTGCTGCTCCTGTGGGCGGCGCCGGCCGGGGCGCAGGAGCGGGCTGACGAGGACGGTTCGCGGGCGGCGTGGGAGCTCGCCAACGTCGCCTATCGGGCGGGGGACTTCGAAGGTGCCGCGGCCATCTATGAGGGCCTGGCCGCGCGCCACCCCGATCCGTACCTCGAGGCCGACCAGGCCGCGGCTCTGTGGCGAGCCGGTCGGCGCGGGGGAGCGGTCCTCCACTACCGCCGCGCGCTCGCCCTGGCGCCGAGGGACGAGGCCGTCCGGTCCGACCTCGAGCGCCTGCGAACCGAGCTCGGGCTTCCCGAAGAGCGCGCCTGGAGGGGTCTTCTGGAGCGGGCCCGTCTGGACGAGCTCCTCTGGATCTTCCTCGGGACGAGCGCGGCCGGCTTCGTCGCCTTCGCGGCCGGCCGGGGAGGCCGGAAGGTCGCCGTCCCCGTCCTCGTCGCGATCGCGGTCGTCGGGACCGTCACCGCGGTCCGCGCCTGGCGGGAGGGCCAGGACGACGCGGTCGCGATCCGGCAGGCCGAGATCGCTGCCGCCCCCGGCGGTGCCCGGATCGCGCCTCTCCCTGAGGGAACCACGGTGCACGTCCTGGAGCGCCGCACGGCGAGCTGGCGGGTCCGGCCGCCGCGCGGCCCTGCGGGATGGGTGCCGGCGCTCCATCTGGAACCGATCGATCCTCCTCGGAGTCTTCCACCGCCTGCGCGACCGGGCGGCGGGCGATAGATTCCGCGCGACCGACGACTCGACCCGCCGCATTTTCGCGACGTTTCCCGGAGCCCGGATCCCGTGATCGCCTACGCCAACGTTCTCCTCGCCACCGATTTCTCGGAGCCGGCCTCGCACGCGGCGCCCCACGCGGCGGACCTTGCCCGGCGGCACCGAGCCCGGCTCCACGTCGGGCACGTGGTCGAAGATTTCTCCTACTGGGAAGGATACCAGCTCGAGCATTTCCCTTCGGAGGATGTGTACGAGGAGCTGCGCAAGAACGCGCGCCTGGCGATCGAGGACCTCTTCGACCAGGACGTTCGGGCCGGCCTCACGATCGAGGCCCACGTCGTCCACGGGAAGCCCTTCGTGGAGATTATCCGTCTGGCCCGTGAGGTGGAGGCCGAAGTGATCGTGATCGGCAGCCACGGCCAGTCGGGGATCGCCGAGACCCTCTTCGGGTCGACCGCCGAGCGGGTGGTCCGGAAGGCGCCCTGCGGCGTTTTCGTGGTACGCTACCCGGAGCACCGCTTCGAGCTGCCATGACCGGGCGGATCCACGTTCTGCCCGACGGCGTCGTGAACCGGATCGCGGCGGGCGAGGTGGTCGAGCGGCCGTCGGCCGTCCTCAAGGAGCTTCTCGACAACTCGCTGGACGCCGCGGCGACGCGGATCGAAATCGGCATCGAGGGGGCCGGCGTCGAGCGGATCACGGTCTCCGACGACGGGGAGGGGATGAGCCGCGAGGACGCCGTCCTGGCGTTCGAGCGGCACGCGACCAGCAAGATCGCCTCCGAGGCGGACCTGACCGCGATCCGGTGGCTCGGGTTTCGTGGCGAGGCGCTTCCCTCGATCGCGGCGGTGAGCCGTCTCACGATGGAGACGAGCTCGTCCGACGGGGAGGGGACACGGCTCCGGGTCGAAGGCGGCGAGCTGGGGACGGTCGAGCCAGTCGCGCGCGGACGGGGCACGACCGTGGACGTCCGCGGGCTCTTCTACAACATGCCCGTGCGGCGGGAATTCCTGAAGACCCCGGCCACCGAGCAGGCCTCGAACGTGCGCCGGCTCCTCGAGCTCGCCCTGGCGCGGCTCGACGTGGCGTGGAGGGCGTCCCACGCGGGACGCGAGATCCTGAGCCTCGCTCCGGCCCGCACGCTCGCCGAGCGGCTGGCGGCGCTCCACGACCCCTCGTACGTCGATACGCTCCTGCCGCTCGAAGCGGAGGAAGAGGGGATCGAGGTGCAAGGGCTCACGCAGCGGTCGGTCGCGGCGGGAGCCAGCCGCAGGCGGCAGTTCGTGTTCGTCAACGGCCGTCCGATCGACGCCCCCGATCTCCTTCAGGCCCTTCTGCGCGGGTACCGCTCGGTCCTGCCCGCGGGAACGCGACCCGACGTCTACCTGTTCCTCGAAGTCGACCCCCGCGCCGTCGACGTGAACGTCCACCCCGCCAAGCGCGAGGTCCGGTTTCGCGATCCCGCGCGCGTGGCGCTGGCGGTCGAGGACGCGGCACGCCGGGCCCTGGGGGCTCCGGCCGCGGCCGGGCCGGTCTTCCGGGATCGGCCCCTCAAGGTGGCGGAACGCGGAGGATCGGGAGGCGCGGGCGGGTCCGGACGCCCGGCGGACCAGCTCGGCATGTTCTTCGGCGCGCGCCGCCGGGATCCGGCCGCCACCACCCCTTCCGGCCAGGTCCCGGACGGCGGGACCGTCGTCGTGGGCCGGATCGATCGCGACCCGGGGCGACCCGACGCCGACCGCTCCGCTCCCGGCCTCTGGCAGCTCCACGGCCGTTATATCCTTGCCCAGACGGCGGGCGGCCTGGTGATCATCGACCAGCACTCGGCGCATGAGCGGATCCTCTACGAAGAAGTGATCGCGAACCTCCGCGAGGGGAGCCGGCCCGGCCAGCGACTCCTCTTCCCGATCGTCCTCCACCTGAGCCCCGAGCAGCGCGCGACCTGGGACGAGTACCGGGGACTGATCGACCGGCTGGGGTTCGAGATCGAGCCCTTCGGGGGGGATGCCCTGGCCGTCTCGGCGGTCCCCGCCTTCCGCCACGCCTTCGATCCCGAGTCCGCGCTGGGGGGCCTCCTCGACGACCTGGCCGCGCCCGGGGGCGGCAGCGCCGACATGAACCAGCACGAGCGGGTGGCGCGGCTCTTCAGCTGCAAGGCCGCGATCAAGGCCGGCCAGACGCTCCGCCAGGACGAGATGGTGGAGCTGATCGATCGGCTGTTCGCGACGCAGCTCCCGTACGACGACGTCCACGGGAGGCCGGCGGTGCTGCAGATGGGGTTGGAGGACCTGAATCGCCAGTTCGGCCGGCACTAGGGGTGCACTGAAGATGGAGGCGATCGTCGAGCCGTATCTGGTGATCGGGGGGGCGACCGGGGTGGGGAAGAGCGCGGTCGCGCTCGAGGTCGCCGAGCGGCTGGGCGGGGAGATCGTCGTGGCCGACAGCCGTCAGGTCTATCGAGGCCTCGACGTCGGGACGGCCAAGCCGGGTCCGGAGGAACGGCGCCGTGCGCCGCACCACCTCCTCGACGTGGTCGACCTGGGCGAGAGGTATACGGCCGGCGATTACGCGCGGGACGCCCGCGCTGCGATCGCCATGATCCAGCGGCGGGGGCGGACGGCGATCGTCTGCGGCGGCACGGGCTTCTATCTGTCCGCGCTGGCGGGCGCTCTCGACCCCGTCGAGGCCGTCGCCGATCCGGAGCGGCGGACAGCGGCCCGCCGGAAGATGGCCGAGATCCCGGACTCCGGGCGTCACGCGGCTCTTCTCGAGGTCGATCCGCCGACCGCGGAGCGGTTGCCGGCCGGCGACCGCCAGCGGGTTGACCGCGCGCTCGAGGTCTACTTCCTGACCGGCCTGCCGCTCTCGTCGCTCCAGGCCGGTGGAGAGCCGCCGCTCCCGCATCTGCCCCTCGCCCTCGTCCGGCCGCGGGCGGAGCTCCACGCGCGGATCGAGCGCCGCCTGCTGGCAATGCTCGAAGCCGGCCTCGAGGCCGAAGCGCGGGCGCTCCACGCCGCCGGCTGGAGCCCGGACGACCCCGGCCTCGACTCGATCGGCACGCGCGAGTGGTGGCCGTACTTCGAGAGCCGGCGGGGCCGAGAGGAAACGATCGCCCACATCCTGGCTTCGACGCGCGCCTACGCCAGGCGGCAGGACACCTGGTTCCGGCATCAGGGAGAGTACCGGCCGATGCCGCCCGACGCGGGGGCCGTCCTCGAAGCGTGGCGTTCGTACCGTGAGGAAACCGGGGCGTGACCGCGATCGAGGCGGCTATCCTGGGCCTCATCCAGGGGCTGACCGAGTTCCTGCCCGTCAGCTCGAGCGGCCACCTGGTCATCGGGCAGACCTTGCTCGGCCTGACCGGCGACCAGCTCGCCTTCGACGTCCTCGTCCACGGCGCGACGCTGCTCGCCGTCCTGTTCTACTTCCGCGGCCGGCTGGCCGAGCTCATCAGGCCGGCCGGCCGGTCGTACGTCCTCAAGATCGGGCTCGCGACCGTGCCCGTCGTCGTCGTGGGGCCGGTCGTCTATCCGTGGGTCCGGGAGGCGTTCACGGAACCGGTGCTGGTGGCCGGGTTCCTCGCGGTGACCGGCGTGCTCCTCCTGTCGCTCTATCTCCGGCCGGAGGACGACCGACCCGGGTCCGGCGCGCTCGAGCCGGGCTGGTGGACGGCGCTCGCGATCGGCGCCTTCCAGACGTGCGCGCTCCTGCCCGGAATCAGCCGCTCGGGGACCACGATCGTGGCCGGGATCTGGCTGGGGCTCGCCCCGGCCGCCGCGGCGGAGTTCTCCTTCCTGATGGCGATACCGGCCATCCTGGGCGCGATCGTCTTCGAGTCGGAGGCCCTCGGGACCGCGGCGGCGGCGGGCGGGGCGGACATCTTCGCGATCGGCTCGGTGTTCGCCTTCGTCTCCGCGATCGCGGGGATCGGGCTCGTCTTTCGCCTCGTGGACCGGCGCCGCTTCCGCTGGCTCGGGTTCTACTGCCTGATCGCGGCGGGGATCTTCGGCGCCTGGCTGGCGTCGCGGCCGGCGTGAGCCGGGAGAGCGAGACCGGCGGCCCGGTCGAGCGCCTCGTGCGTGCCGCCCTGGACGAGGATCGAGGCCAGGGTGACGTGACGACGGCGGCCACCGTGCCCCCCGAGGTCCGCGGCCGGGCAAGGCTGGTGGCCAAGGCGCCGGGCGTCCTGGCCGGCCTCGCGGTCGCGCGTGAGGTCTACCGGCAGGTCGATCCGACGGTCGACTTCGAGGCCCGCGGACTCGACGGCGACGCGGTTCGGCCGGGGGACCTGATCGCCTCGGCGAGCGGTGCGTTCGCGTCGCTCCTGATCGCCGAGCGGACGGCCCTCAACTTCCTCCAGCGCCTCTCCGGGATCGCCACCCTGACCGCGCGCTACGTGGACGCGGTCCGGGGTACCGGAGCCCGGATCGTCGACACGCGGAAGACCACGCCGGGCTGGCGGGGGATCGAGAAGGCGGCCGTCCGGGCCGGGGGCGGCGAGAACCACCGGACCGGTCTCTTCGACGCCTACCTCGTCAAGGAGAACCACGTGGCCGCGGCCGGCGGGATCCGGGAGGCCCTGGCGGCCGTCGCCGACGCCAACCAGGGCCGGCTGCCGGTCGAGATCGAGGTGCGCTCGATCGACGAGCTGGAGCTCGCGCTCGCGAGCCCGCATCCGCCGGACCGGATCCTGCTCGACAACTTCGGGCCCCGGGCGCTCGCCGAGGCCGTCGGACGAGTCCGGGCGGGCCGATCGGATGTCCTCCTCGAGGCGAGCGGCAACGTCGAGCTGGCCACCGTGCGGGCGATCGCCGAGACGGGCGTCGACTGGATCTCGGTCGGCGCCCTCACCCACTCGGCTCCGGCGCTCGACCTGTCGTGCCTGATCGAGCGGGCGTGAACGCCCCGCCGTGGGACCCGGAGCGCTTCCAGCGCCGGCTCGGGATCCCGGTCGTGTCGCACGGTGTCGTTGGCTCGACCATGAAAGAAGCCCGCGCGGAGGGACCCGCCCCTCGCCTCCACGTCGCCCGCGAGCAGCGCTCCGGGCGAGGGCGCCACGGCCGGACCTGGGCCAGCCCGGCAGGAAACCTCTACGCGACCATCGTCTGGCCCGACCCGGACGAGCGGCTCGGGCCGGGCGTCCTGGCCGCGATCCAGTCGGAGATCGCGGACGCGATCCGGGGGGCCGGCGGTCCACCCGCCCGCTGCAAGTGGCCCAACGACGGGTTCGTCGGGGGGCGGAAGTGGAGCGGCCTGCTGGCCGAGCGGGAGGGCGGACGGGGGACCCTGCGGGTCGGCGTGGGGGCCAACCTGGAGTCGGTCCCCGAGGGGTCGGCCCTCGAGGCGACCTCCCTCCGGGCCCACTGGCCGTCCGGCCCCGAGCCCCTCGAAGCCGCGTGTCTGGTCCTCGAAGCCGCCCTCGCCGTCCTCCGGGACGGAGAGTCGGGCATCCGGCGCGGGCTCGCCCGCTGGCCGGCGGTCGATCTCTGGACGATCGGCGACCCGCTCCGGGTCGAAGGCCCGGGCGGTCTTCTCGAGGGACGCTACGGGGGGGTCGCGGCGGACGGACGGCTCGTGCTCGAGACGGCGGAGGGAACGGCCCGGATCGCGGCCGGCGATGCCATCCGGCTCCACAGGCAGGAGGCGTGAGGGGCGGCTATCTTCCAAGGCCGTGCTGCTCGTCGTCGACATCGGCAACTCCTCGACCGTCATGGGGATCCGTGCGGACGACGGGTCGATCGCCCGGCGCTGGCGTATCCGCTCCGACACCGAGCGGACGTCGGACGAGCTGGGGGTCGTCCTGAGGGCGCTCCTGAACGGAGCGCCGGCCGGCCTTCGTTCCGGGTGCGCGGCCTCGGTCGTGCCGCCCCTGACCGGCGTCTTCGCGGAGGCAGCGCGGGACCATCTCGGGATCCAGGTCGAGGAGTTCCGGTTCGGGCCGGAGCTCGGGATCCATCTCGACGTCGACGAGCCCGGCCGGGTCGGCCCGGACCGCGTCGCCAACACGCTGGCCGCCCATCTCGAGCATCCCGGACCGGCCATCGTCGTCGATTTCGGGACGGCGACCAACTTCGACGTCGTCTCTCCGGAAGGGGCCTTCCTGGGCGGCATCATCGCACCCGGGCTGGAGAGCGGGTTCGAGCGGTTCGCCGCCCGGACCGCGCTCCTGCCACGGATCGCCCCCGCCTTTCCGGGCACGTTCATCGGCCGGGACACGGTCGCCAACATGCAGATCGGCGTCTACCGGGGGGCGACCGCCATGGTGGACGGGCTGGTGGAAGGCCTGCGGGAGGAGTGGCGGGAGGACGCCCGGGTGATCGCCACGGGCGGCCTCTCGCGAATGGTGGCCCCCCATTGCCGCACCGTCGACGTCGTCGACCCCGACCTGACGTTGAAGGGCGTCGGGTGGGGGTACGACCGGCTCCACCCCCGGACGGCCTGAGCCATCCAATCTTGACAGCGCCGGCCCCGCGGGCTATCCTGTTAGCAGTCCTGCTCGGTGAGTGCCAGGCACAAATTTGCCGAGAAATAGTCAACAACAACAACTTTTCACACCCTATCAGGAGGCTTGATCCATCATGGCCACCAAGCTGAATCCCCTGGCGGACCGGGTCGTCGTGAGGCCGCTCGAGGAGAAGGAGACCAAGAAGGGCGGCATCATCATCCCCGATACGGCCAAGGAGAAGCCCCAGGAGGGCACCATCGTGGCGGTCGGGCCGGGCAAGGTCGCGGAGAACGGCGAGCGGATCAAGCTCGAGGTCAAGAAGGGCGACCACGTGCTGTACAGCAAGTACGCCGGCACCGAGGTGACCATCAACGGGGAAGAGCTCCTCATCGTCAAGGAGAGCGACATCCTCGCCACGATCTGACGCGGTTGAACAGCGAAATCACAGGAGGCTAGAGCACATCATGGCCAAGGAACTGAAATTCGACGTGGCGGCCCGGTCAGGCCTGAAGCGCGGGGTCGACAAGCTGGCCGACGCGGTGAAGGTGACGCTCGGCCCGAAGGGCCGGAACGTCGTCCTCGACAAGAAGTTCGGCTCCCCGACGGTGACCAAGGACGGCGTCACGGTCGCCAAGGAGATCGAGCTCGAGGACGCGGTCGAGAACATGGGCGCCCAGATGCTCAAGGAAGTGGCGTCGAAGACCAGCGACATCGCCGGTGATGGGACGACGACCGCGACCGTCCTGGCGCAGGCGATCTATCGCGAGGGCCTCAAGTCGGTGACCGCCGGGCTCAACCCGATGAGCCTGAAGCGCGGGATCGACCAGGCCGTCGAGACGGTGGTCGAGCAGCTCCAGAAGCTGTCGGTGGCGACCAAGGGCAAGAAGGAGATCGCCCAGGTCGGCACGATCTCGGCCAACAACGACTCCGAGATCGGCGACCTGATCGCCGACGCGATGGAGAAGGTGGGGAAGGACGGGGTCATCACCGTCGAGGAGGCGAAGAGCCTCGAGACCTACCTCGAGACCGTGGACGGCATGCAGTTCGATCGCGGTTACCTGTCTCCGTACTTCGTCACCAACCCCGACAAGATGGAGACGGAGCTCGAGGAGCCCTACATCCTGATCCACGACAAGAAGATCTCGACGATGAAGGACCTGCTCCCGGTCCTCGAGAAGGTCGCCCAGGCGGGCCGGCCCCTTCTCCTGATCGCCGAGGACGTCGAGGGTGAGGCGCTGGCGACCCTGGTCGTCAACAAGATCCGCGGCACCCTCAAGGTGGCGGGGGTCAAGGCGCCCGGCTTCGGCGATCGCCGCAAGCAGATGCTCCAGGACATCGCGGTCCTGACGGGCGGCCAGGTGATCTCCGAGGAGGTCGGCTTCAAGCTCGAGAACGTCGTCCTGAAGGATCTCGGGCAGGCCAAGCGGGTCGTCATCGACAAGGACAACACGACGATCGTCGACGGCGCCGGCAAGCAGGCCGACATCCAGGGCCGTATCAAGGCCATCAAGCAGCAGGTCGAGACGACGACGTCGGACTACGACAAGGAGAAGCTGCAGGAGCGGCTCGCCAAGCTGGCGGGCGGCGTGGCGGTGATCAACGTGGGCGCCGCGACCGAGACCGAGATGAAGGAGAAGAAGGCCCGCGTCGAGGACGCGCTCCACGCGACCCGCGCGGCCGTCGAGGAGGGCATCGTGCCCGGCGGCGGCGTGGCCTTCCTCCGCGCTCAGAAGGCGCTCGAGAAGATGGCGCTCGAGGACACCGACGAGCAGCGCGGCGTCGAGATCGTGAAGAAGGCGCTCGAGGAGCCGGCCAAGTGGATCATCCAGAACGCCGGTCTCGAGGGCGCGGTCTACGTCGAGAAGATCAAGGCCGAGAAGAAGACCGTCGGGTTCAACGCCCAGACCATGCAGTTCGAGGACCTCATGGAGGCTGGCGTGATCGATCCGACCAAGGTGGCGCGCACCGCGCTCCAGAACGCGGCCTCGATCGCCGGCCTGCTCCTGACGACCGAGGCGGTCGTGGTGGAGAAGCCGGAAGAGGAGAAGAAGATGCCCATGCCGGGTGGCGGCATGGAGGACATGTACTAATCGCCACTTGGCTCCACGGGCGGGAGGCGGGGGGCCAGAAAGCCTCCCGCCTCTTCCTTTTTAGGCCCTGGCTACACCAGCAGCAGGAGCAGGACCGCGTAGGCGGCGGCCTTGAGGATCTTGCGGCTGCTCTCGAGATCCATGGCGAGCAAGAGGCGACCTCCTGGCGCTGCTGACGGGGGCGGCGGTCGGGCCCGGGTCGCGGGTATGCGCGAACCACGCCGAAGGCGTGAGCCATCAAGCCGGAACGGCCCAGACGATGGAACCAAGCGCCGGATCCGGGTATATTCATTACAGGAGCAAGAGTCCGCTCTCGTGGGGGCGATACGGCTTCGACGGGGATGGATGGAGCAGAAGCAGCAGGTCGTGCATCTCAGGTCCACACGTTAAACGGCCCTGGGAACCTAGTAGCTGCGAACGACAACTTCGCGCTGGCTGCGTAAAAACACGTAGCCCGATCCGCTCCAGGCCGCCGCCCGCCGGCGGGAGATGGATCGACGACAAAGCGGGCTGGTCGCGCGTCCAAGCCTTCTGGCGCGTGACGAGAGCCTGGCTTCGGTCGGGATGAGGGCTCACCCGGCGGCTGGCGCGTCGGCGGTAGGCCGTCCGGGGACAACACTCAGCCGACTAAACCTGTAGCGGCTTCTGCAACGACATCTTCGGACGCGGGTTCGACTCCCGCCGCCTCCACCAGATCGACCTTCGCCAGGCCCGGTTCGAAAGAGCCGGGCCTGCCTTTTCTCCCTCGACCTCGCCCGCTCTATATTGTGCCTCCATGTACCCTATCCTCTTCCGGGTCGGCGACTTCACGGTGACGTCCTACGGCGTCATGCTGGTCCTGGCCTTCATTGGCGCGGGCTTCGTCGTCGCCAGCGAGTGGCGGCGCCGGGGCTGGGACGCGAGTGACGCCCAGGACATCGTCCTGGCGGCGATGATCGGCGGGATCGGGGGCTCCAAGCTGTACTGGGCGTTCGCCCAGGGGGACGAGTTCCTGGCCGACCCGCTGGGGACGATCTTCAGCCGCGGCGGCTTCACCTACTGGGGCGGGCTGGTCGGCGGGATCCTGTGCGTTGTTCTCTGGCTCAAGTGGCGGAGTTACCCGCTGCGCCAGGCGGTGGACTCGTGCGCCATCGCGATCCCGGTCGGCTACATGCTCGGCCGGGTCGGATGCTTCCTGGTCGGGGACGACTACGGGAAGCCCACCGACCTTCCGTGGGGGATCGCGTTCCCCGAAGGGAGCCCGCCGACCCAGGTTCCCGTCCATCCCACGCAGCTCTACGAGATCGGGATGACGCTCCCGATCTTCCTCCTGCTCTGGTTCCAGCGTGGTCGCGGCTACCCGGACGGTTTCCTGTTCTTCGAGTTCCTGGTGCTGGCCGGGATCGAGCGCTTCGTGGTCGAGTTCTGGCGTGTCAACGTGGTAATCGCCCTGGGGCTGACCGCCGCGCAGTGGATCGCCCTCGGCTTCTTCGTGGTCGGCCTGGCCGGAATTGTCTGGGTCCGGCGCCTCCCCGCCCGCTCCAGGACCGCCCCTCAGCCCGCAGCCTAGCTGCCGCCTCCGCCTCCACCGATCGGAATCGCGGCGGCGATCGTGTCGAACGTGGTCTTGATGTTCTGACCCAGCAGCGTGACCGCCCCGATCACGATGAGCGCGATCAAGGCCAGCAGCATCGCGTACTCGACCAGGTCCTGGCCCGACTCGTCGGACCAGAAGGACCTCCATAGCCTGAACATGGATGGGACCTCCATTTCTTCGGTTGGCCGACCGTCGTATAGTGTGGATGATCCGCACTTCCGTGGCTGTCAGAAGTCGGACAAGTCCTACGGTGTTCTAGCACAGGAAGGGAGCCTCATTTGAAAACACCTCATTGGTCCTCATCGCCCTCGTGACCGCAGCGGCAATGGTCTGGGTGGCGTGCTCGGAGTCGATCTACGGACGTGGCGAGCAAACGCCACCTCCTCAGGAGGGACCACCCCAGGAGGGGCTCGACTCCGGGGCCGGGGCTTGGGATTACTGACGCCATCGTGTCCTGAGCCTAGCCGATTCCACTCGGAATGGACTCGACGTGGCTCTTGTGGACGTCGCCCCCCGTGGTGTTAGCGAAAGATGTCGATGAAACGGTCGTGGCTCATTCCCATCTCGACCCCGAGCTCCGCCTCGACGCGCGAATCGATCACGCTGCCACTGGCCGTGGCGGACGTGGACGAGAATGACCCGTTGCTCTTGAACGTAACGTCGCCGAACCGGGACTGCTCCACGCCGTGGCTCTTACGGGAGAATAGGTCGCTGGCTATCCAGTCGACCTCCACCAGCCCCCCCGAGCCTTCAGAGTGGATGAAGTCGGGATTCGTGCTGGTGTCGGTGTTCAAGGACAACGCCCTCTTGCCGTTGCCGGAAACATCCTGAGCCGGTATGGGCCCGAACCCCCCCTCGACCGGGTCGCAGGTGACGGCACCGCACTGGATGATCTCGTAGAGCAGAAAGGCCTGCTGAACTGACTTGCCGCCCGTCTGGCTTTGGGCGCGCGTCACGAAGAGGAACCCGAAATGATTCCCGTCCGACCACGCCGCTTCGGCGAACGTGCCCGTTGATCTGAGCTTGAATACGGTCGCGCCTTGGGCTGACGGCCCGACAGCCGCGGCACGGACAGCAGTTGCGGGTTCGCTTGGAACGGGCATGGCTCCGGGCCCGGCATCGCAACCGAGTAAGCAGGTCGTGGCCAGAGCCGAGGCGAATAACGTGGTCGCGAGTGTCATGGGAACCTCCCCGTCGAACGCAGACTGGCCGAGGGAACCGCCGGCCATGTCTTTCTCGGCCTGGGTCGGCCGATCCTCTCCAGAGGCGACTGGACGGCGGGATCAGGCGAGAAGAGCAAGATCCTGGCCCATAATAGGAAGGGCCGCGTTCGCGTGTCAACGTCGGTCGTGACACCGGGTAAGCAGAGACATGGTATAGAGAGGGCTCGCAGGGCTAAATGAGCCTTTGTGCGACAATGACTTACGCTGCCGTCCGCCTAGAAGATCTGCAGGTTGATGTACTTGCGCGGGTTCTGCTGGAGGTCCGCCATCAAGGTCTGCGCCTCGACGATGAACCGGTCCAGCCGCTCGTACAGCGTGGGATCGTTGACCAGCTTGGCCATCGTTCCCTCGCCGTCCTTGAGCTCCTGGATGAGGGCCTGGCCCTCGCGGACGGTTGTGACCAGCTCGGTGTAGAGCTCCTCGTCCTGGATGAGCCGTCCCAGCGTTCCGTCGCCCTCACGGATGGATGTCGTCAACTGCTCCAGATCGCCGGTCGTGGCCACGAGCTGCTCGTAGAGACGCTCGTCGTTGATGAGCGCGGCCAACGTTCCGTCTCCGGTCCGGATCTCCTCCAGCAGCGTCGTCCCGCGCTGGGAGAGCGAGAGCCACTCGTTGTAGAGCTCGGGGTCGTTGATGAGCTTGCCGAGCGTGCCCTGGCCGTCGTTGACGGCGGCGATGATCTGGCGGCTCCCTTCGAGCGAGGCGACCAGCTCCTCCACGCCGACCGCCGCGCGCGCGATCAGCCCCTCGTAGTCGATCGGGCGCTCGTTCAGCACGAGATCGTCTTCCTGAAGAGTCGGCTCCCGGGGGTCGCCGACGTCCAGATCCAGGTACTTGTCCCCGAGCAGACCCACCGTCCCGATCTTGACCCTCGACGAGCGCGTCACCTTCTCCTGGACCTCGCGCTCGACGTTGAACTCGATGATGACCGCGCGGTCGCCGAGGGAGTCGCCATAAGCGGCCAGCAGGCGCTGCTCCAGGCTATCCCGGGAATCGTCCTCGATGAACCGGACCGCGGCGACCGAGCCCACGTCCACGCCTGCCAGCCGGACCGGCGCCCCGGCCGACAGGCCCGATACGGTGGGCATGAGCGTGTAGAGCCTGTACTTGGGGGAGAACGCCCCCACACGACCGCCGAGCGTGAAGAGGGCGACGACGAAGAGGGCGACCGCGACGGTCACCAGGATCCCGACCTTGAGTTCGGACCAGGTGATGAACTCGGATCGCCTCATGAGGTGGCCATCCGGGCATCGATGAACTCACGGACGTAGGGTTCCTGGGTTGTCCGGATCTCGTTCGCATCGCCCTCGAAGATGATGTCGCCGTCCTTCAGCATGGCGAACCGGTTGCCCACGGTGAGCGCGGACTCGATGTCGTGGGTCACAACGATGCTGGCCACGTTCTGCTGATCGCGGAGCTTGTTGATGAGGATGTTGATGGTCTCCCCGGTGATCGGATCCAGACCGGTCGTGGGCTCGTCGTAGAGAACGATCTTCGGGCTTCCCATGATCGCGCGGGCCAGGGCAACCCGCTTCTTCATCCCGCCCGAGAGCTCGGCCGGCATCTTGTTCGCAACCGTCGTCTCGAGATCGACGAAGGAGAGCTTCTCGGCGACCAGGCGCTCGATCTCGTGCGGGTCGTGGCCGCCCTCGTCGCGCAGGCGGAAGGCCAGGTTCTCGCCGACCGTCAGGGAGTCGAACAAGGCGCCGCCCTGGAAGACCATGCCGATGTCCCGGCGGATCTCGTCCAGCACCTCCTGGTTGGCCCGCGTCACGTCGACGCCGTGGACGAAGACCCGCCCGCTGTCCGGCTCGAGGAGTCCCAGGATGATCTTGAGGATCGTGCTCTTGCCCTGGCCCGAGCCGCCCATGACGACCAGCGTCTCGCCGCGGTCGACCTCCAGCCATATGCCCTCCAGGACCACGAGCTCGCCGAAGGCGAGATGCACGTCCTCGAGATCGATCATCCGTTTCTCCGGGTCGGGAGGGCGGTCCCGTCCCATCGCGCCGCGCGGGTGCCAGCCGGGGTCGGGAACGAGGTCCGGATGGCCCTTGGCGACCCTGTTTCGACGGCTGCGGAACATGGCTTCGAATCTACGCGGCTGCGGCGGTCAATGCCCAAACACCTCGATGAACAGCTTGGTCAGGAAGAAATCGGAGGCGAGGATGAGGACCGAGGAAACGACGACCGCCTGGGTTGTCGAGCGCCCGACGCCCTCGGTGCCGCCACGGGTCCGGAGGCCGAGATAGCAGGCGATGCTCGTGATCAGAAAGCCGAACACGAGCGGCTTGGCGAGCCCGGTGAAGAGGTCGCTGAAGAAGATCCCGCTCCAGACCGCGCTCCAGTAGGTCGAGGCCGCCTGGTTCAGGGTGAGCCAGGCGATGATCTGGCCGCCCACGATGGCGATGAAGTCGGTGCAGATGGTGAGGATCGGGAGCATCACGATCCCTGCCTGGACCCGTGGCTTGACCAGCTTCTTGATCGGGTCCGTTCCCATCGCCTCGAGCGCGTCGATCTGCTCGCCGACCCGCATCGAGCCGAGCTCGGCGGCGATCCCCGAGCCGACCCGCCCGGCCACCATGAGGGCCGTCAGGACGGGCCCGAGCTCGCGGACCACGGAGGCCGAAACGAGCTGGCCCACGAACAGGGTGGCGCCGAAGTCGGCGAGCTGGACCGCCGACTGGAGGGCCAGCACCATCCCCGTGAAGATCCCGGTCAGCCCCACGATGAGAAGCGACTGGACCCCGAGCACGTCCATCTGGACCCAGGTGTCCCGCCAGTAGAGGGGAGGCCGCACGAAGGCGGAAAACGTCCGCCCCACGAGGATCGTCAGGTTCTGGATCTCGAGGAGCGCGCTCTTGACGGGTCGGGTGAGGCTCGCCGCGGTCACGGCGGCCAACCTAGGAGCGCCTTACCGGCCCCACAAGGCCGCGGGGTGGGCCGACCGCGGACGCGGAGTAACTTCCCTGCATGCGAGAGTTCCTGAAGACCGACGAGGGCCGCCAGGACGGACGGGGGCCGGCCGAACTGCGTCCGACGACGCTCGAGCGGGACGTGCTCGACTATCCCGAGGGATCGTGCCTGATCTCGGTCGGCCGGACCCGTGTCATCTGCACGGCCTCCCTCGAGGAGGGCGTTCCGCCCTGGCTCCGTGGCCGGGGAGGCGGATGGCTGACCGCCGAGTACCGGATGCTCCCCAGGGCGACCCACACGCGGACGATCCGGGAGTCGAGCCGCGGCCGGCTGGGCGGCCGGACCCAGGAGATCCAGCGGCTGATCGGCAGGAGCCTCCGGAGCGTGGTCGACCTCAAGGCCCTGGGCGAGCGGACGGTCTGGCTCGACTGCGACGTCCTCCAGGCCGACGGCGGCACGCGGACGGCCTCGATCACCGGAGCCATGGTGGCGCTCCACGACGCCCTCTACCGGAACGAGGAGATCGCCGCCCGCCATCCGGTACGCGAGTTCGTCGCCGCCACCTCGGCCGGCGTCGTGGGTCGCTTCCCGGTCCTGGACCTCTCCTACGGCGAGGACTCGGCCGCCGAGGTCGACCTGAACCTGGTCATGACCGAGAGCGGGCGCTTCGTCGAGATCCAGGGTACGGCCGAGGGCGAGCCCTTCGAGCGGGAGCTCCTGGACACCCTGGTCGACCTGGGCGCGGCCGGGATCCGCGAGCTCGTGGCCCTCCAGAAGGTGACGCTCGGCCTGTGAGCCGGCTCGTCCTGGCGACGAGCAATCCCGACAAGGCGCGCGAGATCCGGGAGCTGTTCGGCGGCCTGCCCGTCCGGATCGTCCCCGTGACAGAGCTCGTTCCCGGCTGGTCGGTGGAGGAGACCTCGGACTCCCTCGAAGGAAACGCGCTCCTGAAGGCACGGGCCGCCCGGAAGGCGACCGGGGAGCCAGCGATCGCGGACGACACGGGTCTTTTCGTGGCTGCGATCGAAGGCGCTCCAGGCGTCCGGTCGGCCCGCTTCGCCGGGCCGGGAGCGACCTACGCCGACAACGTCCGGCGGCTTCTGGACGCCCTGTACGGACACCCCGCGAAGGAGAGGGAGGCCGTGTTCCGGACGGCCGTGGCTCTCGTCCGGCCGGATGGCGCAGAGCGGGTCTTCGTGGGCGAGCTGGTGGGCCGCATCCTGGAGTCGCCCCGGGGCGCGGGCGGCTTCGGCTACGATCCCGTCTTCCTCGTCCCGCAGGAGGACCGGACCCTGGCGGAGATCTCCCTCGAGAGGAAGAACGCGATCAGCCACCGTTCCCGCGCCTTCCGGGCGGCGCGCGACTTTCTGGAGCGCAATCCGGACTGGCTCGCGGGCGGATAGGGTCATCTCCCGGCGCTGACGATTGACCCGGGAGCGGCCCGGTTCCATACTCTTTCAGGGTCCCAACCGGAGGTGGAGCATGAACGTCCGCAACATCCTCGAGGGAAAGGGCGCGCCCGAGGTCCGAACGATCGAGCCGGAACGGACGATCCAGGAGGCGATCCAGCGCCTGGTCGAGCACAACATCGGCTCGCTCGTCGTGGTCGACGGGGAAGGCGACATGGTCGGCATCATCACCGAGCGGGACATCCTGCGGGTCTGCTCGGGCGGGGCCGACCGGCTGGGCACGACCAAGGTCGCCGAGGTCATGAGCCGGAACCTGATCGTCGGCGAGAGCGACGACACGATCGACTACGTCATGGGAATCATGACCCAGAACCGGATCCGTCACCTGCCGATCGTGGGTCGCCAGGGCCTGCGGGGCATGGTGTCGATCGGCGACGTGGTCAAGATTCAGCTCCACGAAAAGGAGTACGAGAACCGGCACCTCCGCGAGTACATTCAGGGGTCTTACTGATCGTCGGGGCGTAGCGCAGCCTGGTAGCGCATCAGCTTTGGGAGCTGAGGGTCGCCGGTTCGAATCCGGCCGCCCCGACCATCCGACCCTGCGCGTGACCCTTGGAGCCATCTCGGGCCCGCCCGGGATGAACTATGGATGACCCCAATCTTCGGGGTCATCGTCCCGTCTTCCAGGAGTCAGCGTACCCCCCAATCCAGAGCGACCCGCGTTCTTGTCAAGAATATGACGGCATGGTCACACCGGACACGGTAGGCTCTTTTTGGGTCGCAGCGAAGGTCCTAGGAGGTGAGGAAAATGCATCGACCCCGAATCTTCTCGACCTGGCTGATCGGCGTGATCCTGCTTTCCTCCATCCTGTTCCACGAATCGGCGGCTGCCCAGCAGAGAGTGATCCTACCCGAGGGTACGGTCTTCACCGTGCGGACGCAGACGCCGCTGAGCTCCGCTTCGGTCCGCGAAGGAAACACGTTCCAAACCACGGTGACCGATTCCGTCCTCGTCGAGGGATTCACCGTGATCCCCGCGGGGAGCCGTGTCACAGGGACAGTGACCGCGGTACGCTCCGCCGACGATCGGCAGTCGGGGATCCTGGGTGTGAGCTTCGACGAGCTGCAGCTTCGCGATGGGACGACTATCGCGATTGACGGTCGGCTGACGAGCACCGATCCCGCCGAGCGGCGTCAGATCGATTCGCGCGCGGATACTCAGGTCGTTCTGGTCGGGGGGCGACGTGGGGTGGGAGCGGCGATCGGGGGAGTGCAGAACCCCAATGATCCGGTAGGTAGCCTCCTCGGTGCGCTGGGGAGCCTGCTCTCCGAAGGCGCGGATGTCCAACTCCCGTCCGGCACCACGCTAGCGGTCCAACTCGAGAGAGGGTTGGCTCTTCTGGTGCAGGGTCGTCGGCAAACGGCGGGTCCAGACGCGTTTGTGATCTTCACAAGCCCCGAGATGATTCGCGCCGCCCAACAGGAGCTTGGTCGCCGGGACTACTACCGCGGCGCGCTGGATGGGGAGTTGAGTGCCGAGACGCAACGGGCGCTCCTCGAGTTCCAGATAGACAACGGCATCCTGGCCACTGGCAACCTTGACGGTCGGACGGCCGCAGAGCTCGGCCTGAATGTCGAGTTCCATGCGGGACTGAGCCCGAACGAGGCCGCGCTTCTGCGGAGAAATGCCCAGCTGGTCCTGACCCGTTACCGGGATCAGATCGGAATCTCCCCCAGCCAGCGTCTCGATGCGGGGCGCTTTTACGCCCAGGGAGAGCTGCCGCTCTATTTCGCGATCTCGGCTTTCGCCGACAACGCCTCGGTCTACGAGCAGATGGTCCGCGTCTCCGGAAACGCGTCGGGAGTGGCCCAAGCCACCGAGGCGTTGGTGGAGGCGGGCCGTCTCGTAGATCAGAACATGCGGAACGTCCGTCTCACCCGGCGGGTCGAGGCGGCGTGGAACGGAATCCAGCGCATGCTGGAGGAAATCGATCCGGACTATCTGTCCGGAGCCTGAACCTCGGGTCTCTCCCGTCGGGACCGCGATAGGAAGCTCCGGCCGCTTGCGGGCTTTTCCATCGGAGCGGAAGGGCGCGCCCATCCCCCGCGGAAGCCGCCTGCCATAATTGAGAACTTTCCTTCTCATTCGTTGACATTCCTTCCAGGATCGTGTTTCCTTAGTGCCGCGCGTGGGGAGCAGATGATCCTTTCGAGGCTGGTCCTACGCCTTCTATTGCACGTGAGACGGCCTGTGCTGACGGAAGTGGGCGGGGCCCGTCAATTGAGACATCAGGCCGAACATCACGGGGGTCATGACACATGCGACGCTTGCCGTACTTCCTGCTCCTCCTGCCTATTTCATGGCTGGCGACCGCCTGCTCGAGCGATCGCTCGAACCCGCTCGACCCGTCGCCGGATCCGAATCCGAACCAGCCCAACCCTGCGAGCTCCGAGCTCACGATCGACTTCTCGGAGTTCGCGGGCGGTGACACGATCACCGGCACCCACGGTGTGACCCTGACCCTGGCCGCGAAGGGGGAAGGGTGCGCGGACGCGCTGATCGCGTTCGACAGCAGCGTGCCGCACGGGGTGGCGCTGGGCGACGACTTCGATCTCGGCACCCCCAACCAGGCCTTTGGCGGGCCGGGGCAGGGAAGCGGGGGCGCGGAAGGCCCGTTCCTGAACGACCAGCCGCTGGGAAACCTTCTCGTGATCCAGGAGGATCCCGCCCTCGACGACGGCAACCCCGACCCTCAGGATGACTGCGTCAGCGGCGGGACCGTCGTCTTCGACTTCGCCGGGCTCAGCGTCACGGGCATCACGATATCGGCGATCACCGTGGTCGACGTCGACGACAACTGGCAGTCGAAGTCGCAGTTCCGGCTCTACGGCGAGGATGACCGCCTCCTGGCGATCTTCAACCCGCCGGTGACCCGTCCCAACGGGGTGGCGACGATGGACTTCGGGAGCGTGTCGGGTGTGCTGAGGATGGAGGTGGAGGAGAGGGTCTCGATCGCCATCGCGCGGCTGCTGCTCGAGGTCCCGGACTCGGTGGGCCCGGCCTCCGGCTAGCTCGCCGTCGGATCGGATCGCCGACCTGCCCCCGTGGGTCGGCTTGGCGACCGGGGTCCTCCGCGAGGGGGGCCCCGGTTCGCGTTTCAGGCCTTCGACGCCGCGAGCCGCTCGTGGAGCCGGGTCAGGACGGCGCCCAGATCCGGGCGGTCCCCCAACAGGGGGAGCATCGGGTCCTCGGCCATCCGGGAAAGACGCCTGGGCAACGACCGGATCGTATAACGCCCGATGTCGAGTCCCTTCCGGACCTCGCGCCAGCGGAGCGGGGTCGAGACGGGCGCGCCGGCGATCGGGCGGACGCTGAAGGGCGCCACCAGAAGCTGCCCGCGCCGGTTTTGCAGGTAGTCCACGTAGACCTTCCCGGCCCGCTCGGAGATGACGCGCTCGACGGTCGCGATCTCCGGCAGCTCGCCGACCGCCAGCCGCGCAAGGAGCTCGCCCAAGGTCCGCGACATCTCGTAGTCCACCCGGCCTCCCAGCGGTACCAGCACGTGGAGCCCGGTCGAGCCGCTGGTTTTGATGTACGCCGGCAGCTGGATGTCCTTGCAGAGTAGCTGGATGGCCTTGGCCACCTCGACCACGTTCTCGAAGGGGGCTCCCTTCGGGTCCAGGTCCAGGATGCACCAGTCGGGACGGTCCAGCGCTGCGGCCCGACTGGCCCACACGTGGAGCGGGATCGTCGCCATGTTGACGAGATAGAGGAGGGTCGGCAGGTCGTCGCAGACGACGTACTCGATCTCGCGGTCGGAACTCTCGCTCCAGACGCCGACCGTCCGGATCCAGTCCGGGACGTGGCCGGGCGTATTCTTCTGGTAGAAGGACGTGCCCTCGATCCCGTCCGGATAGCGGGTCAGAACGAGCGGCCGGTCCCGGAGATAGGGAAGGAGCCACGGCGCCACGCTCCGGTAGTACCCGAACAGGTCGCCCTTGGTGATCCCCTCGCCGGGCCAGAAGACCTTGTCGGCGTTGGTGAGGAGAACCTCGGGGGCCGGCCCGCCTTCCAGCGAGTCCGGGGCCGGCAGGTCGTCGGGCGGCTCGCCATCGGACCCCGGCAGGTCCTCGTCCGGTCCGTCGTCGTCGGAGACGCGGGTCCGGGCGTCCTCGGGGAGCTCGCACTCCCGGGGATCCTTGTCGCGCCGCATCCGGAGCCAGACGGGTTGCCTCAGAAGACGGTCGGCGGTCCACTCCAGGTACCGGACCTCGCACACCTCCCGCGGCTCGACCCAGTGGTGCTCCGGGCCCACCGGGACGTTCCCCGTGCATGGGGGGGTCTTGCGCTCGGTCGCGCGGAGCCGTGCGCCGATCTCGTCCAAGTCCCGGGCGTTGAACCCCGTCCCGACCCGCCCGGCGTAGACCAGCTCGTTGTCCCGCCAGCCGGCCAGGTGGAGCGCGCCGAACCCGGAACGGGTCCCGCCCGGATCGGTGAACCCGACCACCACGAAGTCGTCGACCTGGTCCGCCCGCACCTTGATCCAGTCGCCGCTCCGCCCGCCCCGGTAGCGGCTGTCCGCCTTCTTGCCGACGACCCCTTCCAAGCCCATCCCGACCACGCTCTCGAAAAGCTCTACGCCCCGCTCGGGGAAATGGTCCACGTAGCGGAGAGGGCCGACCGGGGGAAGCACCCGCCGAAGAAGGCTCTTTCGCTCGATCAGGGAGAGCGGGCGGGTGTCGTGGCCGAGCAGGGCGACCAGATCGAACGTGTAGTAGGTGGCGGGAAGGCGGCGCGCCGCCCGCGCGACGTCCAGCCGTCGCCTGAGGAGGGCCCGGCGCTGGAGGTGCTGGAAGCTCGGGAGTCCCCGCTCGTCCTGGACCACGACCTCGCCGTCCAGGATCAGGTCGGCGAAGGGCAGCCCGGCAACCGCGTCGGCCAGGTCCGGGAACCCGTGGGTCGCGTCGTTGCCGTTCCGGCTCAGGATGACGACCCCGGCGGGCGACTTCGAAGCCAGCATCCGGTAGCCGTCGAGCTTGGCCTCGAACACCCAGCCCGCCTGGGAGAAGGGCGACCGCCGCGAGCGGGCGAGCATCATCCGGACCTGGTCGACCCGGACGACGCGGCGCGGGGCGCCATGCCGCTCCAGCTCGGCCAGGATTTCCGGCGCCGGGTCCCGGCCTTCGGCCAGGTCCTCGACGGTCAGTCCCGAGAAGACCGACTCCGGAGGCAGGTCCTCGAGCGTTCCGCCCGCGCCGTCGGCATATCGACGCTCGCGGATCAGAAGCCACTCGTCCTTGTCGCTCTTGGCCAGCCGGACCAGGGTCCAGACCCCGCGCAGCTTGTGCCCGCGCAGCTCGAAGAGGAGCTTGCCCTTCTCCATTCCGGTGGCAGGATCCTCCAGCGGGCGCCAGCTCCCGCGGTCCCAGAGGATCATCGCCCCGGCCCCGTAGTTGCCTTCCGGGATCACGCCCTCGAACGACGCGTACTCGAGCGGATGATCCTCGACGTGGACGGCGAGGCGCTTCTCGGACGGGTCCAGGGCCGGTCCCTTGGGGACGGCCCACGACAGGAGGACCCCGGCATGCTCGAGACGCAGATCGTAGTGGAGACGGGTGGCGGCGTGCTGATGGATCACGAACACGCCGCCGGCTCCGTCCCGGGCGGAGCCGGCCGGGGCGGCGCCGCCCCCCGGCTCGGGCGTGCCCGACGGGGAGCGCTTGGCCCGGTACTGGCGGAGGGGATCGCGCTCGGCCACGGAGAGAGCATATATTGAAACGCCCCTTCCCGTCATGGCAAAATGGATCGACTGGCGCAATGCCAGCGACGGACCAGGTAGAAGGAGGTCTCCATGGCCGCTCGCGCGATGGGAACGGCGACGATCTCGTTCGGGCTCGTGAACGTCCCCGTCAAGCTCTATTCCACGAGCGAGAGCTCCCGCAGCATCTCGTTCAACTGGATCCACGAAGAGTGCGGCACGCGAGTGCAGCAGCGCTTCTGGTGCCCCAAGCACGAGCGCATCGTGGAGCGTGACGAGCTGGTCAAGGGATACGAGTTCGCGCGCGATCAGTATGTCCTGTTCACACCCGACGAGCTCAAGAAGCTCGACGCCCAGGCGACCGAGGCCGTCGAGATCGTGGAGTTCGTTCCTCTCGAGCAGGTCGAGCGTCTCTATCTGGATCGCGCCTATTACCTGGGGCCCGACAAGGGCGGCGAGCGCGCCTACCGCCTCCTGAGTGCCGCCCTTCGTCAGACCGGCCGTGCGGGCCTGGGCACGTATGCTGCCCGTGGCAAGCAGTACGTCGTCCTCGTCCGTCCAATCGAAGAAGGCCTGCTCATGGAGCAGCTCCGGTACGCCGACGAGATCAAGCCCTTCGATGAAGTGCCGGTCGGCGACGGAAAAGTGAAGAAAGAGGAGATGAAGCTGGCGGTCCAGCTCGTGGAGCAGGGGGCGACCGACGAATACCGTCCCGATCAGTTCGAGGACGAGGTCTACAAGCGCGTGCTCGAGCAGATCGAGCGGAAGATCCAGGGCGAGGAGATCACCGCCGCGCCGGCTCCCGAGACGGACGGCAAGGTCATCGATCTGATGGAGGCGCTCAAGGCCAGCCTGGCCGGGTCAGAGAAGGGCAAGGAAACCAAGGCGACCCGGAAGCCGGCCAAGAAGACGTCGCGCAAGAAGGCGTCCGGTTCTCGCAAGGCGAGCGAGGGTTGAGCACCTACACGACGGGTGAAGCGGCGCGCATCCTCGACATCCCGGCCGGCCGGGTACACGGGTTCGTGCGCGCCGGGATCGTTGAGCCGAAGCGGGGCGCCGGCAACGGGTACCTGTTCAGCTTCCGGGACCTCCTGGTGATGCGGACGGCCCTCCAGCTCGAGGACTCCGATGTCTCCCGGCGCCGGGTGAACGCGGCCCTGCGGGCGCTTCGCGAGCGGCTTCCCGACGATCGCCCGCTGAGCTCGCTTCGGATCCTCGTCGAGGACGGCGAGTTGATCATCGACGACGATCGCGCCCGATGGAATCCCGATTCCGGGCAGACCCTCCTCGACTTCGAGCTCCACGACATGCCAGAACCCATCACCCTGATCGGCGGCGCCCTCGAGGCGACGGGCCGGGACGGCGAGGCGTGGTACGATCTCGCGTGCAACCTCGAAGCGAGCTCTCCGCGGATGGCGCGCGAGCTCTACCGACGCGCCCTGGAGATGGAGCCCGACCACGTCGACGCGCGGATCAACCTCGGGCGCCTCCAGCACGAGGACGGCCAGCTCGAGGAGGCCCGCCGGCAGTACGAGCGGGCCCTGGAATTTTCCCCTGGCCATCCGACGGCGGCATACAACCTGGGAGTCGTCCTCGAGGACCTGGAGGAGACTGACGGAGCCATCCAGGCCTACCAGCTCGCCATCGCGTCGGACCAGGAGATGGCCGACGCCTACTACAACCTGGCCCGGCTGTACGACCAGGCCGGCGACCGGGCATCCGCCCTCCGCCATCTCAAGAGCTACAGCGAGCTCGTCCGGGGTCACTGACAGGGTGACCCTGACGTACGGCAGCTATCTGCGGCTGGACGAGCTTCTCTCGCTCCAGCGGCCGGAGAGCGACGAGCACGACGAGATCCTGTTCATCGTCATCCACCAGGTCTACGAGCTGTGGTTCAAGGAGATGCTCCACGAGCTCGACCGGCTCAAGTCGCTTCTGGAGATGGACCTGGGGCCGCAGGCGCAGGGCACCCTCAAGCGGGTCCTGACCGTGCTCAAGATCGCGGTCGCCCAGACCGACGTTCTGGAGACGATGACGCCGCTCGACTTCCTGAGCTTCCGGGACCGGCTGGAGACGGCGAGCGGCTCCCAGTCGGTGCAGTTTCGCGAGCTCGAGTTCGCCCTGGGGGTCAAGGACGTTCGCGTGATGCCGGATTTCGAGGGCGAGGAACGAAAGCGGCTGGAGGCGCGCCTGGCCTCTCCCACGATATGGGACGCCCTGCTCGGGCACCTGGCCCGGCGCGGGCATCCGGTCCCGGCCCGGGCCCTCGAGCGGGACGTGACGGCCCGGGTGGTCCCCTCCGAGGACGTCGAGCGGGCCCTGGTCGCCGTCTATCGTGAGGACCCGGAGTCGGCCGCGATCTGCGAGCGGTTCCTGGACCTGGACGAGGGGTTCCAGGAGTGGCGTTACCGGCACGTCAAGATGGTCGAACGCACGATCGGAACCCGCCGCGGCACCGGTGGCTCGAGCGGCGTGGCGTTTCTCAAGCGGACCCTCTTCGACCCGGCGTTTCCGGACCTGTGGGCGGTCCGCTCGGACTTCTAAGACGGGAGATTTGAAGCCGATCGAGGACGTTCCGGGCGTTCCGGCCGTGGCGGCCCGATTGTTGCTAGGAAAAAGCGGCGCCAGGTCATGTCAAAAGGACCGCGACCCCACGGCGGCCCGCCCGATCCCGAAGGCCGCGCCGCGAGAATCCTCGTCGTCGACGACGAGCGCTCCATCCTGGCGCTCGTCGAGACGCTCCTGAAGCCCTGCGAGGTCGACTGCGTCGTCCTGGACGATCCGTCCGAGGCGGTGGCGCTCCTGCGCCGCGAGCCCGTGGATGTCCTGGTCTGTGACGCCCATCTTCGCGCAGGGGCCGAGGGAGATCCTGTCGAGGAGGCGCGGCGGGTGGATCCCGCGACGCCGATCATCCTGACGACCCGCCATCGCGCGATCGGCCGGGAGCCGCGGGCGACGGGTGAGAGGATCTACGACTGTCTGAAGAAGCCGTTCGAGATGGGTCGGCTGCCGACCCTGGTGCTCCATGCGCTCGAGCGGCGCCGCCTCATCAGAGAGAATGACGAGCTCCGGAACGTCCTCGCCATGCATCGGATCCGGCACGCCGCCGACGCCTATCTGGACGACCGGCAGGGGTACGACGGGTTCCTGAAGTCGGTGCGGATGGCGGTGACGGCTGACCGGGCGGGCCTCTACGCCGGCCGCCCTGGGAGCGCCCACGTTCTCGAGCTCGGAAGCGGCATCTCACGGGACGATCACCGATCGGAGCTTGGCCGGACCGTCGCCATGCGGGTCATCGACACGGGGTCGGCGCTCAAGTTCCCGGATGCCCAGGGGCAGGGCCTCGGGCTTCCCCATGGGGTACAGAGCGTCGCGGCCGTTCCCGTCCGGGATTCGAATGGAGACGTGGCGGGGGCGCTCGTGGCCATCCGCGAGCGTGGTCCCTGGATGCTGAACGGGGAGCATCTCCGGACCCTGGATCAACTCGCCGGAGAAGGCGCCATGCTGATGGGGCGAAGCGGTGCCATCCCGACCGGCGAGCGCCCGCACGAGGAGCCGACCGGAGACATGCTCCGGCGTCTCGTGTCGCAGCTCGACCGGCTCGTTCACGAGCCGGCCGGCCACTCGCTCCGGATCGCCGAATTTGCCCTCCGGATCGCGTCCGAGATCGGCCTCCCCGCGCGTGACCGGGATTGGCTCCGGACGGCGGCCCTTCTCCACGACGTCGGGAACGTGGCGGTCCGGTCGGCGGTGCTCCTGAAGCCCGGCCCCTTGACCGAGGGCGAGCGGATGGAGGTCGAGCGCCACGCCGAGGTGGGGAAGGCACTCCTGGAAGGGTTGGGTCTCGACGAGAACGTGATCCGGATCGTTCACGCCCACCACGAGCGGTTCGACGGCAGTGGATATCCGGAGGGCCTGGGCGGCGAGAGAATCCCCGCCGGCGCCCGGATCCTGGCGATCGCCGACACCCTGGAGGCCATGACCTGCCCCCGGCCCTACCGGGCCGCTCTCGCCTACGATGACGTGGTCGAGGAGATCAGCCGCCGGAACACGGCCAAGTTCGACACGGCCCTGGTCCGGGCTTTCCTCGCCGTTCCGAGAGCCGAGTGGGAAGCGATCCGGAAAGGCATCGATGCGCTGGCGGGGGAGCCCGCGCGGGCGCCATCCGAGCCGGCGTCCGAAGAGGACGATCACGAGCTCCGGCGCAAGGGCGAAGGGGCGAGGTAGCTCCGCCTTCTCTGCGGCCGACCCCGGTCGGCTGATCCCGGAAAGCCGAACGCGTATCTTGGGGCGTCGCCTCAGGCAGACACCGTCGCGCCCCGGTAGCTCAGTTGGACAGAGCAGCGGCCTTCTAAGCCGCGGGTCGGGGGTTCGAATCCCTCCCGGGGCGCCACCTCAGGGAATCCGGACCGTTTGAAGCGCAACGCCCAACATCCTAGATTCTCGGTGGCAGGGTGGGCGTAGCTCAGTTGGTTAGAGCACCAGGTTGTGGCCCTGGGGGTCGGGGGTTCGAATCCCCTCGCTCACCCCATCCTTAGTGCCCCGCCGACCGCGTGTCGGCGGCGGCCAGCGTTTCGCCCCGTCTCAATTCGCCTCCATCTTGCCCAGTCCATCGGGAGTCGGTTTGACAGCACACACGGCCACGGGCTGGGTCTTTCTTGGAGAATAGAGCTCACGTCCTTCCACTGGCCATCGTCCTGGCGCTGCACCTGGGGCTGTGCTTCGTCATGCTACCGCCCCAGGAAATCATCAGGCCGGAGCCGATCCTGTGGGCGGATTATGCCGTTCACACGCACCGGGTCTACGTCTACCGCGAGGCACTGGCCGAAGGAGCCTGGCCTTGGGGATACGATCCTGCCGTTGCGGCCGGAATGGCCATCAGCGCGAACGAGGGTATCGGCGCGAAACCGCTCCAGATCGCGGGGGCTCTGCTCCCCTTTCTTCCGCCCGGTATGGTCGTCCGCTTATGGCTCTTCCTGACCGCGCTGTCGATGCCGCTCTGGATCCTGTTGTCGGCCCGCCGCTTCGGTCTTCCCATGGATACCTGGGGCTGGATGGTCCTGGCGCTCATTGTTCCGGTGTGGTTCACCGGTTGGTTCGGCGCTTACCTCACGTTCGGTCTTGCATCCTTTGCCGCGGCCAGCTTTCTCGTTCCCTATGTGATGATCTGCTTCCTGCAGTTCGTTCAGCACCCGAGATTCGGAGGGCTGCTGAAGTTCTGGATCCTCGCAAGCGTATTGTTCTTGCTGCACGTAGTCGGGCCGGTGGTCCTGGTCCCGGCGCTTGCGATCATTACGCTCGCAGCTCGAGGGATACCGCCGAAGTGGCGCTTGGGATTGATCGCCACACCGCTGGTGGTTCTTCTGGTGAACGCCTTCTGGCTGGTTCCCTTTGCGCTGGGCTTGCGCGCCCCTCCCCAACCGTGGGTGCGATCGGTCCCGCTTGAAGTCGAGGGGCCAGGGCGCCTCGTGTCCAGACATCTCACGCACTCGGGCTGGGGGGAGGTGAGAGAGGAGGTCCTTTCGCCGAAGGGTCTTCTCGCCTTGCTGGTCCTGGCTCTCATCATTTACGGGGTGAAGGTGTTTCGGCGGTACGCAGGCGACCGGGCTGCCCTTTGTCTCGCGGTGGCGGGTGGAACGGCCATCGCCCTTCGCTTCTTTGGCTCCTTCCTTCCCGTCACGATCAGAATGCAGCCCATCCGCTTCATCCTTCCCGGCCTCGCGCTCCTAGCCATACCCGCCGGCCTGGGGATGGCGTCGCTGGCCAGGAAAGTCCGTCTGCCCGCCGGGCTCTCGGCAGCCGGGGCAGCGCTACTGGTCGCTGTCGTGGCGCCGTTCGCGGGAGGGCCCAAGGGCCCCCGGCTTCCTGACCTCCCGCTCCCACTGAAGGTCTTCGTGGAGCGTCACACGGCTCCCGACGAGCGACTGCTGGTCCAGAGCGGACCCTTCTACGAGCCGCGGGTGCTGCCGCTCGTCCTGGACCGTGAAGTCGTCGGCAACACGTTCCCTGTGGAGGGCGACCCCGCTCAGTTTCTGCGACATGCACTGCTCGGCCGGCGACTCGAAGATTGGTCCGCCGAGAATCTTCGCACGGCGCTCGATCGATGGGGCATCGCGTGGGTTTTCACTCGGACCGAAGCGGCCGAGCGGCTGATCGCGGCGGCCACGGACAGCCCGGGCATGCCGGTTGGGGACTACAGGGCTTTTCGCGCGCTCTCGAGACCGTCGCGATTCCTGGTGGGTCAGGGCGCCGTGACGGCAAAGGTGAATCGGATCGACCTCACGAACCTCGTCGCGGAGGACGGGCTGGTCGTGCTGCGCTACCGCTACCATCCGGCCTGGGAGACGACGTCGGGCGTGAGGATCGAGAGATACGAGATCCCCGAGGATCCCCGGGGATTTCTCGCGGTGAGGAACCCTCCCCCTGAAGTGAGCCTGCGCTTCGACGCCTGGGGCATGCTCACGGCGAAGTGGCCGCCCGAAGCTTTTGGCGCCTCAGGCGGGGAGGGAATCGGGCGTTCCGCGGGCCGGGACGCGCGGCGGCTGCCGTGGTTGGCGGCGGGCCGTAAGCTTATATTCCGTTCCTCTCCGGCTACGGGCCGCTAGCTCAATTGGCAGAGCAACTGACTCTTAATCAGTAGGTTGCTGGTTCGATTCCAGCGCGGCCCACCAGCTATCAAGAGAATTTACGGCGGTGCATCTGGGACGTCTCGCGGGTCCGCAGTATCCTTTGGGCCACGCCATGGACGACGGACCCATCGATCTCCCAGAGCTGATCACACTGGCCGATGTCCAGGCCGCCCGCGACGTCATCCCTGGTCGAGTCCACCGCACCCCCATCCTCGGCTCGACGATGCTGGGAGAGCAGGCGGGCGTACGGCTCTTCTTCAAGCCGGAGCTCCTCCAGAGGACGGGCTCGTTCAAGGTCCGGGGCGTCCTGAACGCCCTCCATCACCTGTCGCCGGAGGAACGGCGCCGCGGCGTCGTCACCCTTTCGGCGGGGAATCACGCCCAGGCGCTCGCCTGGGGTGCCCGTCAGTACGGGATTACGGCGGTCGTCGTCATGCCGGATGGGGCGCCCCGAAGCAAGATCGAGGCGACCCGGGGCTACGGCGGTGAGGTCGTCCTGACCGAGGGGGACCTCCTCGAGACCACTCTTGCGATCCAGCGCGAGCGGGACCTGACGCTCGTCCACCCGTTCGACGATCCGCGGATCATCGCGGGGCAGGGAACGGTCGGTCTGGAGATCGTCGAGGACGTCCCCGAAGTGGACGTGGTCGTCGTGAGCGTGGGTGGCGGGGGGCTGATCTCGGGGATCGCGACCGCCGTAAAGGCCATGCGGCCGGAGGCCAGGGTCTTCGGCGTCGAGCCCGAAGGCTCGGCGGTCATGAAGAGGAGCCTCGAGCGCGGCGAGCCGATCGCCCTGGAGGATCGGGCCACGATTGCGGACGGCCTGAACTCGCCATTCGCGGGACGGCATACGCTCGCCCATATGCAGGTGCGGGTGGACGACCTGGTGCTCGTGAACGACGCGCAGATCGTCGAGTCGCTGCGTCTTCTCCTCGCTCGCACCAAGCTTCTCGCCGAGCCCGCGGCGGCCGCGGCGCTGGCGGGACTCCTTGCCGGCGGGCTCGACATCCCCGAGGGAGCGACCGTGGTCTGCGTCCTCAGCGGCGGGAACGTGGACCTGGAGCGATTGAAAGAGCTTTTGTGACGGGGCTTCGAAGGCTCAGCCGCTTTCGCAGCCCAGACCGTCGTGATCTCCGTCAAACCGATGTGGATCGGGCCCAATGACCCGGAACCGACGATGCGGGATGTCTCCGCAGTCGAGATCCGGAGGCGGCGAAGGAATGCAGACATCGGGGTAGCTTGCTTCACAATCCTCGCCGGGCGGGGCCGCAGACAGGGCCGCTACCGGCTGAACCGGTACGCCGGTACCGGCTCCGCACGTGCCGTCCCGAAACTCTGCCGGGGCACACGAGAAAGCCGATACCGCCCACAGCCCTATCCCGCTCGCCCGCGCGGAGTCCGCCGCTGCGCGGATGCTCTCGATGTAGCGGACGTTCGGCGGGACGACGGTCGGCACCGCGAAGCCCTGTCTCACCATCATGCGGTTCACCATCCGACCATCGGCCAGATACACGTAGGCGAGCGCCGATCGTAGCGGTCGCGGGGATCCACGTCGGTCTCCAGTCGAACCCGGGCCCCGCGCGGAAGGAGGGTGCTGAGAAAAGCCTCGGCGGCGGGACCGAACGGACCCTGTTCCGCCTCCGGGGCGTCGATCAGAAGGAGGCGAACGCGCTCGTTCTTCTCGCAGACGAGAGTGTCCCCGTCGATGACGTGAGCCACCACGCACGGATCGACAGCGGGTTCAGCGGAGGCTCCAACGACCAGGACGGCCGCGAGGGAGACCCCGGCGGAGAGGGTCATTCGCTTCATGCTCAGGACTCACATGAAATAGCGTACTTCAGGACCAACGGGGATCAAGCTTGTTCAGCGATTCAATCCGGCGGCCGCCGTCGAACCCGCTCCAGCTTCCGCCGCTCGCGCTTGGTGGGTCGACCCTTCCCCTCGTAGGAGGGGACCGGCATGTCGCGCAGCTGGATCCGGCGAAGCTCCCGCGCCTCCCGGCTCTCGTCGGTCTCCTCGTAGAGGAGCGCCGCGTCCTTGGCCGAGCCCCTTCGCTCGGCCAACCTGCTCACGACCACCGCGAACGTGTACGGACCGCGGACGATCCGCAGATCGTCTCCCACATGGAGGTCGGCGGACGGCTTCACGCGCCGGCC
>DASRVA010000135.1:0-16580 GCA_035687745.1 Gemmatimonadota bacterium
GCCGCGCCCAGCGCGTCCTTGAGGGCGACCAGCGGCACCTTCACCTGGATCTTCTTCTCCGCCAGATTGTTGGCCTCGTTCGACTCCGGCAGACGGTGGGTCGGGTCCAGCAGGCAGCGGACGGTGTGGGCGCCCCCGCCCGTGGCCTTCCAGGTCCCGATCGCCGGGTAGGTCTTGTCGACGATCGTCATGCCGCTCGTCGAGTAGAACCCGCCGCTACTGATCTTCGAAGGGTCGAAACCCGACGAGCTCGAGCTCTTCCACTCGTGGTTGTACGCGCGGAGCCGAGCCACCCGCACGCCGTCCACCTCGATGTCCACGAACCACTCCGGGGGGGTGGTCGCGGGGCCGGCCAGGTACTTGTAGAAGCAGGTGATCTGGAGATCGGTGCCCGCGTCGAAGGTGGGGGCCGAAGGCGATCCGACCACCTCGCCCAGCACGAGGTTCGATCCCTTCTCGACGACGGCGATCCCTGTGGGCGTCACATCCCACGGGTTCTGGGCGTCGGCTGCCGAGACCCAGGACACCAGCAGCAAGCCCGTCACGAGGATCACGGTTCTCTGTCGCACGTTTCTCCTTCTCGACGCTGGCATCGGCGAGATCCAGGCGACGAGGCTAGTCCGCACGCGATTCCGGGTCATCCCGATCATGACACCTCCTCCTCAGTCATCCTTCGGCATGACCTGGATGGTCGCTGTGCCCTGTCCGGCCTGATACCATTTGTTCTCGACGGTCTTTGCCTCGATCGTGCGCGGTCCGATGCCGCCGGCGCTCGAAACCGTGTAATCGAAGGCGATCTCGCCGGCGGCGTTCGTCTTTTGCAGGAAACCCTGGACGGTCAATCCCTCGACGGGCGCGCCGTCGGTCGTGCGCGTCACCCGCACCTTCATGGGCAGGATCTGCCCGATCTTCCCCGCGGCGGGGGCGGTGATGGCCACGTGGACGGGCGCCTTCTCGATCAGGAGCTGCGGGTACCAACCGATCGTGTTGTTGGGCGCGGTCGGGTGGTATTGGCTCTTCTCGTAGAGCTTGGTGACGTCGAGGTCGGCAGCGCCATCGACGTGGGCCATCAACGTGGAGGAGGTGGGCCACTCCTCCAGCTTCACCTTCACGGTGGCCTTCCCGGACCCGTCGGTCATGCCCTTGCCGAGGGTGTGCGACCAGTCGACGCCGGGTCCGTACTCCGGTCCCTGCTCGCCCCAGAAGCGCACGGTGCGGCCCGCGATGCCGCCGCCGGAGGCCTTGGTGAGCTGCGCGATCAGATTGACGGTCTCCCCCACCTTGCCCGTGACGCTCTGCCACTTGAGGTTGGCCGCCGTGAGGGTGAGGGGTGGCTGGACGACGAAGGCGATGCTCGCCGCGCTGCCGGTGTAGAGGGCATCGCCCTCGAAGCCGGCCTCGAGCGCCACCGGCTTCGCGCCGAAGCCCACCGGCACCTTCCATGCGACGGAGAACGTTCCGCCGGGCGATGTCGCGAGCCGGGCGACCTCCTGTCCGTTCACGGTCACGGGAATCTCCCGCCCGTCGACCCCGTCCTGATCCGTGACGCGCACCAGTTTGCCGCCGGCTTGAACGGTGTAGCCCTCCCGGACGGGCTGGTTCGGGTTCAGGAGTGCGAGGGTCATCGTGGTGGCCGCCTTGAGGACGGCGAGCTTCCCCTGACCCGTGGCGGCCATGCATCTTGGATTACCCGCAAACGCCGCCTCGATGACCTTGGATCCCACCTGGTTGGGCACCTCGTAGCCGATGCTCGCGACTCCCTTGGCGTCGGTCGGTACGGCGCCGATCAGGGCTCCGTCGACCATGAACCGGACGAGTTGGGAGGGAACGGGGGTGCCGTCGTGCGCCACCGCGAGGGTCGCCGTCAGCGGCGCTTCGTCACCGATCGCCCGGATCCGAGATTCGACGTTCATCTTCGTCGCGAGCAGAGGGACCGTCGTCGGCGGCTTCAGCGCCGCGGGTGCCGCGCCGGGGGACGCCGAGGTGGCGGCTCCTGATCCTGCCCCCGCACCAGGGGCCAAAACGCCTGCCGCTTCCCGGACGCCGGGAGCGGCGGTTGGCGGTCCAGCCTGCGGCACGAGACCAGGCTTCGCCATCGCGGGGCCGGGGGCCCCGATCTGCGCCGTCGGGACCTCGTAGGCGCACGGCACGAACTTCGGTGCGGGAGGGACGACCGGTGGAGCCGCCTGCACGCTCGTCACGGGGGCCGGTTCGGACCTGGTGGTGATCCGAGTCCGGGTGTCGGGCGGAGGCTGGCTGAGAGGGCGCATTTCGGGAGGGCTTGGGGGCGGAACCGTCGGGGGCGCGGCGATCCTCGCTCCCCCGACTGCCGCCGCCTGCACGCGCCCCGGCGCCACGGAGCACTGAATCGCCGCGAAGCCGTCGCAGGAGGGGTCACTGCAGACCTGCTTCGTGCCGAGGATCAGGGTCTTGCCTACATCGTCAGCCCTGGTGAAGACCTGCGCGGGGCCGAGCGCCCTGGACGAGCAGAAGCCGTCCGCGGCGGGTTTCCCGCAGTCGGTGCCCGGCCTCAGGCACCAATCCAGGGCGATCCCGTCCACTTTGGGCGACTGGAACGTCTGCTGACCCCACGCGGGCAGCGGGGTGAGGGCGAGAAGAGCGAGAAGGCCCGCGGCGGATGGGGTGAGCCTTGTGATCACCAGTATCGTTTCTGCCTTCATGATCTTCCTCCTCCTCATTGGGCGGGCTCCCACGTCTTGGCTTCGGTGGGGTCCCAATAGAGCCAGACCTGGTACCGGTTGTTGGCCTCGCTGCCTTCCGCGATGGAGCCCAGGCAGTCGGCCACGAAGACCAGCGGGCGCTTCTTCCGCTCCCCGCCGTCCATGAACGCCCAGGTGGGCTGCCCGTACCAGTACTCGACCTGGGCGCTCGCCTGGCTGCCGAGCTCGGGGACCGGGTTCTTGCTGGCCTGCGGACCAGCGCGGACGCCGTGCCGGACGCCCACGCCAAGGCAGCCAGCGCCAGGAACCGGATCATGTTGATCTTCCGGACTGCGTCGCGGCGGGACTTCCCCGCGTGAGTGGGGCGGCGGGGGGCACGCCGTTGAAGAGCCGCGACTCCAGGATCCCGAGGAGTTCTCCACCGCTCTGGAAGGGAAGCGGCTTGCTCGACCCGACGTGCTCCACGAGGCCGCGAAGAGGAAGGTCGATTCCCGGAGAACGACCAGGCTCGTTCCCCGCCGAGCGCCAGACGCGAACGACGAACGTCTCCATGATTCCCTTTCCGGAAGTGGGTGGGCTTCATCGCGGGTCCATCCTACGCACCCGTCCCTAGCGCCGGGCTAAACTCCGGCTAGACCCGGGCGCGACCCCGGAACCCCATGGAGGGAAGCGGCTTGGGTGATCCGGCCCTAGGAGGCGGGGGCCGGGAACGGCGCCGGCTCCACGCCCAGCTCCTCCATCCGCGCCACGTAGGCGCGATAGAACCGCCGGGCCTCGCCGTGCCGGCCGGCAGCCGACAGGGTGGAGACGAGGCCCAGGTGGGCGTCCTCGTCGTAGGGGTCGCGCTCCAGGACCCGCAGCCGATAGTTGACCGCGGCCCAGCGGTCGCCCATCTCGGCGGCGGCGTCGGCCAATGAACGGGCGACCACGATGTAGGTGGCCCGGGCCGCCTCGCGCAGCGCGGTCGACCAGTCCTCGTAGAGGTCTTCCTCCAGGAAATCGCCGGCGTAGCTGGCCTCGGCTGCGGCCAGGACCTCGCGTGCCTCCTGGGTCCGGCCCCGGCGAAGGAGAGCGATCCCGGCCGCGGCTTCGGTCAGGAACTCCTCCACGTCGATCGAGACGCTGGAGAGATCGATCCGGATCGAGGTGTCGTCGCCGGCCAGGTAGTGGTCGGTCGGGAAGCTTCGCTCCGGATCGAGCACGCCCCGCACCGTGGCCATCGCGACCGACAGCCGCTTGGGGAGGGGGCCGGGGTCCTCGTCGGGCCATAGCGCCTCCATCAACGCTTCCCGCGGAATGGGCCGCCCGCGGCGGGTGATCAGGAGCTTCAGGAGATCGCGGGCCTTCTTCGATCGCCATTCCGAGATCGTGACCGCCTCCCCGTTCCGCAGGACACGGAATCCGCCGAGTGTCCGGATCTGGACGGGGAGTCCGGTCTCCCGGGGCAGCATGGCGAGCGGCCCCGCCGCGCCCCCGGCGGCATGGGTCCGGACGCCGATCTCCCGCAGACGTCGTTCGGCACGCTCGGCCAGGGAGCGCGCTCCCGGGTCGGAAACGAGCCGGGCAAGGGCGAGCTCGGTCCGGGCCTCGCCGAGCGCGTTGCCGATCTCACGCCAGATCGAGGTCGCTTCCTTCAGGTCGGTCTCGACGGAGCGCCTATCCTCGCTCGAGAGAGCCTGGAGCTCGAGAGACTCGGCAAGCCCGGGACGGTTGCGACGAGCCAGCGATTCACGCCGCGCCTCACCCGCAACCTCGGCCGCCCGGTCGCGCCGCCCCTGGGCCAGCGCCACCCAGCCCGCGGCGACCAGCGCGTCCACGAGCCCGAACCAGGTGCGGCCCGTTTCGATCGCGAGCTCGGCGAGCCGGCTCGCGCGCTCGGGATCCTCGACCGCCAGGAGACGCGCAAGGTTGGAGCGGGCGGCGATCAGGCCCTGGACGTCGTTCATCTTCTCGGCCATGGCGAGGGACTCCTCGAGCACGGTCCGCGCGAGGACGAGGTCTCCGCGCTCGCGATAGACGATCCCCAGGTGCATGAGCGGCCACCCCGCCCGGATCGATCCGGCCCTCTGATAGAGCGCCTTCGAGCGTTCGAGGTCGTCGATCGCCTCGCCCAGCCGTCCCCTGTGGAAACGGGTCCAGCCTCGATTGTTGAGCCCGAGCGCCAGGCGCTCGGTATAGCCGGCCAGCTCGGCCAGCCCGATCGCGGAGTCGAGCTCGGTCAGGGCTTCGAGGTAGGAGCCCTCGACATCGAGCTGGCTCGCGTGGTTCGTTCGCAGCCGGATCTCGAGCAGAACGTCGCCCGCCCGCTGGGCTCCCGCGAGCGCCTGCCGGTAATGCTCTTCGGCGGCCTGGGGATCGCGCCCGGACGCCTCGAGCATGCGGGTCGCGTGGATGGCCGCAAGGGCCCGGTCGTCGTCGGCCACGCCCGCCAGGGCCGCCGCCTGGTCGCAGAGCTCGAGACAGCGGCCTACATCGCCTGTCAGCAGGTAGGTCGTCGCCTTCGCCGCCAGAAGCACGGCCGCCTCTTCGGGGCGCGAGCCGTCCAGACGACCGCGCGCGAACACCTCCAGGGCGCGCTCGTGCTCCCCGCGCTCGTGGTGGAGGAGCCCGATCCGCCAGGCGAGGCGGGGCGGCAGGTCCTCGGCACCGCCCGCCGCGCGGCGGAAGCAGGCCTGGGCCACCTCCGGCTCGCCGCGGACGGTGTACGCCTCTCCGAGCAGCTCTTCGAGGGCGGGGGGCCGCGCCTCGACGGGCACCCGTCCGCCGAGCTCGAGGACCGTGTCCACCTCGCCCCTGGCAAGCAGCTCCTCACCTCGCTCGGCGAGGAGGCGCGCGACCTCCCCGCCCTCGGCCGCGGCAGCCAGGGAGCGAAGGGCCTCGGCGAGGAGCCCCTGCTCTTCGAACCACCCCGCCGCCCGCTGGTAGAGCGCCCGCTGCTCCCGCGCTTCGAGCGGCCAGCTCTGGCGGACGAACTGCCTGACGAGGTCGTGCAGGACGAACCAGTCCCCCGGGCCGGCGCGAGGCTGGAGGAAGAGTCCCCGGCGGGCGAGACGGGCGAGGATCGCGGCGGCGTTCTGAAGATCGAGCGTCTCGCAGAGAGCGAGCGAGAATCGATCGAAGGGGGCGACCTTCCGGAGCAGCTCCCGGACCTCTTCCGGCTCGCGGGCGAAGACCTCCTCCGCCAGATAGGCGAAGAGTGGACCGGTCGGGCTCTGGAGCCCCGACAGGACCTCCTCAGCCCGACCCGGATCGGCGACCCGGATGGCCTCCAGTCCGAGCCGGACCGCGGCCGGCCAGCCGGCCGTGGCCGCGTGCAGCGGCTCCGCCAGAGCCTTCAGCTCCTCGCCGACGGCGACGCCCAGGAGCTCCCGCAGCTCCTCGACCGAGAAGGCGAGCTGGGACGGACCGAAGTCCAGGACCTCCCCGCGGCCCCGGAGGCGCTCGACGGGGAAAGGAACCTCGGAACGCGAAGCCAGCACCAGATGAAACTTCGGTGGGGCGTGGCGGCTCAGTCCCTCCACCAGCCGCATGGCGGGGCTCGCGGCATCCAGCTCCTGAAGGTCGTCGAGGACGAGCGCGAGATTCCCGGACAGCCGCTCCTCGAGGGCGTCGCTGACGTGGTTGGCGAGCGCCTCGGCACGGCTCCGCTCCTCGGCTCCTGGAGCGCCGGGACGGCCGGAGGCTTCCACGATCTCGAGCGGAAGATCCACGCCTCTCTGCCGAAGGGCGGCCAGGATGCCGGTCGCGAACACCCCCAGGGCCGCGTCCTCGCGCTCGATCGTGTACCAGGCAGAGCCCGTCCGCCTCGCCCACCGCGCGAGCAGGGTGGTCTTGCCGAACCCGGCCCCGGCGACCAGGACGGTCAGACGCCGGGCCAGCGCGTCTTCGAGCCGTTCCTCGAGCGCGGGGCGTTCGATCGTCGCGGACGGCGTTCCGGGGGGGAGGGTCTTGGACGCCCGGGTCATGGTTTCGTCCGATCCGTGGAGAACCGGCCCTCCACAGCGAGGATGAGTCCGCGGGGGTGCAGGAAGATAGGCCCGGGGCCCCGAGCGGTGAAAGCGTGAACGGTCCGTCCACTGTCGGACACACCTGTCCCCTCCGCCGTACGCCGTTCGGCGTGCGCGGTCGAACAAGCTCTCCCGGGAGAAGAGCGTCAAACCTGAGCGTTTCCTACCTCCGGGGCGCGATGGTCCGGGGCTTGCCCGTACGGAATCCATCTCGGCTCCAATTCCATTCAACGAAGGGAGTCCACATGCTCGCATCCAAGGGTGTTCCCTCGTTCGGCCGGATGTCCGATGATCTCCCCGGTTCTGCGCGCGATCGGCTGGCGGGAGTGGCCCGCCAGGTCCATTTCCGTCCCGGCCAGCGCATCGTGAGCTGCCTCCACAGTCCGCGGACGCTGTACGTGATCCAGGAGGGGCTGGCCAAGATGGTCGGCATCTCCGAGGACGGGCGTGAGCGGATCCTCCACCTCTTCCGGCCGGGCGAGCTGGCTGGCTGGGTGGCCCTCGAGAAAGATCGTGAGACGGGCTGTGACGTGATCGCCGTATCTCCCGTCCAGGCGCTGGCGATCGACCGGCGGGACTTTCTCGAGGTCGGCCGGGGAGAGCCTTCCGTGCTGCTCGCGGTGACCCGCGAGGTATCGCGCCTGTTCTCGAACATGGCCGACTGGATGCTGGCGCTGGTGAGCGCCGAGGTCCCGCAGCGGCTGAGCCGTCTCCTCCTCGAGCTGGCGGAAGATCGGACGGGCCCGCGCCCCGAGTTCGTGCCGCTCGCGCATCCACTGACGCACGAGCAGATGGCGCAGGCGGTCGGCGCCAGCCGCCCGCACGTCTCCAGCGTGCTCCGCGACCTCGAAGAGGCCGGCGCCGTCCGGCGGGGCCGCGGACGTGACCTCAGGGTCGCGCCCGCACGGCTCGCCGAGCTGCTCGGCACCCAACCCCTGGTCGCCGCGGCCTGAGGTCTGCCGACCCTCACTCCGACATGGTGGACACGAGACGCCGCCGATCCGGCTCCGGCCGGTCGGCGGCGTCCGTCGTTCAGGAAGGCCAGAAGATCGGGATGAAGATCGTGGCGGTGGCAAGCAGCAGGAGCGCCAGCGGACCTCCCACCCGCGGATAGTCCGAGAACTTGTAGCCCCCCGGTCCATAGATCAGCGTGTTGGTCTGGTATCCGATCGGGGTCATGAAGTCAGCGGATGCACCGAACATGACCGCCACGAGGAGCGCGTAGGGATTCATCCCCAGTTCCTGCGCCGTGATGATGGCGATGGGTGTGAGCACCACGGCTGTGGCGTTGTTCGACATGATGGAGGTCAGGATCGATGTCATGACGTAGAACGCGGCAACGACCGCCCGCGGGCCGAAGGGACCGAACGTCTCCCCCACCATGTGACCGAGCCAGGCCGCGGCGCCGGTCTTGTCCATCGCCAGACCGAGCGGGATCACACCCGCCAGCAGGAAGACGACCATCCAGTCGAGCTCCTCGTAGGTCTCCTCCAGCGTGACGCAACGCAGGAAGATCATGAGCACGACTCCGGCCAGCGCGGCGGTCAGGATCGGCAGGATCTCGAGTCCGGCAAGGGCCACGACGCCGACCAGGATCAGGACCGCGACCAGGGCACGCGGGCGAGAGGCGACGGGACGGTCGACCTCCCCCAGGAGGACGAAGCCGGGCGTGTCCGCGAGCGCCTGGAGCGCGGTCGTTTCGCCGTGCACCAGCATCAGGTCTCCGGGTTCGATCCTCTCCAGCGCCAGACGCTCCCGCAACGTGCGACCCTGGTGCTGGACGGCCAGGACAGTGGCGTCGTACCGCTGCTGGAAGCGGACCTCCCTGAGGGTCCGGCCGGCGAGTTGCGAGTTGGGCGCGACCAGGACCTCGGCGAGTCGCGCCTCTGCAGCGTTGAGTTCGCTGGCCACATCGCCGAGCTGGGCCGGCGTGGCCAGTTGCTCGCTCTGGGCGAGCTTCAGGAGATCGGTGGGGCTCCCCTGTGCATAGAGGAGGTCCCCGACCCGCAGATGGCGGTTCACGGGCCCCCAGATCGTCCGGTCCCCGCGCTGCAGGCCGATCACGGACACCCCGTACCGCTCCCCCCATCTCAGCTCGCCGAGAGTCTTGCCGATCCCGGGTGTGGTCTCCGTCACCGCCAGCTCGGTGACGAATTCCCGGACCGCGTACTTGCCTGACAGGTCGGCCTCGCCCCGCCGCCGCGGCATGAGCGCCCGTCCCACGGTGAAGAGGTAGGTGAAGCCGACCGCCAGGTAGATCGCGCCCAGGGGTGTGATCGAGAACATCGACAGCTCGTCGAGACCGCGGTTCCGGGCCAGGCCATAGACGACCAGGTTGGTCGAGGTCCCGATGAGGGTCATCGTCCCGCCGAGGATGGCCGAGAAGGAGAGGGGCATGAGGTACAGCGAAACGGGCAGGTTCGCCCGCAGGGCCATCGCCATGTAGACCGGCAGGAAGATCACCACGACGGGGGTGTTGTTGAGGAAGGCCGAAACGATCGCCACGACCGCGCTCAGGAGGACCAGTCGCGCGTAGGGTCCGCCGAGACGCCCCGACTGGGCCCACCGGCCGATCTCGGCCACCGCCCCCGTCTTCATGAGCCCCAGCGACAGGACCAGCATGGCCGCCACGGTGACGGTGGCTTCGTTGCTGAAGCCGGCGATCGCCTCGGCGGGAGTGAGAATGCCGCCCAGGAGCAGGACCACCGGGATGGCCAGCGACACCTGGTCGACCGGGAAGCGTTCGCTGATGAACAGGACGAGCGCGACCAGGATCGTCGCGAAGACGAAGGCGATCTCCCAGCTCACCGGATGGAAACTAGCCCTCGCGACCGAGCCCCGGCGAGGCTGGAGATCAGATCACGAGCTCGTCGAGCTCGCGCAGGAAGGCATCGCTGAACAACCCGCTGAAGCGGAGTCCCCATCGCTCGTCGACCTTCTCGGCGACCAGCAGGAGCCGTCCGCGGGCGTGCTCGGGGGACGTCCCCCAACTGCCGGGGGCGACCGTGAAGCGGCCGTTGGCGGTGGCGACGTCCGCGGGCTCGAAGAGGCGGGTCTCGAAGAGGACCAAGCTCGGCACGGCGCCGCCGGAAAGCCAGCCGGAGCAGGCTCGCTGGATCGCGTCTCGGCCCCGGGCTCCCCTCCCGCCGGGATGCTGGAACACCCCGTAGGGGAGGTGGAGGCGGGCCACGCCGGCGGAATTCCCCGCGGTCAGGGCCTCCACCCACGCCGTGAACAGCTCCTCGATCCGCCCCAGTTCGGGGCTTTCCGGGAATGGAAAGACGGTGGGGGAGATCACGGCCATTATGTACTACGGTCGAGCCGACGAGGTCTGTCGCCTGCGTGACAATCGCACCCCGGCCGGCGTGGTGCCGGTCTCCTTGAAGCCGGGCGGTCGAGGCTCTACCGTGTGGCCCGGGATTCCAGCGAAAGGATCCGATGCCGAGCCGAGAGGGCCGGAGCTCTGACTCCAGCGCGAGCTTCGAAACGGGACAGCCCGTCGCCGGTTTCCCCGTCCGTTTCCGGTGGCAGACGGGCGTCTGGTTCGAGCTCTTCGAGCGCCAGGTCGCCCTCCTCGAGCGGGACATCGCCCGCGCCCGCGCGGAGGACAACGTCATGGTCTTTCTCAGCACCCCGCTGAGCGGGCGGGGCGGCGGCCACTTCGCGACCAACGTCGAGATCGCGGACCATACGATGCGCATGATCATGGAGCGGTGGGGGCACCGTTTCTGGGTGCTGAATCCCGGCCGCTACCAGATGGAGTCCAAGGAAGGGACGGGGCTCATGAACCTCCACGCGGCCGAGCTTTCCCGGGAGACCGGTCGTGAGATCGACATCGAGGAGCTCTTCCGGACGTTTCCGCCGACCGGGGGGGACTACATGCGGATGTGGACGCGGATCCTCATCGAGGACGACGCGGGAAACCTGGGGCGGCGCTGGGACGCGTTCTATTTCCAGGGACCGGGCGACGTACGGGATTTCTTTACCGAGGGAGGCTCGCGGACATGGACGGCGGGGGTGGAGGAGTATTTCACCCGCAAGCTGTCGATGAACCGTGAATTCTACGAGTCCTTCGATCCTCCGTTCTACGACGCCGACGGCGGACGCTTGAAGGGCAAGCTCGAGCGTGCCGAGTGGCAGCGGCGTCGGGACGCCTTCTTCCGCTACTACACGGTTCGCGCGGGAGTGAACTTCAGCCTCGGGAGCCACGACGAGTGGAACCTCTGGCGACTGTTGAACGAGAAGAGGCGCCAGTCCTCTCCACACGGCGTGAGCGACCAGATCGCCGGCTTCTTCGAGGGCGCCCAGCTCGATCCCGCCGCCACCGTCACCCGGACCGCGAAAGGCTACGAGGTCACGACGCCCGAAGAGCCCGCCCCTAGCTAGGACCGGATCTGGATTATGATCTGGTAAGGCCCGAGTTGGAGGGCGCTCAGGGTGGGCGAGGCCAAGGCGCGCGAGGAGGGACGGCCGAGGCGCACTGCTTGTGCGCCGCAGGCCGGCACGACGAGCGCAACGCCGGCCTCGGCCACCCTCAGCGCCCGAAACAAAAATGGCGGGGGGAGACGCGTTGTATCATCGGCGCGCGCGTCGCCCACCCGCCTGGGTGAGAGCGTCATGGTCTCCTGACTGCTCCGCACCCCTTGTACGTGCATTATAGCACGGCCGGCCGCCGAGTCCATAGAAGATTCCGAACAGCGGTGGGAGGGCCGCTCCGCGGCGCCTATCTTCGGCGGCGATGCAGGATCCCAAGCCCGCCGGCGACGGTTCGCCCGCGCCCGGAGCCGCCTCGCGGCTCAGGCGGCTCGTCGAGGAGCTGCGCGAGCTCGAGGAGCGGCTCAAGCAGGGCGGGGGTCCCGAGCGCGTTCAGCGCCAGCACGACCAGGGGAAACAGACGGCCCGCGAGCGGATCGAGCTCCTCCGCGACCCGGGCACGCGCTTTCACGAGATCGGGCTCCTCGTCGCGTGGGACCAGTACGAGGGGGAGGCCCCCGCGGCGGGGGTCGTGACCGGCCTGGCGCAGGTGGCGGATCGGCCGGTGGTGGTGGTGGCCAACGACGCCACCGTCAAGGCGGGATCCTGGTGGCCCGAGACGATCAGGAAGATCCTGCGCGCGCAGGAGATCGCCATGCGGTGCCGGATCCCGATCGTGTACCTGGTCGATTCGGCGGGCGTGAACCTTCCCTATCAGGGCGGGGTCTTTCCCGGGCAGTACGGCGCGAGCCGCATCTTCTATTACAACTCCATCATGCGCCGCTATCTGCGGATCCCGCAGATTTCCGCCGTCATGGGCCCCTGCATCGCCGGGGGCGCCTACCTGCCGGCCCTCTCGGACGTGATCCTGATGGTCGAGGGGACGTCGTTCATGGGTCTCGGGGGACCCAATCTCGTGAAAGGCGCGACCGGGCAGGCGGTGGACGCCGAGGAGCTGGGCGGCGCGCGCGTGCACACCGAGATCAGCGGCGTCGCCCACTACCGGGCCGCCGACGACGAGTCGTGCCTGGCCCGGATCCGCGACCTGATCGCCGAGCTGCCCTACACGGAATCGACCCTGACCCTCGACTGGACGGCAGTCCCCGGGCGCGAGCCCGCCGAGCTCTATGACATCCTGCCCGCGGATCATCGCCAGCCGTACGACATGCGCGAGGTCCTCGCCTGCGTGCTCGATGAAGGCCGTTGGGACGTCTTCCAGGCCGACCGGGCGCCGGAAATGATGTGCCTGAGGGCGCGGCTGCAGGGGATTCCGGTGGGCGTGATCGCCAACGCGCGGGGGATGTTCCCGCGCCCGGGGAAGCCACCCAAGCTGGGCGGCATCGTCTATACCGATTCGGCCGAGAAGGTGGCCTATTTTCTGGAGAACCTGGACCGCCACCGGATCCCGATGCTGTTCGTCCAGGACGTCTCGGGGTTCATGGTGGGCCCGGAGGCCGAGCACAGCGGGATCATCCGGGCCGGCGCGGCGTTCGTGGAGGCGATGGCGACGGCGACCGTTCCCAAGCTGGTCCTCACCGTGAACCACGCCAGCGGCGCCGGCTACTACGCCATGGCCGGGCAGGGTTTCGATCCCGACTTCCTCTTCACCCTGCCGACCGGGCGGATGGGCGTCATGGAGGGGGAGAGCGCGGTGAGGGCCATCTTCGGGACGGAGCTCGACCGCCTCGAGGCCGATGGCCGGGCGCCCGACGCGGAGCTGGAGAGCCGCATGGAGTCGGTGCGGCGGGACTACGAACGCCAGCTGGACGCCCGCTACGCCGCCGCGCGCGGCTTCGTGGATGCCGTCGTCGAGCCGGAGAACCTGCGGGACCGGCTGGGCTTCTGTCTGTGGGCGGCGGTCCACAACCCCGGCCCGCACCTCGGGCCGTTCGTGCTGCCGGGACCGGGCCCTTCCACCTGAGCTGCGCGTCGGGGGGGCCGGCAAGGGCCCCCCCGCGCCGCTCGGCGTCTATTCGCCGCGAACCGTCGCCAGGATCTCGGCCGCCGTCATCGGTCCGGCGACGAACGTGTCGGTGTGCCAGGCCATGTACTTCCGGAACTCGATGCCCCCGGCGGGACCGGTCGGCCGGCCCTGGGCCTGGAGCGCGGCGTCGACGGCAGCATCCTGCTCGTCGGTCGTCTCCGCGGCGATCATCAGGTAATCCCACTGATCGCCGTTCATGTGAGCGTACCATTGGGCGGCCGGCACCCCGGCCTGTGTGGCCGCCGCCTCCTGAGCCGCCATCCACTCCAGGAACGCGATGTGCTGGCCCGGCGCGACGCGATACAGGGAGACGATGCTGACCGGCTCGTCATCCTGGGCGAGCGTGGGACCGGCCGTGGCGAGCGACAGGCAGACGGCGAGGAGGACCGCGGAGAGGGGGGCGTTCCATGATCTGGACGTGGGTAGGCGGAGCATGGGACCTCCTGAGGGAGAGGTTGGCTGGGAGAAGACCCGTGAAGAGAACTCCGAGGGTAGTGGGTCTCCCCCTTCGCGGTCAACGGCCGGCCGCCGGGTTGTTCCGGGCCGGAGGCGCCCCGTAGCTTGACCACCATGCGTGAGACCAACCCGCGAAGGCTGGCTGCCGTCTGGTTCGCCGACCTGGTCGACTATACCTCGCTGGCCGCGGCGGACGAGGACGAGGCCCTCGGGCTGGTCGAGGATCTCCAGTCGGCCGCCCGTCAGGTGGTCGAGCGGCACGGCGGCCGGGTCGTCAAGTTCGTCGGCGACGCCGTCCTGGCCGAGTTCCCGAGCGCGGGCGACGGGGTGCGTTCGGCCCTCGCCCTTCCGGAAGAGCTCACCACCCGACGCAGAAACCGCGGGCGTGAGCCCAGGTCGGTTCGTCTGGGCGTCCACGTCGGCGAGGTGGCGACGACCCCGGACGGGGACGTCCTGGGCGACGGCGTCAACATTGCTGCCCGGATCCAGTCCACTGCGGGCCCGGACCAGGTCGTGTGCAGCGAAGACGTGGTCCGCCACCTCCGCAAGCGGTCCGAGTTCGGCTTCGACGAGCTGGGCGAGCGCTCGCTCAAGGGGCTCGGCGAGCCGATCCATCTCTTCGCGGCGCGGCTTGTCCTGGGCGCAGCACCGACCACGCCTGCCTCGACGTCCCGCGCGGCCGCTGCCGCAGCCCGATCGATCGCCGTATTGCCGTTCGCCAACATGAGCGCCGATCCGGAGAACGAGTACTTCAGCGACGGCGTCACGGAGGAGATCCTGACCGTTCTGGCGCGGGTCGGGGACCTCAAGGTGATCAGCCGTACCTCGGCGATGAGCTACAAGGGATCGTCGAAGAGCCTGCGCCAGATCGGCAACGAGCTGGGGGTGGCGACGATTCTCGAAGGAAGCGTCCGTCGAGCCGGCCCACGTGTGCGGATCACCGCTCAGCTGATCGACGCACGGACCGACCAGCATCTCTGGGCGGAGCGATACGATCGCGACCTGGAAGACATCTTCGCCATCCAGGCGGACGTGGCCGAGCGGATCGTCGAGGCGCTCAAGGTCCACTTGACCCCGCGCGAGCGGGCGCAGCTGACGGAAGCGCCGAAGATCAGCCAGGCCGCCTACGAGGCGTACCTCAAGGGCCTCTGGTTCTGGAACCGGCGCAGCCCCGCCAACCTGCGCCGGGCGGAGCGCTGCTTCAGGGACGCGGCGGAGGCCGAGCCCGACTATGCGCGCGCGCACGCCGGGCGCGCCTGCGCGTGCGTACTCCAGCTCCACTGGGGGTCCGACGCGGATTCCGACGCACGGGACCGCGCGTTCGGGGAGGCGGAGCGCGCCATCGAGCTCGACCCCAACGTCTCCGAGGGGTACACCGCGCGCGCACAGGTGCGGATCTACGACCGCGACTGGCCGGCGGCGGAGCGGGACTTTCGCCGCGCGATCGAGCTCAACCCAGGGGACGCGACAGCGCGGCAGTGGTACTCCGAGTACCTGGCCTGCATGGGGCGCCTCGAGGAAGCGTTCGAGGAGATCGCACGCGCGCGGGAGCTCGATCCGCTGTCGCTCGCGGTCCTGACCCAGACCGGAAACGTGCTGGTCTACGCCCGGCGGTATGAGGAAGCGGAGCGGCGCTACCGCGAGGCGCTGGAGCTCGATCCAGCTTTTTCCGTGGCCCGCTTCAAGCTGATGGAGCTGTATCAGCTTCTGGGGCGACACGATGAAGCGCTCGATGAGCTCGCTGAGATCGGCCCGACGCACAGGAAGACGGTGACCGAAATTCGCGCGGAGATGTCAGCCCGGGGAGTCGAAGGCTATCTCGACAGCCGGAAACGCTTCAGCGAGGAGATCGGAGGGCTGGACGCTTTCTACGATGCCGCCGTCCTGGCCGGCTTCGGCCGGATCGACGAGGCGTTCGCCGAGCTGGAGCGGGGGTTCGAGGAAGGCAACTGGTACCTGATCCGGACCGCCGTGAGCCCGCACATGGATCCGCTGCGCGACGACCCGCGCTTTGCGGATCTGCTGAAGCGACTGGGGCTGGACCACGTGAAACCCGCTTCCGCCCCGGAATCGCCGGCCGCCGCCTCGGGCCGTGGGGTGTGATGAGGCGGACGGGTTGGATCGTTCTTGTCGCCGTCCTGCTGATCACGTTTTTCGCCGTCGTGGTGGGGGGGTTCTTCTGGCCGCGGCCTCAGTTCCGGAAGGGGCCGTGGTCGACGGAGCCGCCCGCCGCCGTCGATTCCCTTCACGAGGCCCCCCGCTAGCGTGGGGCCGCTGGGCCGGACGCTTCGGATCGCCTGCGGCCAGGGATTCTGGGGCGATCGTCTCGACGCCCCGGTCGAGCAGGTCCGCCGCGGCCCCATCGACGTCCTCATGCTCGACTACCTGGCCGAGGTGACGATGTCGATCCTCCAGAAGCAGCGCTCGCGCGACCCCGCGCAGGGGTATGCGCGCGACTTCGTGCCCCTCCTCGAGGAGATCTTCCCCGACATCGCCGAGAAGGGAATCCGCGTGATCTCCAACGCGGGCGGGGTGAACGTGGAGTCGTGCCGGGAGGGGCTCGTCGAGGCCGCGCGGAAGGCCGGGGTGAGCGGCCGGGTGCGGATCGGGACGGTGACGGGCGACGACATCCTGGGCCGTCTTCCAGATCTGATCGAGCGCGGCCACGCCCTCGCCAACATGGACGACGGGCGGCCGCTCGCGGAGGTCCTGGACCGTGTCGAGAGCGCCAACGCCTACATCGGCGCGGCTCCGATCGTCGAGGCGCTCCGGAAGGGCGCCGACGTCGTCGTGACCGGCCGCTCGACCGACACCGCCCTCACCTATGCCCCCATGATCCACGCGTTCGGATGGGCCAACGACGACTGGGACCGGATCGCGCACGGGATCGTGGCCGGCCACATGAACGAATGCGGCGCGCAGGCGACGGGCGGCAACTGCCTGATCGACTGGGAGACGGTCCCCGACCTCGCGGGAGTC
>DASRVA010000136.1:0-10314 GCA_035687745.1 Gemmatimonadota bacterium
GTGGCCGTCGGGTCCGGCTGGCGGATCCAGGTCTTCGCGGCCGAGGACGAGGCGACCGCGACCGAGGTGGCGCGGCGGGCCGGGGATGCGGTCGCCGGGGTGGCCGTCTACGTCGAGGCCGAGGGGCCGTGGTTCAAGGTCCGGCTCGGCGACTTCGCGACCCGCGAGGCGGCCGAGCCCCTGCGGCAGCGGCTGGTCGGGCTCGGGTGGACGGAGGCGTGGGCCGTCCGGACGATGGTCGACGCCCCGTAGGTGAGCCCGCCCCTCCTCCTGATCGACCCCCCCCGCGACGCCTGGTGGCCGCTCGCCTCGACCCGGCCGGTGGCCGACCTCCTGGCCGGAGCGCGCAGCTTCCGGGTCCGCTGGGGGGACCGCAACGGACAGGTGGCCGCCCTCCTCTGCGATCCCGAGGTCGAGGCGTGCGCCTTTCGCCAGGCTCCTCCGCCGCCCAGAAACGCCTGGCCTGAGACCGGGCAGGGGTGGCGGGTCGCGAGCCCGGTCTGGATCCCGCCCCGCGGGTGGTCGTTCGGCGACGAGCCGGCGGTCCACCTCAGCGAGGGCGAGCCGGTCGGATGGTGCCTCGGCGCCGACGCCGCCCGCCGTCTGGCCCATACGGAGCCGACCGCGGCGGCCGCCCGTGCGGAGCTGGCCGCGCTGGACCTCCCCGCGGTGGAATCGGGCGGGCGCCGCCTGGCGTCGGTCTGGTCCCTGGTCGAGGCCAACGCGGAGGTCCTGCGGGACGACGAGGCGGACTTCGAGGGCGAGCCGTTCGATCCGGGCGACCGGTCGGTCGCCATCGGGGGCCCCATCCTCGCGCGCGGAGCCGTACAGGTGGATCCGTTCGCCGTCCTGGACGCCCGCGAGGGGCCGATCCTCCTCGACCGGGACGCCCGGGTCGGGAGCCACGCCCTCCTCGAGGGGCCGGTCTACGTCGGTCCCGGTAGCCGGGTCCTGGGCGGGACCGTCGGCGGCGGGTCCTCCATCGGGCCGCGCTGCAAGGTCCGGGGCGAGGTCCAGGCGAGCGTCTTCCAAGGATACGCCAACAAGGCCCACGACGGATACGTCGGCCACTCGGTCCTCGGGGAGTGGGTGAATCTGGGCGCCGCCACGACGACCAGCGACCTCAAGAACACCTACGGGCCAGTGCGCTTGTCCGGGCCGGAAGGGAGCGTCGAGACGGGGCTCCTCAAGGTGGGAGCCTTTCTGGGCGACCACGTCCGGACGGGGATCGGGGCGCTCCTGACCACCGGGGCCCGGCTCGGAACCGCGACCCACTTCTTCGGCGGTCGCGCGGTCTCGCCGGGCTGGCTGCCGGCCTTCACCTGGTTCGACGGCGTCCGGCGGGAGCCCGTCCGGCTGGACGCCTTCCTGCGCTCCGCCCGGGCGGCGATGGCTCGCCGCGAGCAGCGGCTCGAGCCGGGCGAGGAGGCGATCCTGCGCTCGCTGTCGGCTTGCTCGGCTCCGACGGCGGGCGCTAACTTCGACGCCTGACGAGTTTCTCGCGGGGCGGATCTTTCCGTGGTCCGCCCGACGCCGGCCCAGCCCGAACCGACCCCTCTCCGTCCCCGTCGCCGTCATGCGCGTCTTCATCACCGGCATCGAAGGCTTCGTGGGGCGGCACCTGGCCGACCTGCTGCGCGTGGCGGGACACGAGGTGACCGGCTCCGCGCTCAGGGGGGAGGATGACGAGGGAGTCGTCGCGATGGACGTCCGGGACCAGGACCAGGTCCACCGTGTGCTCGGGGCGGCACGGCCCGAGGTCGTGTTCCATCTGGCGGGCGAAGCCAGCGTGAGCGCCTCGTTCGACCGCCCGGTCGAGGTCTACGAGGTGAATGCGGGCGGGGCGCTCCACGTGCTGGAGGCATGCCGGCGGGGCGGCGCCGGCCGGGTGATGATGGTCACCTCCTGCGAGGTCTACGGAGACCTCGATCCGGCCGCCGGGCCGGCGACCGAGACCCGCTCCATGGCGCCGATCAGCCCGTATGGGGGGAGCAAGGCGGACCAGGACCTCCTCGGCGAGCAGTACGCCCGGACGTTCGGCCTGGACGTCGTTCGCGTGCGCTCGTTCCCGCACACGGGACCGGGCCAGGCCGAGCCGTATCTTTTCCCCTCGGTGGCGCGTCGGATCGCCGAGGCCGAGGCGGGCCAGGGTCCAGCCACGGTGAGGGTCGGGAACATCGACGTCGTCCGCGACCTGCTCGACGTGCGCGACGTCGCCCGGGCCTATCTGCTGCTCATGGAACGCGGGCGGGCCGGGGAGGCGTACAACGTGTGCGGGGGCCGGGGCCGGATCCTCCGCGAGAACCTGGAGGAGCTGTGCGGCCTGGCGCGGGTGCCGGTCAGGCTGGAGGTCGACCGCTCGAGACTCCGGCCGGCCGACACGGCGTGGATGGTGGGCGATCCGTCGAAGCTGGAGACGGAGACGGGGTGGCGGCCCGGGATCGGATGGAGGGAGACGGCGAATGATCTTCTGGAAGACGCGCGGGCCCGGATGGCGGGCGTGGAATCACGGACGGGGCGGGGAGCGGCCGGTGGCTGAACGCCGCGTGCCCGCACGATCACGGCGCCTGGCCGCGCTGCTGGCGGCGCTTCTGCTGGCCGCGCCCGGCTGCGACGAGGACAACCCCTTCCGGAACGTCCCGGACGAGGTCTCGACCGGGACCTCGCAGGTGTGGGAGCTCTCCCTGCCGGGGTTCCCGAGCGGGTTCGATTTCCCCACCGAGCAGCGGTTGTTCGTGGGCGAGGGGGGGTTCGCCAGCTCGCTCGGGAACTTCCTGCTGGACGCGCGCGGCGACGGCATGCTGATCCTCAGGCCCTTCTCGTCGCTGGTCGACTTCACGGCCGCCAGGACCGGCATCCAGGACCTGGGCCCGGTCGACTTCGACGCGGTGCTCGAGGCGCCCGACACGGGGTACATCGCGGTCGACGACTCGGGCGGCGTTCCGGTCGTCGCGGGTCACGTCTACGCCTTCCGCATCACGCGGCTTCAGTCCGGGGTCGTCCCGATCAACTACGCGAAGCTCGTGGTCCTCGAAGCGGGGACCGAGTTCCCCGACGACCCGCGGTCGCGGTTCGTGCGCTTCGACTGGAGCTACCAGAACCAGCCCCAGAACCGGCGTCTGGTGGAGGAGTAGCGTGATCGACGTCCGGATGCTCCGCAACGATCCGGATCTTCTGCGCGAGGCGCTCGAGAAGCGCGGCGAGACGGCGGAGGTCGACCGGCTCATTTCCCTGGACGTCGAGCATCGCAGGCTCCTCGCGGAGAGCGAGCGCCTCAAGGCGGAGCGGAACGCCACCTCCAGGGAGATCGGCCGCCTGATCGGCGCCGGCGAGGAGAAGGCGGCGGAGGGGCTCAAGGCCGAGATGCGGAAGGTCAGCGACCGCATCAAGGAACTCGACGAGCAGGGAACGGCGCTCAAGGAGACGCTCGACTCGTGGCTCCTCGAGGTGCCGAATCCGCCCCACCCGTCCGTCCCGGGCGGCGAGGCCACCGCCAACCGGATCGTCCGCACCTGGGGCGAGCCACGGACCTTCGACTTCGAGCCCCGGCCGCATTGGGAGGTGGGCGAGGCGCTGGGCGCGCTCGATCTCGCGCGGGCCGCGAAGATCTCGGGCTCGGGGTTCGTGGGCCTGGTGGGTGTGGGGGCGGCGCTCTCGCGGGCCCTGATCGCGTTCATGCTCGACGTCCACCGCCGCAAGGGCTACGTCGAGCTCGCGCTGCCGTACCTCGTGAACCCCGAGACCGCGACGGCGACCGGCCACCTGCCGCGTTTCGAGGACCAGCTCTACGCCGCCGAGCGCGACGAGCTGTACCTGATCCCGACGGCCGAGGTACCGATCATGGGGTGGCATCGGGACGAGATTCTGACGGACGGCGACCTGCCGCTCCGCTATTGCGCCCACACGGCGTGCTTCCGGCGCGAGGCGGGGGCCCACGGGCGCGACACCCGCGGGCTCAACCGCGTCCATCAGTTCGACAAGGTCGAGCTCTTCAAGATCACGACCCCCGAGTCCTCCTACGACGAGCTCGAGTCGCTGACCGTTGACGCCGAGGCGATCCTCCAGGCCCTCGGGATCCCGTACCGGGTGGTCCTCCTGGCCGCCGGGGACATGGGGAACGCGGCCGCCAAGACGTACGATCTGGAGGCATGGGCGCCGGGCGTCGGGATGTGGCTCGAGGTCTCGTCGTGCTCGAACTGCGAGGCGTACCAGTCGCGGCGCGCCAACCTGCGCTCGCGCGCCGGCTCGGACGGCGGCACGCGCTACCCCCACACCCTGAACGGCAGCGCTCTGGGGCTGCCGCGGACGCTGATCGCGCTGCTGGAGACCTGGCAGGACGCGGACGGGAACGTGACCGTGCCGGAGGTCCTGCGACCCTACATGGGAGGCGTCGAGCGACTCACCGCTCGCGACCGCTGAAGGAGGCCACGACGAGGGACCCGCATCCCCGCCCCCGCGTCTGGCCCTTCGTCGCCATCCTGGCCACGATCGCGCTGTTCGCCGGCTACGTCTGGTACACCCGGGCGCTCGTCTCCGACATCCGGCAGGACACCGAGCGGCTGGCCACGCTCTACGCCCGCGCGCTCAGGGTGGGGACGCCGGACGAGGCGCAGCTCCTCCTCTTCGAGGAGGTGATCCAGAACTTCCCGTATCCGGTGATCCTGACCGACCCCGAAGGGAACCCGACCGCGTTCCGCAACCTGGACGACCTGGACCTGGATCGGGAGACGGGGCCGTGGTCGCCGGCCGAGCGCCTGGCCCTGCGGCAGGAGTCGGCGCGGATGGACCGGATCGCCGCTCCCTATCCGGTGACCGACGAATCCGGCAACGTGATCCAGGTCATTCACGTGAGCGAGGCCGGCACGATCACGCTGCTCCGCTACCTTCCGTACATCCAGGCGCTGGTGCTGATCGCGGTCGGCGTGATCGCCTTCTGGCTGATCCGCTACAACGTACGGGTGCAACGGGGCCACGTGTGGGTCGCCATGGCGCGCGAGAGCGCCCACCAGCTCGGCACGCCGATCTCCTCCCTGTACGGATGGGTGGAGCTGCTCCGGGCCGATCGCGCGGCGGCGATCGTGGCCGGCCCCGGGACCGCGGGCGAGGAGGTCGACATGGGCTCGGCGCTGACCGCGATGGAGCAGGACGTCGACCGGCTCAGCAAGGTCGCCCACCGGTTCGAGCTGATCGGCCGGCAGCCGCGTCTCGATCCGATCGACCTGCACGAGCTGACGGCGGAGGTCGAGGCGTATTTCCGGGCCCGTCTGCCGCGCCGCGGGAAGCCGATCCGGCTCGTCCTCGAGCGCCGCCCCGTCCCGTCGGTGTCGGGAAACCGGATCTTGATCGAGTGGGCGCTCGAGAACCTGGTCAAGAACGCGATCGACGCGCTCGAGGGACGCGGCGGCCGGATCACCCTCACGGTGGCTCCCGGCGACGAGCCGGGGACGGCCCGGGTCGAGGTGGCCGACGACGGCCCCGGCGTCCCGCGCACGCTCCGGAAGCGGATCTTCGAGACCGGCGTTTCGACCAAGCCCCAGGGGTGGGGTGTCGGTCTTTCGCTCGCCCGCCGGATCGTCGAGGACTACCACGAGGGGAGCCTGGAGCTGATTGGTGGAGTGGATCAGCCGGGGGCCCGCTTCCGGATCGTGCTGCCGGTGGCCGAGGCCGCGGAGGAGGAGGCATGACCGAGCGCCTGCTGGCCGCTCTCAACCCCGCGCAGCGGGAGGCCGTGAGGCACGGCCCCGGGCCGCTCCTGGTCCTGGCCGGGGCGGGGAGCGGAAAGACCCGCGTCCTCACCCATCGGTTGGCGTACATGATCGAAGAGCACGGGGTCGACCCGGCGCGCATCCTGGCCGTCACGTTCACCAACAAGGCGGCGGGCGAGATGCGCGAGCGGATCGTCCGCCTTCTGGCGGATCGCCCGGGCGGCATCGAGGGGCTCTGGATCGGCACTTTCCACTCGGTCAGCGCGCGGATCCTGCGCCGGATCGCCGACCGCTTCGGTTATCCCCGCTCGTTCACGATCTACGACGGCGACGACTCGCTCCAGATTCTGAAGACGGTGATGGACGAGATGGGATGGTCGGTCGGCTCGATGGACGCCTACGGCCTGAGGCGCCGGATCTCCGACGCCAAGAGCCAGCTCCTCTCCCCGGACGAATATGCGGCAGCCCACCACGGCCACGTCGAGGACGCGGTCGCCGAGGCGTATCGCCGCTATCAGCGCGTGCTGCGTCAGAACAAGGCCTTGGACTTCGACGACCTGCTCATGCAGACGGTCGTCGCGTTGCGCGAGGACGAGCGGCTCCTCGAATCGTTCCGCCGGCGATTCCGGCACGTCCTCGTGGACGAGTACCAGGACACCAACCACGCCCAGTACCAGTTCGTGAAGCTGCTGACGGCGGAGCATCGCTCGATCACCGTGGTCGGGGACGATGACCAGTCGATCTACGGATGGCGGGGCGCTGATATCGGGAACATCCTGTCGTTCGAGGACGACTTCCCGGAAGCGGTCGCGATCCGCCTGGAGCAGAACTATCGCTCCACGCGGACGATCCTCGAGGCGGCGCACGCGATCGTCGAGAAGAACCGTCATCGGAAGCCCAAGAAGCTGTGGACGGAGCGCCAGGGCGGCGATCTGCTCAAGGTCTACGGCGCCGCCGACGCGGACTCCGAGGCGACGTGGGTCGCGCGCACGATCGGCCGGCTGCAGTCCGAGGGATACGCCCCCAGCGACGTGGCCGTCCTCTACCGCACCAACGCCCAGTCGCGGCTTCTCGAGGAGGGTCTGAGGCGCCGCGGGCTCCCCTACGTGATCGTCGGCGGGACCCGGTTCTACGAGCGCCAGGAGGTCAAGGACGCGATCGCGTACCTGCGCGTACTCGTCAACTCGTCCGACGACTGGTCGATGGGCCGCGTGCTCGGGGTCCCCAAGCGCGGGATCGGACCGGTCACCCTGCAGACACTCGAGGCGGTGGCCGACCAGCGCGGCGTCTCCCTGGCCGCCGCGCTCCTCGATCCGGCGGTCCGCCTCCAGGTCAACGCCCCGACGGCGGCCGGGCTCCAGGAAGTGGCCGAGCTTCTGGCCGAATTCGCGCCGCGCGCCGTCGACGAGCCGTCGGCGGGATGGGTCGCCGAGTACTTCGAGAAGGCGGGGCTCTTCGCGCACTACCGGGCGCTCAAGGACCCGCGCCGGGAGGACCGGCTCGAGAACCTCCACGAGCTGGTGGCGGGTGTACAGAGCTTCAGCCTCGAGCGCGGCACGGGCGAGGGCGACCTGGCCGCCTTCCTCGAGGAGGTGAGCCTGCTCACCGACATCGACCAGGCGGACCTCAAGGGCGGCGTCGTGACGCTCATGACCCTCCACAACGCCAAGGGCCTCGAGTTCCCGGTCGTGTTCCTGGCGGGCTGCGAGGACGGCCTCTTCCCGCTGGCCCGCGCGCTGGACTCGCCCCGCGAGTTCGAGGAGGAGCGACGCCTCTTCTACGTCGGGCTCACCCGCGCGCGGGACCGGGTCTACCTTTCGTACGCCCACGAGCGGTACCGCTGGGGACAGTCGACGGCCGGCGGGCCGTCCCCGTTCCTGGGGGAGCTCCCGGGCGAGCTCGTGGATTGGGAGGAGGAGCCGCTGTCGAGCTGGGGGACGTGGGGCGGACGGGGGCGCTCGCGCGACCGGGCCGGGGCGTCGGACGGCAACGGCGTCTCGCGGGGCCGGGCGGGAGGCGCGTCGGCGTGGGACACGATCGCGGTCGACGACCCTCCGGGCGGCACCGTCGAGCCCGAGGAGATCTCGGACCTGGTCCCCGATTACCGGCCCGGCGAGCGCGTTCACCATCGGGAGTTCGGCGGCGGGCGGATCGTGTCCGTGAGCGGCGGGGGACGCGATCTCAAGGTGACGGTGCGGTTCGACCGGGCGGGGGAAAAGCGGCTCGTGGCGCGCTTCGCGAAACTGGAGAAGGAGTGGTGATGGAAACGCATCGACAGATCCGGGTCCTTTCTCTCGGGGAACCCGAGGATCACTCGTACGTCGACAGCCTCGGTCCGGCGGAGAGGATAAGGATGGTATGGCAGCTCACGCTTCAGGCCTGGGCCTATCAGGGATTGCGGGATGAACCGAGACTTCAGCGAGATGTTGTCCGCGTTATCCGACGCGGGCGCTGAATACATCCTCGTCGGCGCCCACGCCATGGCGGCTCACGGGCTGCCGCGGGCGACGGGGGACATGGACCTGTGGGTGCGACCTTCGTCCCGGAACGCCGAACGGGTCTGGCACGCGCTTGCCGAATTCGGGGCGCCGCTCGATCAATTGTCGCAAAAGGATCTCACCGAGCCGGAAATGGTATTCCAGATCGGGGTCGTTCCCAACCGCATCGACCTCCTGACCTCGGTCACGGGAGTCGACTTCGAGGACGCCTGGACGCGCCGGGAGGTGGTCGAGCTCGACGGGGTCCGGGTGGGGGTGCTCGCCCGGGAGGATCTGATCCGGAACAAGAAGGCGGTTGGTCGTTTGCGTGACCTCGCGGATATCGAGGACCTGGAAGGGCATGGATGAGCGCGGCGATCGGCAACCCCGTCCCGCAAACCGCCACCGCCGGCTCCACCGGCCGTTGCCCCGGCCGCACAGCGCTTGAAAGGGCCTGGAGATTGCGTCATACTCAGGGTGTCGACGCGAACCCATCCAACCCGCCAGCGGGACCTTCGGGGATGCCTCTGAAAGCGATTCGCACACTTTTGATCACATGCGTGATCGCTGTAGGCGTGCCCGGGATCGCCGCGGCCCAGACCGGGTCGACCCATTCTTCGAGGCAGCCCTTCGAGACCGGCCGGGTGGTGGGCGCGGTCTACGACAGCGAGTCCCGTGCGCCCCTGGTCGGGGGCATGGTCCTGATCGAGGGGACCAACCTCGGAAACGTCACGGCAGACGACGGCTCCTACTTCGTCGACCACGTCCCCGCGGGCAGCTACACGATCAGCGCCGAGTACCTCGGCTACGGGACGATCCGCCGCACCCTGGACGTGTCGCCCGGTCAGACGGTCAACCTCGACTTCGCGCTTCCGAGCGAGCTGGTTCTGGCGAACGCGATCACCGCGGTCATCGAGAAGGAGCCGATCCCGGTGGCCGAGCCGGTCAAGGAGTATTCGGTGACGTCGGAGGTCCAGGTCAACGTTCCGGACGCGCTCCCCGAGGAGTCGTGCCGGGCCATGGTCACGGTCCACGGCTCCTACATCGTGAACGGCCAGTGGCAGCTCGCGGCGTCGGTCGGACGCCTCGTCTGCGGCAACCAGGAGATCGTCTGCCAGCCGATCGTGGTGTACAAGGACCCCGCGCTGAACCAGGCCCAGATCCGTAACGGAACCCAGCCTGCTCCGGGGCCGGCGGAGCCGGTGCCTCCGGGCGATTCCGGGACCGACGTCGCGCCGGAGGAGCCGGAGCCCAGCCCCGAGACCGCCGCCCTGCGCTAGCCGCGCGCGCGCCCGGTCCGCGCCAACCGGCGCGGGTCTCATCCCGTCCCTATCTTCTCCCGTCCCATGTCGATCGGTGCCGACGACGTCCGCCACATCGCGCGCCTGGCGCGGCTCGATCTCTCGGAGGACGAGGTCGAGCGGTTCCGCCGGGAGCTGTCGGCGATCCTGGAGTACGTGGCCCGCCTGGAGGAGCTGGAGCCGGGGCGGGCCGCCCTCCCCGAGCCCCCGGACCAGCCGCTCCGGGAGGACCGGGTCGTCGGCTGGCCCGATCCGGCCTGGTTCCTGAAGCAGGCCCCGTCCAGGGACGGCTTCTTCCTCGTGCCGCGCGTGGTGGAGTGACCCCCGGCGGAGAGAGCCCCACCGCCGCTGCGATCGCGCACCGGGTGGCGACCGGCGATACGACGGCGCGCCGGTCAGTCGAAGAGGCGCTCGAGCGGGCCGGCGCCGACCCCTTGAACGCCTTTCTGTCGCTCCGCGGCGAGGCGGCGCTCGAGGATGCCGACCGCGTGGACCGCCGGGTGGCGGCCGGGGAGCGGCTGCCCCTGGCCGGCGTGCCGGTCGCGGTCAAGGACAACATCGCGGTCGCGGGCGGTGTGACGACCTGCGGGTCCCGCCTCCTCGAGCCCTACATCTCGCCCTTCGACGCCACCGCCGTCGCCCGGCTCCGTGACGCCGGTGCCGTCGTGGTCGGCAAAACCAACCTGGACGAGTTCGCGATGGGCTCCTCGACCGAGAACTCGGCGTACGGCCCGACGCTGAATCCCTGGGACCGGACCCGCGTGCCCGGCGGCTCGTCGGGCGGCTCGGCCGCCGCTGTCGCGGCGGGCAGCGCGCCGTGGGCGATCGGCA
>DASRVA010000137.1:0-2494 GCA_035687745.1 Gemmatimonadota bacterium
CCCCCGACCTGGCACACGCCCGCCTCGAGGCGCCCCGCTCGGGTGGAGCGCCGGCCGCGGCCCTGGCCCGGCTGGTCGCCGTCGCCCCCTCCGCCTACCGCCTCGCGACCCCGTCCGATCTTCGGATCGTCTACGCCCGGCCGGCCACCGACCCGCCCTCTCGGTGAGCGCCCCGGCTTCCGAGCTGCGGGTCCGCCCCCTCCGGCCGACGGACCTCCCGGCGGTCATGATCATCGAACGGTCCGTCTATCCGTCACCCTGGCCGGAGGAGCACCTCGCCCGGATCGTGGCGTTTCCGGGAGCCATCGGCCGCGTCGCCGAGCTCCCGAACGGAGAGGTCGTCGGGTACGCGCTCGGCTGGGTCGCCGCCGACGAGGCCGAGCTCGCCAACATCGCGGTGGCGCCGCCGCATCGGCGATCCGGTGTCGGAAACCGTCTCCTCGAGTCGATGCGGGTGGCCGCGGCCGAGCTCGGGGCCACCCGGATGTACCTCGAGGTCCGGGTCTCGAACGAGGTCGCGCAGACCTTCTATCGCTCCCGCGGCTTCACGGTCACCGGCCGCCGGCGCGAGTACTACAGCGGGCCCCGGGAGGACGCGCTCACGATGGCGGTTGACCTCACCCATGGCGCAACGTAGGCTTACCGCCCGCCGTGTCAGGGCGACCCCATGAGCTGGTTCAAGCGCGACAAGCGGAAGATCGAGGAGACCACGGCTCGCAAGGAGCTGCCCGGTGAGCTGTGGCAGAAGTGCCCGTCGTGCGGCAGCATCCTGTATCGGAAGGATCTATCAGGGCGGACCTGGGTCTGTCCCCACTGCGGGCATCACTTCCGGATCGGCGTAGACGAATACGGAGAGCTCCTGCTGGACGAGGGATCGTTCGATGAGCACGACGCCGAGCTGGCCAGCGTCGACGCGCTCGAGTTCGTCGACTCGAAGCCGTACCCTCAGCGGCTCCAGGAGTACCGCGATCGCACGGGACGCTCCGACGCCGTCGTGTGCGGAGTGGGTCAGATCGACGGCGTCGATGTCTCGGCGGCGATCATGGACTTCGGTTTCATGGGCGGCAGCATGGGGTCGGTGGTCGGCGAGAAGGTCGCCCGGGCGATCGAGCGGGCGATCGACCGGGGGATTCCGCTGGTGATCGTCTCGGCGAGCGGAGGGGCCCGCATGCAGGAGGGCGTGCTCTCGCTCATGCAGATGGCCAAGACGAGCGCGCTGCTTGCCGAGCTCGACCGCCGCGGCCTGCCTTTCGTAGCCGTCGACACCGACCCGACGACCGGCGGGGTGACCGCCTCCTGGGCCATGCTCGGGGACGTCGTCTACGCCGAGCCGGCTGCCCAGATCGGCTTTGCCGGGCCGCGGGTGATCAAGCAGACCATCGGCCAGGACCTGCCGGACGAGTTCCAGACCGCCGAGTTCCTCCTCGATCACGGCTTCGTCGATGCCGTGGTGCCGCGCGACCGGCTCAAGCGGACGGTCTCGCGCACCTTGCGCTGGATGACGGGCCGCGAGGCGCCCGCCGGGGAAGCGTGAGCGACTACCGGAAGGCGCTCGCCGCCCTCCAGCGTCTCGAGCGGTTCGGGATCCGGCTGGGGCTGGAGGAGATGCGCGCCATATGCGCGGCGTCCGGCCATCCCGAGCGCGCGGCTCCGACCCTCCACGTCGGCGGGACGAACGGCAAGGGCACGACGGTGGCGGCGCTGGCCGCGCTCGGAACCGCCCACGGGCTCAGGACCGGCTGCTATACGTCCCCGCACGTGCTGGACTTCCGGGAGCGGATCCGGATCGACGGGGACCCGGTTTCCGAGGACGCCGTCGGCGAGGCGTGGGGCCGCGTGTCGGCGCGGGTCCGGGAGAACGGCCTCACCTACTTCGAAGCCACGACCCTCATGGCGTTCGAACACTTCGCGAGGGCCGGGATCGATCTGGCGGTCGTCGAGGTGGGTCTCGGCGGGCGCCTCGACGCGACCAACGTCGTCCGGCCGGAGGTGGCCGTGGTCACCAACGTGGCCCGCGACCACGAGCCGCAGCTCGGGCGGGATCTCGCGGGAATCGCCCGCGAGAAGGCCGGGATCTTCAAGGCCGGGATCCCCGCCCTGATCGGGGACGCTCGTCCGGAGGAGGTACGGAGGGCGTTTGTGGAGACGGCCGGAACGGCGGGCGCGCGGCTCCACTTCTTCGAGGACGACGTCCGGATCGAGGTTCGACCCGGGGACGGGGAGACCGCGTTCGACTACGCGAGCCCGGGCTGGCGGGCCGGGGGGTTGCTCCTGCCGATGCAAGGCGCCCACTTCGCGTGGGACGCCGCGGTCGCCCTCAGGGCGTGGGAGATAGCGCAGATCCGGCCCCTCGCCGAGGCGGCGGTGCGCGAGGCGCTCTCCGGCGTTCTGCCGGTGGGGCGGGCCGAACGCTGGACGGTCGACGGCGTCCCGATCGTCTTCGACGTGGCCCACAACCCGGCCGCCGTCGAGCGGCTGATCGCGGCCCTGCCGG
>DASRVA010000138.1:0-8240 GCA_035687745.1 Gemmatimonadota bacterium
GACCAGGACGTCGCGGCCGGCGATCTCCATTCGCTCGGCGGTCTTCGCGAGATCTTCGTAGCCGTTCGTGCCGGCGGGGATTCCGAGACAGTCCAGGTTCCCGGCGTCGGTGACGAACGTGAAGTGATCTCCAGCCGCCAGAGTCCGGTCGTCCAGGAGGAATGGAACGTCCTCGGCGACGCCGCGCAGCCGGGCGTTGATCTCCCGAAGCGCCTCCGCCAGCCGTCTCAGGTTCGCCCGGTCTCGCGCGTGGCAGACATCCAGGTCATTGGTGACAGTCGGCGACCCCCAAAGCCGCCCAGCCAATCCCCCGATCATGACGAACCGTACTTCGTGCCGATCCAGCACATCCAACATCCTCAAGGGATCGAAGACCGGGTCGGTCATGCGCGCCGCGTCGCGCGCTGGAGCGCGGCGACGTTCCTCGCCTCCATCGTCGCTCTCCGTAGACGCTGTTCAGGAGGGAGCCGGCGCATGGCGCGAACGAGCGTCCGATCGACTCCCTCTCCGAGGACCGGCACGAGATCGATTCGCTTTCCGCAGGATCGGACGAGCTCGGCCAGGGTGTCGAAGCGTGGGGTCACCGCGCCCGACTCGATCCGGGAGACGGCGGATTGGGTCCTGCCTGTTCGCTCAGCCAGCTCCCGCTGGCTGAGACCCGCTCTTCGACGGGCATAGCGGAGCAGTCGGGCGGCTGTCATGGCTTATATGATATATAAGTGACTGCGTATCCGCCATGAGGCCGAGCCGGTGGCCGGCCGACATCTGGGCAACCAGAAGTACTCGCCCACTTCTTAATGAGTTGCGTTTACTTCGGTGAACTCGAATACACTTTTGTAAACAAGAACGGCGGAGGAAGACCCTGGCGGGCCGCCGCCGCGGCGCCCCGCGGCTCCCTCACCCCTCCTTCAGCCGGCTCCGGATCTTGACCTCCCCGGTCAGCGTCCGGTGGACGGGGCACTTGTCGGCGATCTCGAGGAGTCGCTCGCGCTGACCCTCGGACAAGGGGCCCACGAACTGGAGCTCGGCCTGGATCTCGTCGATCCGGCCCTCCTTGGTCTCGCAGTCGGCGCAGTCCTCGGCGTGGATCCGGTCGTGGTGGAGCCGGTAGATCGTCCGGAGGAGGGGCCACCCCTTCCGATCCGCATACATCCGGACGGTGATCGCCTTGCAGGCGCCGAGCGCGGCCAGCAGGATCTCGTAGGGGTTGGGCCCGCGGTCTGCCCCACCCTTCTCCTCGGGCTCGTCGGCGTGGAGGCGGTGGCGGTAGGTCAGGATCTCGATCGTGTAGCCGCGCCGCCCGAGAAGGACGACCTCGCGGCGGTCGGCGGGCGGCTCGACGCCGACCCGCCCCCTCGGCCGCTCCCGGTCCGCCACGTACCGCTCGGCCCAAGCGCCGAGGATCTCGCCCGCGAAGGCGGCATCGACGGGGTCCGTCAGGAGGTGGTCGGCTCCATCCAGCGAGACGAACGCCTTCGGGTCCTTCGCGGTCTCGAAGATCCGCCGTCCGTGCTCGATCGGGACGATTTCGTCGTCGGACGCGTGGAGGACCAGGAGTGGCTTGCCGAGCTCGGCGATCGCCTTCTCCAGGCTCTGATCGGCGAGGTCGTCCAGAAGCTGGCGCCTGATCCGGAACGGGCGGCCCGCCAGCTCGACCTGGGCTTCCTCCGTGCCCTCGAGCTCGGGCGCCTCTTTCAGGAGCGTCTCCCGGAGGTGCTCGGTCCCGGCCGGGGCGCCGATCGTGGCGACGGCCGCCGCCTCGGAGATCAGGCCCGCCGCCACGAGCACCGCCGCGCCTCCCAGGCTGTGGCCGACCAGGAGCCGCGGCGGACCGTGCTCCGCCCGGAGCCAGTCGGCAGACGCGACCAGATCCTCGACGTTGGACGAAAAGTTGGTGTCGGCGAAATCGCCCTCGCTCTCCCCCAGGCCCGTGAAGTCGAAGCGCAGAACCGCGAAGCCGCGGTCGGCCAGCGTGCGCGTGATCTCGCGCGCGGCCCTCAGGTCCTTCGAGCAGGTGAAGCAGTGGGCGAAGAGCGCCCACGCGACCGGCTCGCCGGCGGGGCGCTCGATCCGGGCCGCCAGGAGGTCGCCGGAGGCGCCGGGAAAGGTCACGCGGTCGGACATGGCTCGCTCCTGGAAGGGGTATCGGCAAGAACGGCGATCAGCGGGGGACGGTCGCGTCGACCTCGATCTCGACCAGCATGTCGGGATCGATCAGCCGTGAGACCTCGACCATCGTGGCGGCCGGCGGGTTCGCCCCGAAGGCCTCGCGATGGGCCCGGGCGACCTCCTCCCAGCGCGCGATGTCGGTCACGAAGACGCGGGTACGGCGGACGTCGGCGAGGCCGGCGCCCAGCTCCGCCAGCGCGTCCGCGACGATCTCGATGCAGCGCTGGGTCTGGGTTTGAAGATCCCCGGGCGCGACCACCTTCCCGTCGGGGCCGACGGCGGCCGTCCCGGAGACCCAGATCCGGTCGCCGTCGCGGACGGCGCGGCAGTAGCCATAGGCTGGCTCCCACGGGGCGCCCGAGAAGACGCGGCGGACCCGGTCCGAACCCTCAGACGTCGGCCTTCTCCCGGTCCCGCTCGACGGTGCGGTGGTAGTAGTCGGCGTTTCCATAGGTCGCCTCCGTGCCGCAGCGGTGGCAGGTGATGCGGCGCTGGCCGGGGGGGTCGGCGGTCAGCCCTTCCTCGGTCCGGCGGATCCCGGTCGCCGCCTCCCATCCGCAGTTCAGGCAGCGGACGAAGAGCTCTTCGTCGATGATCGGCATGGTGCGGAAGTATAGCCGCTCGGGGAACCCCAGGGCCGAGGTCACGACCGGGTGCGCAGATAGTCGCCGGTCAGAATCCGGACTCCCGCCAGCCTGCGCCCGAAATAGGGGCCGAAATGGGAGAGGTCGCCGGTGATGCCGAACCTCGTGCGGCGTCTTACAGACATCCCGGGTTATGGAAAGCAGAATGTGAGTGTAGGGCTCATTTCATCCCGATGGGAGGATCTCATGCCACAGAAGAGCTGGAGCAAGAAGGACGAGCGGCAGTACGAGCACATCAAGGAGAGCGAGATGGACCGCGGCAAGTCCGAGGAGGGAGCGGAGGAGATCGCCGCGCGGACGGTCAACAAGCAGCGCCAGCAGGAGGGCCGGACGGAGAACCGGACGCCGGGCGGCACCGGCAACCCGAACACGCCGCTCGAGGACCGCACGCTCCAGGAGCTTCGGAACCGCGCCGAGGAGCTCGACATCGAGGGGCGGGGCTCCATGGACAAGATGGAGCTCGTCGAGGCGATCCGCGACCACGAATAGCGGCGCCGCGCCAGCAGCGGCCGCCACGTAGACCAACGAGCGCGCCGGCGCCCCACGGCTACCGTTGCCGTGAAGGCCGACCCGACCCCCCGTTCGGGTGCGGTCGGCGCCGGGCGCGCCTACCTTGGCCGGCATGACCGACTGGACGCCGGAGCGGGTCCACGAGGCCTTCCAGGCGCGGTTTCCCGACATCGGGCTGGCCGTGGTCGCGAACCGCCAGCCGTACGCCCACGAGCGGCAAGGCGGCGAGATCGTCGTCCAGCGCCCGGCGGGCGGGATGGCGCTTGCTCTGGACCCGGTCTTGAGAGCGGTCGGCGGGACTTGGGTCGCGTGGGGCGACGGCGAGGCCGACCGGATGGTCGTCGACGAGCACGACCGGGTCCGGGTCCCGCCGGAAGATCCGAGCTACACGATCCGCAGGATCTGGCTCACCGAAGACGAGGTCGAACGCTACTACCTGGGGTACTCGAACCAGGCCCTCTGGCCCCTCTGCCACAACATCCTCGAGCACGTCCGGTTCCGGGACCGCTTCTGGACGACCTATCGCGACGTCAACCTCCGCTTCGCCCACGCCACGGTCGAGGAGCTGGACGGCCGGGACGCTTTGGTCTGGATCCAGGATTACCATTTGGCGCTGGCGCCGCGCGCGATCCGCGACGTGCGCTCGGACCTGACCCTCGCCCACTTCTGGCACACCCCGTGGCCGGCCTGGGAGACCTTCCGGGTCTGTCCCCAGAAGGTCCAGATCCTGCAGGCCCTCCTCGCCAACGACCTGATCGGCTTCCACCTGGAGTCGTTCGCGCAGAACTTTCTCGACACCTGTGTCAACGAGCTCGAGGTCCTGGTCGACTGGAACCAGCGCACGATCGTCCATAGAGGGCGGGCCACGAAGGTCAGGGCGCTCCCGATCTCGATCGACGTCGAGCGGTTCGAGACGGTCGCGGCGAGCCCGGAGACGGCCGAGCGAATGGAGCGGATCCGCGAGCGGTTCGGGCTGAGGGAGCGGAAGGTCGGGATCGGGGTCGACCGCCTCGACTACTCCAAGGGGATCCTGGAGCGGCTGGAGGCGCTGCGCGTCTTCTTCCGCGACAACCCGGAGTACCGCGGGAAGTTCACGTTCATCCAGATCGCGGTCCCGAGCCGGGGGGAGATCCCCGCCTACCAGCACCTCGCCGAGAAGGTGGACGCCCGGATCGACGCCTTGAACGACGACCTGTCGACCGGCGACTGGAGGCCGATCGTCTACATCCGCCACACGCTCCCGCAGGACGAGCTGGCAGCCTTCTACCGGATGGCCGACGTGGCGATCATCTCGTCGGTCGTGGACGGCATGAACCTGGTCGTGAAGGAGTTCATCGCGTGCCAGGGCGACGACCCGGGCGCCGTCTGCCTGAGCGAGTTCGCGGGCGCGGCCGACGACATCGACCACTCGATCCCCGTCAATCCCTTCTACACCGAAGGCTTCGCCGAGGACATCCGGACCGCGCTCGAGATGCCGCTCGAGGAGCGGCGGCGGCGGATGGAGGCGATGAAGTCGCGGCTCCGGAGGCGGACGATCTACAGCTGGCTGGCCGAGTTCATGGCCGAAGCCGCCGAGGCGCGGGCCGCTTCGCTGGTCCACGGCCCGGCGTGAGCGCCTCCCACCGCCAGCGTGCACCAATGAACGGCGCGCTCGACGCAAGCCGCGAGGCCCCTCCCTTCGACGATCTGGATTCGATCCGCGATCGGCTCTCGGGCGGGCCGGTCCTGGTGGCGCTCGACTTCGACGGCACGCTGACCGAGATCGATCCCGACCCGGCGGCGCCCGGCCTGACCGCCCGGCGCCGGGCGATCCTGGCCGGAATCCCGGGGCCGGAGCGACGGCTCGCGATCGTGAGCGGCCGCGCGCTGGACGACGTCCGCGCCCGGGTCGCCGTCCCCGAAGCGATCTACGTCGGGAACCACGGCCTCGAGATCGAAGGCCCGGGCGTCGAGCGCCGTCCGCCCGAGGAGGTCGCCGAAGGGCTGGCGCGGCTCCTCGAGCTGGCGGCCGATCGCCTCGAAAGCGAAGGGGGCGTCCAGATCGAGGACAAGACGTGGACGGCGACCCTCCACGTCCGGCCGCGCGGCGACACCCGGCGGCTCGCCGGGATCGAAACCCGCCTCCACGACCTGGTCGAGGAGGCCGGCTTCGTCCTCCGCTCGGGGAAGGCGTCCTGGGAGATCCGCCCGGCGGACGCCTTCGACAAGGGCGATGCCCTCCGCCACGTGATCGACGCGATCCCCGACGGGACCGCCGAGCGAACCCTCTACGTCGGCGACGACGAGACGGACGAGGACGCCTTCCGCGCGCTTCCGAGCGCGGTCACCGCCCGCGTCGGCGACCGGGACGTGGAGACCGCCGCCCGCTACCGGCTCGCCGACCCCGACGAGGTGTACGAGCTGCTGGAAACGCTGTTCGCCGACTGAGCCGCCCCCTATCCCCCCGGGCATGATGAGCGATTCCGGCTACAAGCCGCTCTCGGCATACGCCGCGATCGGCAGCCTGACCACGGCCGCGCTGGTCGGGAGCGACGGCTCGATCGACTGGTGCTGCCTGCCCGAGCTGGACAGCCCGAGCGTCTTCGCCGCGATCCTGGACGCCCGGAAGGGCGGGCGGTGGCGGATCGGCCCCGCCTCGGGGGCGTCCGGCACCCAGCGCTACCTGGACCGGACCAACGTGGTCGAGACGACGTTCGTCGAGCCGACGGGGACGGCCGGGGTGATCGACTTCATGCCCTACTGGGAGGGGATCGCCCACGGACGCGACCAGACGATCGTCCGGATCGTCGAGGGGCGGCGGGGCGAGGTCGAGCTGGAGCAGGAGTTCGCCCCCCGCTTCGACTATGCCCGCGGCCCGACCCGGCTGGAGCCGTTCGACGGCGGGGCGGTCGCGCGGCAGGACGGAGAGTTCGTCCAGCTCTGGGCGCCCGGCCCGCTCTCGATCGAGGGGGACCGCGCGAGTGCGCGCCACCTCGTCCGGGAAGGCGACCGCCTGGTCTATCTCCTCGGCCACTCCGGCCCGGACGGCATGGCCGAGACGGTCGACGCGTTCGACGCCTTCAACCGGACCGTCGCCTTCTGGCACGAGTGGGTCCACGACTGCAACCCCGACCTCTGCCCGTTCGGCGGCGGCCCCTGGCACGACATGGTCGTCCGGAGCGAGCTCGTCCTCAAGCTCCTCAGCCACCACGAGACGGGCGCGATCGCCGCCGCCCTGACGACGTCGCTTCCCGAGGAGATCGGCGGCGAGAGGAACTGGGACTACCGCTATGCCTGGATCCGGGACGCCTCGTTCACCGTCCACGCGCTCTACCACCTGGGCCACCACCGGATGCTCCACGACTTCATCGGGTGGATCCGCGACAGCGCGCTGGACGGAAAGCCGATCGGCGACCTGCGCGTCCTCTATACGCTCCGCGGCGGGACCCCGCCCGAGGAGCGGACGCTCGACCACCTCGAGGGGTACCGCGGCTCGCGGCCGGTCCGGGTCGGCAACCTGGCGGCCGAGCAGCGGCAGCTCGACATCTATGGCGAGATCCTGGACGCCACCTATCAGGTGTGGCGCTACGGGGTCGAGAAACCGTCGCAGGAGCTGGCCGGGTTCCTGGCCACGATCGCCGACCACGTGTGCGAGGTCTGGCACGAGCCCGACTTCGGGATCTGGGAGGTCCGGACCGAGCCCCGTCACTTCGTCTACTCGAAGGTCATGTGCTGGGTCGCCCTTGACCGGGCCGTCCGGCTCGCCGAGGACCGCACACATCCGCTGGCCGGGGACGTCGCCCGGTGGCGGAGGGAGCAGGACGCCGTCCGCGCGTCGATCCTGGAGAACGGGGTCGACCCCGAGCGGGGCACGTTCGTCCAGTCGTACGGGAGCCGACACCTGGACGCCGCGCTCCTCCTGATTCCGATCCTCGGCTTCCTGCCGATCGACGACCCGCGGGTCGAGCGGACGATCGCCGCCATCGAGGACGAGCTCGTCGTTGAAGATCTGGTGATCCGCTACCTCTCCGAGGACGGGCTGCGCGGAGGCGAGGGGGCGTTCGCGTGGTGCACGTTCTGGCTCATCGACTGCCTGGCGATGCAAGGCCGGCTGGCCGAGGCCGAGGGGCTCCTCCGGAAGATGATCGCGCGCGCGAATCCGGTCGGGCTCCTGAGCGAGGAGATCCACATCCAGACGGGTGAGCTCCTCGGCAACTTCCCCCAGGCGTTCACCCATCTCGGAGTCGTCAACTCAGCCCTCTGGCTGAACACCATGAAGGGTCGGGTCCCCGAGGGTCCCGAGCCGGCGAGCTGAGGCTTGGCCACGTCCCGGAACGACCCTCTGTATTGCATCGAACTGAGCCGCTGAGCCGCATCCTCTACACTGATTCCATACCCACAACGCATGCGGATTCGAACGTGGAGGCGAAGATGACATCCAAGGCGAGCGTGCTCGGGGGTCTCGGTCTGGGGGCCGGGCTCATGTACCTGCTGGATCCCGACCGCGGGCGCCGGCGGCGCGCGCTCGTTCGCGACCAGCTCTCTTCGCGGATCGGGAACTCGGAGGCCTTCCTGGGGAAGACCGTCCGCGACTCGGCGAACCGCTCGAGGGGGCTCGTGGCCCGCGCGCGGAGCCGTGTCACCCCGGGCGGCCGGGTCACGGACGACGTCCTGGTCGAGCGGGTCCGCTCCAAGCTCGGCCGCTACGTCTCCCACCCCGGGGCCATCGAGGTCGACGCCCACCGGGGCCGGGTGGTCCTGCGTGGACAGATCCTGGCCGGCGAGAGCGAGGATCTGCTGAGCGCGGTGGCCTCGGTGCCGGGCGTCCATCACGTCGAGAACGAGCTCGAGGTGCACGAGCGCCCGGGCGACGTGCCCGCCCTCCAGGGGACGGGTCGGCGGACGGGCGAAACCTCGGAGCTCGCGCAGGAGAGCTGG
>DASRVA010000139.1:0-20569 GCA_035687745.1 Gemmatimonadota bacterium
GCCCAGCTCCCGCCAGGCCCGCGCCGCGGTGCCGTCCGACCCGGCTTCCTCCGCCAGCTCGACGGCCTTGAGGAGCGAGCGCTCCGCGGCCTCCAGGCGGCCGGCCATCCGCTGGACCTCCCCTTGGAGGCAGATCGAATCCGCGCGCAGCGCGGCGCTCTCCTCCCGCCCGGCAAGCGCCGAGGCCGTGCCGAGGAGGGCGTCCGCGCGGACGACGTCCCGGTGGGCGAGCGCGACCCGCGCCCGCTCGATCGCCACCATCGCGCCCGCGCTCGTATCGGCCAGGCGCTTGGCGATCATCATGGCGCGGACGAGCAGTCCATCCGCGGCGGCCACCTGGTCAACGGCCCCGAGGACCCGACCCAGGTTGCGCAGGACCCGGATGGCCTCGGGGTGGACGTCCACCAGGCCCAGCCGCGAGAGCGCCGCGGCCAGCGACTCACGGGCCAGCTCACCCTGTCCCAGGTCGGCGTGGACGGCGGCGTCGTTGCTCTCGATCCACAGCAGCAGCGGCCCGTCGCCAGCGGTTTCGGCGTGCTCGCGCGCGGCTCCGAACAGCCGGCTCGCCTCCTCCCAGCGACCGCGGTCCCAGGCCATCTCACCGAGCAGGTTTTCGGCCCGGGCGAGACTCGAGTCGTCGCCCGTCTCACGGGCAAGCTCGCCCGCACGGCGGGCCTCGGACCACGCCTCGTCGATCCGACCGTTCTCCAGAAACACGGCCGCTGCGCGCAGGCGTCGCTCGGCCCCCGAAGGCTCCCGGGCCTTGCCGTCCGGAGGTTCTAGTAGGGATTCATCGGGCATCCTGGGTCCGTTCGAGGCCTTTCCCGGGGGGATGGTGGCCTCAACGTGGCAACGCCTGTGCCAAAGCGGCGCTCACTCGGCGCGAATCTCGACCTCCGCCTCGGGTGGCACCTGCTCGCCGATGGCGCGTCCAGGATCGAGGGGCCGCGGGCCGTCGACGGAGTTCCATACGAGACGCGCGGGCACCAGCCCGGCGGGCTCGAAGTAGAGCGCGAGGCGGCCGGGCAGCTCCCCGGCCGGGATGGCGGGGTCGAGAAGGTGGAAGACGGCGCGCTCGCCGCGAACGACGATCAGGGGGAGGGTCGCCGCGCCCACACGCCTGGCTCAGATCGTCGGGTCGTCGGGAAAGGGCTCGACCTCGAGCTCGTCGTCAACCGTCCTCTCGCGGGACGGGCTCCGGCGGCGGCCGACCAGCTCGTCCTCCAGCTCCTCCAGCCGGCGGCTGCCTTCGTCGAAGAACTCCCCGAGCCGTTCCAGGAGCAGCTGGCGCGAGGCCCGGCCGGAGCGGGGAGCCACGAACACGCCGACCAGGAATCCGATGGCCAGGGCCTTCAATCTGCCGATCATCGAGCACCTCCTACGTTGCGATGCATGGTGTGGGGTTCTTCTCTCAAGATGCCGGGCCGCCGGGCGAACGTCAACGCGGCTCTTGCACATCAGCCAGAGCGGCGCTACTGCTGATCTTCCGGTTGCTCTGAGGCGGGCCCACCCGCGGGCGCCGACAGATCCAGGGTCCGAGGACGATCCGAAGACGAAAAAATGCGGGCCGTCGTTCGTCGGCGGCCCGCGTTCATCTGGATGGTGCCCAAGGGGAGATTCGAACTCCCACGGCCTTTCGGCCACTGCCCCCTCAAGACAGCGTGTCTACCAGTTCCACCACTTGGGCCCGCCTCAGCGTGGCTCGGAAGAAGGCTGGTCCGTTTCCCCGGCCGGGGCCGCCGCCCCTTCGGTGGACGGTGGGGCGTCTTCTCCCGCCGGCTGAGCCGCTTCCGGGCCACCTTCCAGAAGATCCTCCAGGTTCCCCGGCGCCTGAGGCGACTGGGGGGCGGCCTGTTGCTGCTGGAGTTGGGTCTCGATGAGCCCCTGGGGCCGGTTGCCGCGTGCGGTAAGGAGAGAGATCGAGAAGGCGATGACCAGAAACGCTCCTCCCAGCCACCGGGTCGCGTTGTGCAGGAAGGTCGCGGTCTGGCGGCTGCCCATCATCTCCATGCCGGTGCCCGCGCCGCCGAATCCGGCCGCCAGACCTCCACCCTTGCCGGACTGGAGGAGGACGACCAGCATGAGGGCGAGGCAGTCGATCACGAGAAGCAGGAGCAGGATAGAGAATAGCATAGCTTTTTAATTTACCGCCATGCATAGGCTCGTCAAGCGAGGCCCTGGCGCGGCGCGCCCGCCGCGACGATGGACGCGAACCCCTCCGGCGACAGGCTCGCCCCGCCCACCAGCGCGCCGTCGATGTCGGGCCGCGCGAGGAGCTCGGCGGCGTTCTCGGGCTTGACGCTCCCTCCATAGAGGATCGGCATCCGCTCCGCCCTGCGCGCCCCGAGCAGGGTCGACAGAGACTCGCGGATCGCGGCGTGCATGGTCTGGGCGTCCTCGGGCGAGGCCGTGCGGCCGGTGCCGATCGCCCACACGGGCTCGTAGGCGACCAGAAGCCGCTCCGACCCCTCGTTCGGAAGATCCACGAGCGCGCGCGTGAGCTGGCGGATCACGACCGCCCGCTGTCGCCCCGCGTCACGCTCTTCGATCGTCTCCCCCACGCACAGCATCGGCGAGAGCCCGCCGGCCAGGACGGCCCGCACCTTCCGGGCGCAATCCTCGTCGCTCTCGCCGAAGAGCTCACGCCGCTCCGAGTGGCCGACCAGGACGTGCCGCGCGCCGGCGGCCGCCAGCATCGGCACCGAAACTTCGCCCGTGAACGCACCCGAAGGCTCCCAGTGGCAATTCTGCGCACCGATCTCGACCAGCTTCGCCGCCGCGCGGACCGCGGCCTCGAGCAGCGGGAAGGGGGGAAAGATCACGACTCGCTGGCTCCCCCGCCCGGAAAAGGCCCGCCGGAACGCGGCGAAGTACGGCTCCACCTCGGGACCGGTCTTGTTCATCTTCCAGTTGGCCGCGACGACGACCGGCCGGATGCCGCTCACATGCCCTCGGATGGCGGATCCAGGGCCGCGATCCCCGGGAGGGTCACCCCGCTGACCAGCTCCAGCGCCGCGCCCCCTCCGGTCGAGACGTGGCTCACCCGATCGGCCAGCCCCGCCTCCTCGATGGCCGCCGCGGAATCTCCCCCACCCACCACGGTGTAGGCTCCGCGGTCGGTCACCGAGGCCATGAGCTCCGCCACCACACGCGTCCCGGCGTCGAAGGGCGGGGTCTCGAAGACGCCCAGCGGTCCATTCCAGAAGACGGTGCGGGCCCATCCGAGCTCCTTCTCGATCGCGTCCACCGTTCGCGGACCGACGTCCAGGATCCGCCAGCCCGGTTCGACCTGATCGACGGCGACCGTGCGCATCTCGGCGTCCGACGTGATCTCTCGCGCGACGACGACGTCGGCGGGAAGCACGATCCGGTCCCCGAACTCGGCCATAAGCCGCTCCGCCTCTCCCCTCAGCTCCCGCTCGGCAAGCGAATCCCCGACCGGCAGGCCGCGCGCCAGGAGGAACGTGTTCGCCATCCCGCCCGCCAGGAACACCCGCTCGGCTCGCTCGGCGATCCCGCGCACGGTCTCGACTTTGCCCGCCACCTTGGCGCCACCCATGATGGCGACGAAGGGCGGCTCCGGATCCAGCACCCGGGAGAAGGCGGCGAGCTCCCGCTCGACCAGCCGGCCGGCCACGCACGGGTCGAGATGATCGGTCACCCCCACCGTCGATGCGTGAGCCCGGTGACAGGTTCCGAACGCGTCCTGCACAAAGAGCTCCCCGAAGGCCGCCAGGCGCTGCGCGAACTCGGGATCGTTGGCGGTCTCGCCGGCCTCGAACCGCAGGTTCTCGAGCAGGAACGTCTCGCCGCTCTGGGCGTTCAGCACGAGCTTGAGCGAGCGCCGGTCGAAGGGGGCCGCCAGAAACGCGACGGGGCGCTCCAGCAGCTCCCCGAGCCGTTCGGCCACGGGTCGCAGGGAGAGCGCCGGATCGGGCTTTCCCTTCGGGCGGCCGAGATGGCTGGCCAGCACGACCACCGCGCTCCGGGCCGTGAGCTCCCGCAGCGTGGGGAGCGTGGCCCGGATCCGGACGTCGGAGGCGATGCGGCGATCGCCGTCGACCTCCTCCAGCGGCACGTTGTAATCGACCCTGACCAGCGCCCGTCGTCCGTTCACTTCCCCTTCGGTCAGCGAGCCGAGCGTCCGGCGTTCGAGACCCGGCGGTCGTGCGTCTCCCACGGCCACGCCCCGACGACCCTTACAGGAAGCGGGAGAGATAGCCGGCCAGGTCCACCAGCCGCGTAGCGTATCCCATCTCGTTGTCGTACCAGGCGAACACCTTCACTAGCGTGCCGTCGAGCACCATCGTGGAGAGGGCGTCCACGGTCGCCGACTGGGTGGTGGAGACGTAGTCGACGGAGACGAGCGGCTCGTCGCTGACCACGAGGATCCCATCGAGACGCGCCCGGGCCGCTTCCCGGAACGCCGCGTTCACCTCCTCGACGCCGGTCGCCTTTTCGACCTCGATCGTCAGATCGACGATCGAGACGTCGGAGATCGGGACCCGGATCGCCGTGCCGTCGATGCGCCCCTCGAGCTCGGGCATCACCATAGCCGCCGCCCGCGCGGCGCCGGTCGTCGTGGGGATCATGGAGATGGCTCCGGCCCGGGCGCGGCGAAGGTCCTTGTCCGGCGTGTCGAGGAGGTGCTGGGAGGCAGTGTAGGCGTGGGTCGTCGTCATGAGGCCGTGCACCCACCCGAACCGGTCGTAGATCACCTTCGCGACCGGCGTCACGCAGTTGGTCGTGCAGGATGCATTCGAGATGATGTCGTGCCCGGCCTCGACCTTGTCCTCGTTCACCCCCAGGACGACGGTGATGTCGGACCCTTTGCCGGGCGCCGAGATGATCACCTTGCGAGCACCGGCCGAGAGGTGCCGGGCGGCCTGCTCGCGCTCACGGAAGCGTCCGGTCGACTCGATGACGACGTCCACCCCGAGGTCCTTCCAGGGCAGGTTCGCCGGGTCCTTCTCCGACAGGACCCGGAACGAGTCGTCACCGACAAAGATCTCGCCGCCCTGGACCCTCACGTCGGCCTCCAGCCGGCCGTGCACCGAGTCGTACTTGAGCAGGTGGGCCAGGGTGGCGGCGTCGGTGACGTCGTTCACCGCAACCAGGTCCAGATCCGTCCGCCCCCTCCTGAGCGAACGGTAAGCGATGCGGCCGATACGGCCGAACCCGTTGATGGCGATGCGCATCTGGACCTCCATGGCGTGATCGGAATCGATGACGGCGACCGAGGGGCGCGAAAGTTACGCGGGGACATCTTCCGGCGCGAGAGCGAAGGCGAGCCCGACGACGCGGCACGCGCCGGCCTGAAGAAGGGCCGAGCCGGCGGCCGCAAGGGTGGCACCGCTGGTCGTCACGTCGTCCACGAGGCCGGTTACGGCCGGGGCACCCAACCGGCAGATGAACGCCCCCTCCACGTTGGCGGCGCGCTCGGACCGGCCGAGCCCGACCTGGGACCGGGTCGCGCGGACACGCTCCAGAAGGTCGAGGACGGGCAGCCCCTGGATCGCCCCGAGGGCTTCAGCCAGCGCACGTGCCTGGTTGTACCCGCGGGCGCGGAGCCGGACCGGATGGAGTGGGACGGGCACGAGCGCGTCGAGCGAGGCGACCTCGATCCGGTCGGACATCGCGCGCGCGCACGTCTCGGCCAGATGCTGCCATCCGGCGTACTTGAGATGGCGGACCAGGGACACCGCGACCCCGCCGTACCTGACCGCCGCCCTCGCTTCCAGCCCCCCCGGCCAGTCCCGGCACCGGGCGCAGCGCTCAGGGGAGCCGGGTCTCGGAAGCCCGCAGCGGCGGCATCCCGCTTCGCCCAGCGGCCGAAGCCCCGCCAGACACGCCGGACAGCACCCGGGTCGCGCCGCGGCGAGGGGCGCCCCGCAGTGGAGGCAGAGAGGCGGCAGCAGGAGGTCGAGGAGCCTGGACGAGATCGACACGGAGCCCTCCGGAAGAGGGCGGGCGGAGGCGGGCGGAAGGCACGGGAGAGCGCCCGGCCGAGCCGGGCGTCTCCCGATCGGTCAGCTCCCGGGCAGCTCGAGGAGCGGGAACTGTTCGGAGAGGTGGGCCAGATAGCGATCCCGCTCGTGGTTGTCCAGGATCGGGACCATGCGCTGAACCCAGCCACGGGCCGCGTCGATCCGGTCGGTCAGGTAGTTCGACGCCACCAGCCCGAGGTAGGCCAGCTTGATCCCCTCGTCGAGCTGGAGCGCCCGCTCGAAGGCGTCGATGGCGGCACCGTAGTCCCCCAGCTGGAAATACGAGCCTCCCAGCAGGGCATAGGCGTTCGCGTTCCGCCCGTCGATGGCGACGACGCGCTTGAAGAGCGGAATCGCCTCGCGGTACCGGCCTTCGGAGTAGAGCTGGCCGCCCAGCGCGTAGAGCGAGTCGGCCTCGTCGGTGACCATGCGGAGGGGGGCTTCTGGAGCAACCGGCCGTGCGGCAGCGGGGGCGGCGAGAGCGAGGGCGAGGATCAGTCCGAACAGAACTCGTCGACTATGCATCCGCTCCAACCTCCGGGGCGGGGTTCTGGATTTCGCACGGGATGAAACGTCCGAGAGCGGCCAGCAACGTAACGACCCCCCTTTCCGTTCGTCAACCTCCGGGAACGCCGCGGGTCAGGCTCGCGACAAAGCTTTCGAGCGAGCTCCGGATCACCGCGAACGACCGTTCGTAGACTTCCCGATCCTTCCCGATCGGATCCACCACCCCTTCGCTCCCCGCGTCGGGGCCGAACTCGGTGACCAGCCTCACGTCGGCTGCCTCGTCGAGCTCGAGGGCCCGGGCCACGTGGCCCTGGGACATGCACAGCACCGTGTCCGCCCACCGCATGAGCTCGCGCGTAAGGGGCCGAGACACGTGGGACCTGAGGTCCAGGCCGGCGTCACCCGCGACCGATCCGGCCAGCGGATGGGCCGGCCAGCCCGGCGCCGCGTGCGTTCCCGCGGACCTGACCTCGGCCTCGATCCCCGCCTCCGCCATGAGTCGGCGGAGCAAGGCCTCCCCCATCGGCGACCGGCACGTGTTCCCGGTGCACACGACGAGGACCCGGTACGGACGGGGGGCCGACATGCCCCCTAACTTGGCGGCAAGTCCCATGCCCAGCAATCCCGGCTTACCGGATGCCGGGCAGAATGCCCCGCAGACGATCGGTTTCCACGGCTCCTGCTCGCACGATTCGGGCTTCTCCCCCGCGCACGTCCACGATCGTGGACGGTCGTCCGAACGGCGCCCCCTCACTCTCGCCGGAACTCGCCAGGGCGATGGCGATCGCGTCGGCATCCGGAGCGTCGGCCAGCCGACGCGCGGCGTCCTCGATCCGCGCGGGCGGGGGATCACCGCGGCGGTTGGCGCTGGTCGAAAAGAGGGGCCGCCCCCAGGCCTCGATGAGTCGGCGCGAAACGGGGTCCGCGGCGGGACGCAGGGCGATCGCCCCGCCGGCGCTTACCGGAACCGGGGCGCGGGGTCCGGCCTCGACGATCAATGTGAGCGGGCCCGGCCATAGCCGGCGGGCGAGGGTCTCGGCGTCGGCCGGCCACTCGGCGGCCAGCGCGCGGGCCGCTTCGGTCCCGATCACCAGGCACAGGAACGGGCGCGACTCGTCGTACCCCTTGATCCGGCGGGCCCGGGTGACCGCGCCGGCGTTCCCCGGATCTCCGCTCAGGCTGACGACCGTCTCGGTGGGGTGCAGGACGAGTCGCCCCGCCGCCAGAGCCTTGACCGCCCGCTCGATCGCCGGGCCGTCGGCGGGGACGAGCGGGATCTCAGACACGCACCTCGCCCGTCATCTCGAGCTTCCCCGGGTAGGCGTCCAGTCGCGGCCGCACCTCATCCCCCAGGAACTCCCGCACCTGCTCAGGGGCGCGCCCGACGTGGCTGACCGGATCGCCGGCCGCGCTCCATGCCGACTCCGACAGGCCGGCGAATCCCTCCTCGGAGCTGAGCCGCCCGAGCAGGTCGTTGGACTCGCCCGCCTCGAGGCGGGCCGCCACCTCGCGCGCGTGCACCCGGATCCGCTCGTGCAACGCCTGCCGATCGCCGCCCCTCTCGACCGCTTCCATGAGCAGCCTCTCGCTGGCCAGGAACGGGAGCTCGCGCTCGAGGTTCCGGCGGATCGCGCCCGGCTGCACCTCCAGCCCCTCCGCCACGTCGTGATAGAGGATCAGGAGGGAATCCACGGTCAGGAACAGCTCGGGGACGACGACCCGCTTGTTGGCCGAGTCGTCCAGCGTTCGCTCGAGCCACTGGGCCGCGGCCGTCAGATCGAGGTTGCCGGCGAGCTGGATCGCCAGCCTCGCCAGACCGGTCATCCGCTCGGCCCGCATCGGATTGCGCTTGTAGGGCATCGCCGACGAGCCGATCTGCCGGGCCGCGAACGGCTCAAGGATCTCGCCCACGTGCTGAAGGAGGCGCAGGTCGTGGCTGAACTTGGAGGCCGAGACCGCGATCCCCCTCAGCGTGGCCGCCCAGGCGGCGTCCACCTTCCGCGGGTAGGTCTGGCCGGTGACCGGGAACGCGCGCTCGGCGTCGAGCTTCGTCAGAACCCGTTGCTCGAGATCGCGCACCATCTCGTGGTCGCCGCCGGTCAGGGCCAGGAACGAGGCCTGGGTTCCGGTCGTACCCTTCAGCCCGCGCAGCCGGAACGCGCCCAGCCGCTGGTCGATCTCATCGAGGTCGAGGAGCAGGTCCTGGATCCACAGACATGCACGTTTCCCCACGGTCGTGGGCTGGGCGGGCTGGAAATGTGTCCACCCCAGGGTCGCGAGATCCGCGTGCCGCTCGGCGAACCTGGCCAGTTGCGCGACCACGCAAAGGGTCTTTCGCTGAACGACCCCAAGCGCCTCGCGCATGACGAGCTGATCGCCATTGTCGACCACGTAGGCGCTGGTCGCGCCGAGGTGCAGGATCGGCCGCGCCTCCGGAGCCGCCTCACCGAACAGGTGCACGTGTGCCATCACGTCGTGCCGGAACTCGCGCTCGAGCTCCGCCGCGCGGCCCCAATCGATCCAGTCGGCGGCGTCGCGAAGGGCAGCGACCTGGGCCTCGGTCACGCCTCCGATCCCCAGCTCGAGCTCGGCCTCGGCGAGCGCGATCCAGAGCCGGCGCCAGGTCCGGATCCGGTTTCGTTCGGAGAACAGCGCCAGCATCTCTTCGCTGGCGTAGCGAGAGACCAGTGGATGCTGAAACCGGCCTTCGTCCCCGGATCCCGGCCCGCTCATCCTCCGGTCGCCTCACCCAGGATGCGGAGCGCGAGGTGGGCGGCGTTGGTCCCGTTGTCGATCCCGACCGCCGCCACCGGCACGCCGGGGGGCATCATCGCGATCGCGAGCAGGGCATCGACGCCCCGCAGGGGCCCCGATCCCACCGGGAGCCCGATCACCGGCAGCCGCGTGTGGGCGGCCATGACGCCGGGCAGGGCCGCCGCCAAGCCGGCCGCGGCGATGATCACCCTATAGCCGGTCTCCTCCGCCCCCCGCGCCAGCTCCGCCACCCGCTCCGGCGTCCGATGAGCGGAGGCGACCTCGACCTTGTACCCGATCCCCGCCGCGCGCAGCACCTGCTCGGCCTTCTCGACCACCCCCCGATCCGACTCCGAGCCCACGACGATCAGCACCCGCGCCTTCCCCACGGCCTTCCTCTTCTTCTCCGCACTCATCCGTTCTCCCTCATGCGTGGATTCGAAGCCGTGGTTCCTTCGATGCAACCGGCGTCACCCGAGGGCGCTCAAGATGGTCAGGATCAAGGCGCGCGACGCGAGGGCACCTGAGGCGCACTGAAAGGTGCGCCGCAAGGTGACCGAGGGCGCGCAACGCAGAGCCTGGCCATCTTCAGCGCCCGATCAAGTGATCCAGTCGTGGAAGTCGTCACTTATCTGCCCCCCCCGCTTGTACCGCAACATCGCGTCCTGGCACGAGCATACGCAGGCTGCGTCCGGGAGCAGCTCCAGAAAGAGCGAGGTGAACTCCGGCAGCCGATCCAGCGCCGCGTCCACCCGTCGCCGGCGCTCCTCGGGGTCGACCTCGGCCACGCCCTCGGCGTAGGCCGTGACATAGGTCACCGGGTGGTAGCACATCTCGAGCTCCCGGGCCAGGAACGCCTCCGGGGCAAGGGTCATCCCCACCAGATCGGCCCCCATTCCCTGCAGCATCCGGACCTCGGCCGGCGTCTCGAAGCGTGGCCCTTCGCAGACAGCGTAGACCGCGCCCTCCACGACCTCCTCGCCAAGAATCTCGAGCACCCGCCGCAGCGGCCGCTCCAGCGAGGGGCAGAAAACCGGGCGCGGACGCAGGAGGCCGATACCCAGGTTCTCGAAGAAGGTCGTCGGCCGGTGCCGTGTGAGGTCGAGGAGATCGGCCGGCAGGACGAACTGCCCGATCTGGTACCGCGAGCTCAGCGCGCCCGGGCCGCTCCAGGCGACGATCCGGCTCACGCCCAGCTCCTTGAGCGCCCAGACGTTGGCCCGGTAGTTCACGAACGGGGCCGAGACACGATATTCCTTCTCCCCATGGCGTGGCAGGACGAAGAACCGGTGACCGCCGCTTTCCAGGAACAGGATCGGCGACGAGCACCCGAAGGGGGTCTCCTTGACCATGACGTCGACGAGCGATCCCAGGCGATCGCGCGCCAGCTGGTACACCTTGCCGCCGGCGATGAAGGCGACGTCGCTGAACTGGTCGTCGTAATCCCCGGAAAGGATACGAGGTAGGACCTCGGTTCTCGGCTCTTCGACCACGGTGGGACCTCAGCCGTTCCTGATGCAGGAGACCGGGAGGTGGCTCATATCGGCCGGCTAGCGAGCCGAGTCCCGTTCCGGGATGCTCGCCTCCACTCGCGCCAGCCGTTCCAGCGCGTCCAGGGCAGCCTCCTTCTCCGCCTCTTTCTTGGTCCGCCCCCACCCCGAGCCGAGCGGCTCGCCCTCGAGCCACACCTGGCACCGGAAGTTGACGTCTTCGCGGCCCCGGGGGGCGGAGCCGGCGCGGCTCGTTCGGTAGGTGATCTGGCCACGCCCCAGCTCATGAATCGTCTCCTGGAGCCGGTTCTTGGCGGTGTGGAACCCCTCGTCGTGCTCGAGGTCCAGCGACAGCACGTGATCGTGGATGAAGCGGCGGGCGACCTCGAGGCCGCCGTCGAGGTACAGCGCTCCGATCACGGCCTCCAGGGAGTCGGCGGCGATCTTCCGGCGGCCGCCTCCAGCGAGAAGGTTCTGGTCGTCGCCGGTATGGATGCAGTCGGGCAGCCCGATCTGCTCGCTGGCCCCGGCCAGGAAACGACGCGAGATGATGTGGGCGCGGAGCTGGGAGAGGGTTCCCTCCTGGGCGTCGGGATGACGCGAGAAGAGCCACTCGCTCACGATCAGGTTCAGGATGGAGTCCCCGAGGAACTCCATCCGCTCGTACGATTGGCCACGATTGCTGGACTGGACGAGGGACGAGGGATGGGTGGTGGCCCGGACCAGCAGGTCGGGATCACGGAAGGGATGGCCCAGCACCCGCGCCAGATCGGTCAGGCGATCCTTCCCGCGGGTGTCCGGGGACCCGCCGGCCAGCCTGCCGAGCCACCGACGCAGCTTCATCGGGCTATTCCTCGAAGCGCTTGAGCGCCAGCGTAGCGTTGTGACCTCCGAAGCCCAACGAGTTCGTCAACGCGGCGCGCACCGGCCGCTCGCGCATCTCGTTAGGGACGCAATCCAGGTCGCATGCGGGGTCGGGGTTCTCGTAGTTGATGGTCGGCGGAACTTCGCCCTCGGTCAGGACCATCGAGGTGATCACGAACTCCAGTCCGCCCGCGCCTCCCAGCAGGTGACCCGTCATCGATTTGGTCGAGCCGACCATGAGCTCGTACGCGTGATCTCCGAAGACGGTCTTGACCGCCTCCGTCTCATAGGCGTCGTTGAGGGGCGTAGAGGTGCCGTGGGCGTTGATGTAATCGACATCGGTCGGATCGAGCCCCGCCTCGTCGAGCGCACGCTGCATGGCCCGCGCCGCACCCTCCCCATGCGGGGCAGGGGCGGTGATGTGATGGGCGTCCGCGGTCATTCCGATTCCGACCACCTCGGCGTACACGGTGGCCCCACGGTCACGCGCGCGATCGAGCTCCTCGAGGATCACCATCCCGGCCCCCTCGCCCAGGACGAACCCATCACGCTCGGCGTCGAACGGCCGGCTGGCACGCTCCGGCTCGTCGTTGCGCGTGGACATCGCCTTCATGGCCGCGAACCCGCCGATCGACATCTCCGTGACCGCGGCCTCCGTCCCGCCTGCGATCATCACGTCGGCGTCGCCGTGCTTGATGAGGCGGAACGCGTCGCCGATGGCATGGGCGCTCGATGCGCAGGCGCTCACCGTGCAGTAGTTGGGACCCTTGGCACCGAACCGCATGGAGACCACGCCGCTGGCCATGTCGGGGATCATCATCGGGATGTAGAAGGGGCTGATCCGGGAAGGGCCGCCGTCCAGATAGCGACGGTTCTGTTCCTCGTGGGTCGCGATTCCGCCGATCCCTGAACCGACGATCACCCCCACCCGGTTCGGATCCTCCTTCCCCATGTCGATCCCGCTGTCGTCCATGGCCATGATCGAGGTCGCCATGGCGTACTGCGTGAAGAGGTCCTGCCGGCGCGTCTCTTTCTTCTCGATCCAGATCAACGGATCGAACGCCTTGACCTCCGCGGCGATCCGCGTGGCGAACGCGCTCGCATCGAAGCGCGTGATCGGACCGACGCCGGGGGTTCCGGCGAGCAACGCCTTCCACGATGAGGCGAGATCGTTGCCGAGGGCGCTGATCAAGCCCATCCCGGTGACCACGACGCGTCGTCCCATCAGCCGCTCGCCGCCTCCGGATGGGGCGGGCGTCCGCTCACTCCGAGGTCTTGTTCTTCAGGTAGGAGACGGCCTCTCCGACCGTGGTGAGGCGCTCGGCGTCCTCGTCAGGGATCTCGATGTCGAACTCCTCCTCGAATGCCATGACGAGCTCGACGGTGTCCAGCGAGTCAGCTCCCAGGTCCTCCACGAAAGAAGCGTCCGAGGTCACCTTCTCCCCGTCCACCCCGAGGTTCTCCACGATGATTTCCTTGACGCGATCGTCTACCGACATCGGCATCCTCCCATTCGAGTTCGTACGCGGATTGCAGTGTAACGAAGAAAGCCGGCGGTCATCGAGTCAGGCCGCCGTCCACGCAGATGACCTGTCCGGTAATATAGTCGCTGAGCGACGATGCGAGGAACAGGACGAGGTGGGCCACGTCTTCGACCGTCCCGAGCCGTCCGGCGGGGATACGGTCCTCGTAGCCGGCCCGGGTGGCCTCGTCCAGGGCGGCGGTCATGTCGGTCTCGATGAAGCCCGGTGCGACGACGTTGACCGTGACGCCACGCGACGCGACCTCGGCGGCAAGCGACTTGGACAGGCCTATCAAGCCGGCCTTCGAGGCGGCGTAGTTGGCCTGACCCGCGTTGCCGGTCACTCCGACGACCGAAGCCATGTTGACGATCCGTCCCCACCGGCGGCGGATCATCGGCTTGACCGCGAGCCGACTCCATTGGAAGGCACCGCCGAGGTTGACGCGCACGACCTCGTCCCACTCGTGCTGCTTCATGCGCAGCAGCAGGTTATCGCGGGTGAGTCCCGCGTTGTTGACCAGGATATCGACCGCCTCGAACGCCGACTGGGCCTCACCCCAGGCGCGCTCCACGTCGACCGGATCCCCCACGTCGCCGACCAGCCCGAGCGTCCTGACACCGTGCCCGGCGAGCTCCTCGGCGGTCTGCCGGACCGAATCGGCGCTCCGCGCGAAGACGATCACCGACGCGCCCGCCCTGGCCAGCGCCTCGGACACCGCACGGCCGATCCCCCGGTTGCCCCCCGTGACGAGCGCGGTCCGGCCGGTCAGGTCGAGCCCGATCGAGCTCACGCTGCCGCCAGCGTCTCGACCTCTTCGGGGCCGCCGACGGCCTGCCCCCCGAGTTCGCGGTCGATCCGCTTGAGGAGCCCGGTCAGGACCGCCCCGGGGCCCGGCTCGACGAACCGGATGGCGCCCAGCTCGCGCAGTCGCTTCACGCAGTCGGTCCAGCGGACGGGGGCGGTAAGCTGCTCGAGAAGGCGCGACCGGATGGCCTCCGGGTCGGTCACCGGAGCGGCGTCGACGTTGGCCACGACGGGGATCCTCGCTTCTCGGAGCTCGACCCCGGACAGGGCCTCGGCCAGCCGTGCCGCCGCCGGCGCCATGAGGGGCGAGTGGAAGGCCCCCGAAACCGGCAGCTCGACCGCCTTTCGCGCGCCGTGGTCGCGGGCCTCGTCGACCGCCCGCCGGATGGCTTGGCGTGTGCCCGAGATCACGATCTGCCCGGGAGCGTTGAAGTTGGCGGGCTCGAGCACCTCTCCCTCACGGCGGACGGCGCGACAGAGCGCGGCAACGGCCACGTCGTCCAGGCCCAGGACGGCCGCCATCGAGCCCGGGCTCGAGCGGCCTGCTTCGGCCATCGCCTCTCCTCTCGCGCGCACAAGACGCAGGGCGTCGTCGAACGTGACACTTCCCGCCGCGACGTGCGCCGAGAACTCGCCAAGGCTGTGTCCGGCCGCCCAGTCCGGCCGGACGCCGCGGCCTGACAGCACGCGAACCACGGCGACCGAATGTGCGAGGAGCGCCGGCTGCGCGTTCTCGGTCGCGCGCAGCCGCTCCCCGGGGCCCTCCCAGCAGATCGTCGAAATCGCGAAACCGAGGATCTCGTCCGCTTCCCGGAAGGCGGCCCTGGCCTCGGGGTAGGCGTCGGCAAGGGCGGCTCCCATGCCCACGACCTGGCTCCCTTGCCCGGGGAACTGGAAGGCCACACCCGAGCGGTCAGCGACCACGAGCTACCCGAAGGAGTGCAATGCGGAGATCGGACATCTCGAGCGACCTGCTACAGGCGCAGGAGGATGGACCCCCATGCCAGCCCGCCGCCGAAGGCCGTCATCAGGATCGTGTCTCCCCGTCCCACGCGTCCCTGGCGCACGGCCTCGTCGAGAGCGATAGGGATCGACGCCGAGCTGGTGTTGCCGTAGCGGTCGATGTTGATGAAGACGCGATCCGAGGCCACGTCGAGCCGCTTCGCCAGCGACTCGATGATCCGGATGTTGGCCTGGTGCGGGATGACGAGGTCGACGTCCGCGATCACCAGCCCGGTCCGGGCCAGCACCGCGCGGCTCGACTCCTCCATCGCGAGGACGGCGCGCTTGAACACCTCGCGCCCCTCCTGCTTGACGAACTCGAGACGCTGCGCCTGCGTCTCCGGAGTGGATGGCAAGGCCGCGCCGCCCGCCGGCCGCCACAGGAGCTGGGCGAAGCGTCCGTCGGTCTGGATGTGGGAGGCCAGGAGCCCCGAGCCGTCCCCTCCCACGAGCGCCGCGCCCGCGCCATCGCCGAACAGCACGCAGGTGGCACGATCCGAGTAGTCGATGATCGCCGACATCTTTTCGGCACCTACAACGAGCACGTGACGGTGTGCCCCCGAGCGGATGAGGCCATGGGCGATCGTGAGGCCATAGAGCCAGCCGGCGCAAGCGGCGCTGATGTCGAAGGCGGCCGCGCGATGGGCTCCGATCCGGGCCTGGGTCTCGCAGGCGGTGGAGGGCAGGAGATGGTCCGGGGTCGCGGTCGAAAGGACGAGGACGTCGACGTCCAGGGGATCGACGCCGGCGCTCTCCAGGGCCCGGCGCGCGGCCAGAGCCGCCATGTCCGCCGTGTTCTGACCCTCCTCGCACGCCCGGCGCTCCCGTATCCCGGATCGCGTACGGATCCACTCGTCCGTGGTGTCGACGATCTTCGCCAGGTCGGCGTTGGTCACCACCCGGTCGGGAACGGCCATGCCCGTCCCCCGAATGAAGCCGGCCTCCAACGCGGGCCCGACGGCGCCCTGCGCCGTCGGATGCGTGGTCTGCGCTCTCATTCCCCCTCCTCGGTGGTGGGGCGTGTAGCGAGCGCCGCCCGGGATCTCCGGGAGCGGCCTAGAACTCCTCGACCTCGATCACCTGGCGACCTGCGTAGTGGCCGCAGTGCGGACACACGCGGTGGGGCATCTTCGGCTGCAGGCACTTCTCGCACTTCACGACCATCGGCGCGGTCGCCTTCTTGTGCGTGCGGCGCTTGCGCTGACGGGTCTTGCTGATCTTTCTCTTCGGTACGGCCATGTCGATTCTCCGTTCTGGATGAATGACGGAATCGGATTCAGGTCCTTTCCCCGACGCGTTCGCGGATGGCCTCGAGGGCCGCCCATCGTGTCTCGCCGGGTTCCGGCTCGCAGTCGCACGGTCCTTCGTTCAGGTTCCTCCCGCACCGGGTGCAGAAGCCCCCGCACTCCGGTCGGCAGAGCGGATACAGGTCGACCTCCAGGAACAACCGGTCCCGTACGGGCTCACTGAGGTCGATCCGGGCGTTCCCCGGTGCCAGAAGGATCACGTCGTCGTCACCTGTGTCCTCACGATCGGCCACCTGGTAGACGATCCGGAAGCGGTCCTCGAAGTCCACCTCGACCGGAGTCAGACAGCGCCGGCAGGGGCGGGTCACCGCACCGGCCAGGACGGCCTGGACCACGTACGTGTCCCCGGTCGGGTGACGCACGGAAACCTCGAGGTCGATCGGCTCGCGGACCTCGCCGCCGAAACCCTCCAGGACCGGCGACCCGGGCGGGATCCGGAAGGAGGCCTCTATCCGCCCGTGCTCGAGCTCCGTGAGGTCCAGGACCATAAGCAACTAAAGTTAAGCGCCGGCTGGATTTGCGACAATCCGCGGCACCTTGCGACTCAGGCCCGGTCGGCCTCCGGGAAGAAGAACTCGATCTCGCGCGCCGCGTTCTCGGGCGAGTCGGAGGCGTGAATGGCATTGCGTTCGACAGACTCGGCGTAGAGCCGGCGGACCGTCCCCTCCTCGGCCTGGGCCGGATCGGTGGCCCCGATCGTCGTGCGGAGCCCGGCCACCGCGTTCTCCTGCTCGAGGACCAGGGGGACGCACGGCCCGCTCGTCATGAACCGCACCAGGCTCTCGTAGAAGGGACGCCCGGCGTGTACCGCGTAGAACTCCCGCGCCCTCTCGGGGGCGAGCCGCTCCATCCGCATATCGCGGACCACGAACCCCGCGGCCTCGAGGTGGGCGAGGATCACCCCGATCCGGTTCTTCTCCACCGCATCCGGCTTGATGATCGCCAGCGTCCGCTCGGTAGAACCCATATCCCGCTCCTCAGAGTCTTGGGGTAGCATACTCACGCAATGAAAGGGAGAGGTCGCTCAAAATGTCCGAGATCAAGGCGCGCGAGCGAGGACGTCCGAGGCGTATTGAAAAATACGCCGCAGGACGGCCGAGTGAGCGCAACGCAGATATCGGGCATTTTCAGCGACCGGATCAGAACTGGAGCAGCTTGCGGATAAGCGACCGTCTGCTTATCAACCCGACCCACTTCCCCTCGCTCGTGAGCGGAAGCGGATCCACGTTCTTGTTCACGATGATCGACGCCGCGTCGCTCAATCCGGCCTCGGTCGGCAGACACAGGACGGCGCGCGACATGATGTCCCGGACGCGACGCGTCGAGGGGTCCGTCCGCGCGGCTTCGCCCGCGCCCTCGAAGAGACGGATGTATCCGGGGAGAAAGTCGCGGATCAGGTCCTTCTCGGAGATCATGCCGACGATCTCGTCGTTCTTGTTCACGACCGGCAGGGCCGTGTACCCGCCCCGGGTCATGATCCGCGCGGCCTCGCTGAGCTCCATGTCCGGGTAGACGCGCTGCGAGGCCGGCTCCATCACGTCGATCACGGAGAGATTCTGGACGCGTGGCGCTTCACGCACCTCGGCTAGACGGGCGACCGCACCCGGATCCCTGGCTTCCAGGATCGTGTCGACCACCCCCTCCTGGCGGAAGAGTGCGGTCAGGCTGGCCACCGTCTCGAGGTAGGCCGCGACCGCGTCGGGAGGCGCGGCCACGAGAGCGAAGAGCCGGCCGCGGGAGTCCTCTCCCGCCTCGTTGGGAACCCGCAGCGGCCGATCGGTCATGCCGAGCGCCACGACCACGCGGTCCACCGCGTCGGAGCGCAGGTGCGGCAGGAACGCGCCGCCGCGGATGGCGATCGTATCCTCGGCCCCCAGCGAGCTCACCTGGCGCAGGAACCGCTCGCCGTCCTTGACCGCGGGCTGGCGGGCCGCGAAGGCGGCCAGCTCGTCCAGCACCTCCGAGTACGCCGTCGCCTGGAGCGGCGGGGCGATCTGGGACTCGATGAGCAGCGGCTGGGCGGTCGTCGCGTCAGCCAAGCGCTTCCCTCACCAGCCCGACCAGGTCGGCCGGCCGACCGGCGACCCCGATCCCGTTCTCGCGGAAGGCTTCGATCTTCTCCTCGGCCGTTCCCTCGCTTCCCGAGATGATGGCGCCCGCGTGGCCCATCCGCCGGCCGGGCGGGGCGGTCTGACCCGCGATGAAGCCGACCACCGGCTTGGTCACGGCACTCGCGACGAAGCGGGCGGCCTCCTGCTCGTCGGTGCCGCCGATCTCACCGATCATCACGACGGCCTCGGTCTCAGGATCCGCCTCGAAGGCCCCGAGGCAATCGATGAACGACGTCCCGATGATCGGGTCCCCGCCGATCCCCACGCAGGTGGACTGTCCGATGCCGTCGCCTGTCAGATGGTGGATCACCTCGTAGGTCAGGGTCCCGCTTCGCGAGACCACGCCCACAGAACCAGGCATGCAGATCTGTCCTGGCAGGATCCCGACCTTGGACTTGCCGGGGCTGATCAGGCCGGGACAGTTGGGTCCGAGGACCCGTGCGCCGCGCTCCCCGACGTACGGCATGACGCGCGTCATGTCGAGGACGGGAATCCCCTCGGTGATCGTCACGATGAGCTCGATCCCGGCATCGGCCGCCTCGTAGACCGCGTCGACCGCGAACGCGGGAGGCACGTAGATCACCGAGGCCGTGGCCGCGGTCTCGGCCACCGCGTCGGCCACGGTGTTGAAGATCGGGACCGCGTCGTCGAACGTCTGACCACCCTTCCCCGGGACCACTCCAGCCACGACGCGGGTTCCGTACTCCAGCATCTGACGGGCGTGGAACGAGCCGTCGCGTCCGGTGATCCCCTGGACGACGAGTCGCGTCGTTTCGTCGATGAACACGCTCATCTCGCCGCCTCCGGCGCCGCCGCCCGGCCCGCCATCTCGATCGCACGCTGTACGACATCGTCCATGGAATTCGTCGCCGGCAGGCCAACGCTCTCCAGGATCCGCAGGGCCTCCTCCTCGTTCGTGCCGGTCAGCCGGATCACGATCGGGACGTCCACCTCGAGGCTCTCCATGGCCTTGACGATCCCGTTGGCCACGTCGTCGCAGCGGGTGATGCCACCGAAGATGTTGAAGAGGATGGACTTCACGTTCGGGTCGGAAAGGACGATTCGCATCGCGTTGACGACCTTCTCCGGGTTGGAGCTGCCCCCGATGTCCAGGAAGTTGGCAGGCTCGGCGCCGTAGTACTTGATCAGATCCATCGTCGCCATGGCAAGGCCCGCGCCGTTCACGATGCACCCGATGCTGCCATCAAGCTTGACGTACGAGAGGCCCTTCTCCCGGGCCTCGGTCTCCGCCGGGTCTTCGTCCGACGGGTCGCGCAGCTTCTCCAGGTCGGGGTGCCGGAAAAGGGCGTTGTCGTCGAGATTGATCTTGGCGTCGATCGCGAGGAGCTCCCCGCTCTTCGTGACCACCAGCGGGTTGATCTCGGCCAGAGAGGCGTCCACGTCGAGAAACGCCGCGTAGAGGCCGCGGAACAGCTCCGCCGCGCGACGGACGAGCTTCAGGTCGTCGTACAGAGCGAAGCCGAGACCCATCGCCTGGTGGCCCAGGAGACCGTAGCGCGGATCGATCTCGACGCGCCGGATCTTCTCCGGAGTCGAGCGCGCCACCTCCTCGATGTCCACCCCGCCGGCCGCGCTCACCATCATGACCGGCCGCCGGCTGGCCCGGTCGATGACGATGCCGGCGTAGGCCTCGCTGGCGATGTCGACCGCCGGCGCGACGAGAACGCGACCCACGGTGATCCCCTTGATGTCCATCCCCAGGATGTCGGCGGCCTTCCGGCGGGCCTCCTCCGGAGTGGCCGCCAGCTTGACCCCGCCCGCCTTTCCGCGCCCGCCGACCAGGACCTGGGCCTTGACCACGACCGGTCCCCCGAGTTCCCCGGCCGCGGCCTCCGCCTCTTCGGGAGTGGCGGCCACCCGATCGGGCGGGACGGGCAGGCCGTGGCTGCGGAAGATCTGGCGCGCCTGGTACTCGTGGACCTTCATCGGGTCCTTTCGCTGAGGAACGGTCGGGAAGGCGGCTCCGCAGGCCGGCCCGGCGCCCGCAGGGCTTCGAGACGACCGGCGAAGCTAGGGCGGAAGACCTCGCGGTTCAACGGCCGCCGCCGGTGGTCATTCCGGGCTCAGGCCTTCCAGGAGGCTCCCCAGCTCCTCCAGCGCCGCCCCGTAGGCGGCCCAGTCGCCGCGTCGCTGGGCGGCGACCGCCCGCTCGTAGGCGGCGCGGGCCCGGCGGGCGAGGTCGCCCTCTCTCCCGGCATC
>DASRVA010000140.1:0-17099 GCA_035687745.1 Gemmatimonadota bacterium
ACCCGAAGGCCTTCATCCCTCACGCGGCGTCGCTGCGTCAGGCTTTCGCCCATTGCGCAAGATTCCTCACTGCTGCCTCCCGTAGGAGTCTGGGCCGTGTCTCAGTCCCAATGAGGCCGGACACCCTCTCAGGCCGGCTACCCGTCGTCGCCTTGGTGGGCCATTACCCCGCCAACTAGCTGATAGGCCGCGAGACCATCTCGAAGCGACCGCTTGCAAGCAGAGGCGGTCTTTAACAACTGTCCCCATGCGGGGCCGCTGCATCATGCGGAATTAGCACCGATTTCTCGGTGTTATTCCCCACTCCGAGGCAGGTTCCTCACGTGTTACGCTCCCGTTCGCCACTTTACTAGGGTCCATCGGCAAGCCGAATTTCCCGTTCTCGTGCGACTTGCATGTGTAAGGCACGCCGCCAACGTTCGTCCTGAGCCAGGATCAAACTCTCCGTTGTAGAGAATTCGATTTCCTGACCCCGCCCGGCGCCCCGAAGGGCCGGATCCGCGGGCTAAACCGGGATCCTGACGGGCGGAATCATGTTACGGTCTACTTTGGTCCCCAAAGTTGCCGCGCGAAGTAGTGCGCGCGGCGGGGCCCATCCAGGCCGTGATTCAGGCTTGGCACGATTCGGTTGTCAGAGAGCGGGGTCCCGTTTGGAAGGGATCATAAAGATAGGGGCTGCCGGGGCGAGCGTCAACCCTTGGATGATGTCTGCGCGCGAGGGCTATGGAAAAATTGATCGCGAAGGCGCGGTCGGTTACGTTTGCCGGGTTACCGTGCCCGTGGTTCCATCCGGAGACCCCCTCAGGAGGGCCCGATCCGCATCTTCCTGTACGTCCTGGGGCTGCTCACGATCGGTGCCGGATCCGCCGGCCCGGCCCTGGCACAGTCCGCCCTGGATGTCCACGTCCTGGGCTTCGCCGACATCGACTACCTCGAGACCGACCGCTCGGTCGACGACGGCTTCTTCCTGGGCCAGCTCGTGGGTCACGCCGCCGCGGGGCTGTCTGAGCGCACGACCTTCTTCGCCGAGGTGAGCGCCACCGCCCGCCCCGACGAGTATCGTATCGAAGTCGAGCGGCTCATCCTGCGCTACGATTTCAATGACGCCCTGAAGTTATCCGCCGGCCGGTACCACACGCCCATCAACTACTGGAACACGGCCTTCCATCACGGCCTTTGGCTGCAGACGACGGTCTCCAGACCGGAGATGATCCGCTTCGGCACGCGCTTCCAGCCGGTTCACTTCGTGGGCCTCCAGGTCGAGGGCTCCTTCCCCGCCACGCCGCTCGGCGTCGGGTACGCGGTCGGGCTCGGGAACGGCCGCTCGGAGGACATCGCCCGGGGCGGCGATCCGGGGGACGTCAACAACCATCGGGCCTGGCTCGGGCAGATCTACGTCCGCCCCCCGTCACTGTTCGGCCTCCAGGCGGGGGGCGGGTTCTACCTCGACCGGATCTCGCCGGAGCAGGAGGAGCTGCTGGGTCTGCCGTCCGACGTCGACGAGCGGATCCTCTCCGCCCACGTAGCCTGGCTCCGCGAGTCACCGGAGTTCATAGGGGAGTACGCACGCGTCTTCCACGAGCTCCGGGACGGCGGCGAGGAGCACGAGTCCGATGCCTGGTACGCGCAGCTCGCCTACCGGCTCCCGGGGCGGGCCGACGACTTGAAGCCGTACGTGCGCTACGAGCGACTCGAGCCGCCGGCCGACGACCCCGTGTATGCGCCCTTCGACCTCGAGTACGAGGGGACCACGGCGGGCGTCCGGTTCGACTTCACTTCGCTGGCGGCGCTGAAGGTGGAGTACCGCCGGGAGCGCTTCGAGACGCGGGACTGGTTCGACAGCCTGTACCTCCAGCTCAGCCTCGCCTTCGGCGAGACGGGCGGCGAGGACGCTCCGATCATGCCCTCCACGGACCACGGGCCATGAGGCGCACGACGACCCTGGTCCTGGTCGCGTTGGCCGTCCTCGGAGCCCCGGAGGCCCGGGCCCAGACGACCGGCGCGGTAGCGATCGTCGTCAATCCCTCGACCGCGGTCGACGACCTCTCGCTCCTCGAGTTGCGCAACGTCTTCCTGGGAGACCGGCAGTTCTGGGGGGACGGCAGCCGGATCGTCCTCCTCGTCCGGGCGCCGGTCGCCTACGAGCGGGACGTCGTCCTCAACAGGATCTACCGGATGGACGAGTCCGAGTTCCGGCAGTACTGGATCGCCAAGGTGTTCCGGGCGCAGGTGTCCTCGGGCCCCAAGATCGTCTACAGCAACGACATGACCCGCCAGCTCGTGGCCGCGCTGCCGGGCGCCGTGGGGTTCATCCCCGCGAGCGACGTGGGCGCGGACATGAAGGTGCTCCGCATCAACGGCAAGCTGCCCGGCGATCCCGACTACCCACTCCGATGACCTCTCCCGCGGCCCCCCGCTCCAGGGGGACGTTCCTCCGCAGGCTGGCCTCACGCTCGATCCGCACGAAGCTCCTGGTCCTGGTCGGTGTCCTCCTCGGGCTGGGCGCCTTGAACGTCGGGGTCTACTCGTGGGGGGTTCAGCAGCGGGCGCGGGTGTTCCGGAACCTCCAGCGCGCCATCGAGCGCCAGCGGATCATCACCGACGTCACCAACGACCTCGAGAACCAGAAGAAGTTCGTCGACCTGCTGGGCTCGGGGATCCTCGGGGAACAGGCGGCGGCGGCGGGGCCCCAGGAGCAGCGGCTGTTCGCGGTCCGCCTGGATTCGATCACGACACGGCTTGAGAAGATGCCGGAGATCTCCGAGCCGATGGACCGGGATTCCCTGGCTCTGCTCCAGTCGCAGACCGAGGACCTCTCCCGGTGGTGGGAGACCTTCTACGCCAACCAGGGGGTCGACGCCACGGCCGCCGTGGTCGCTTCCGTCAGGGCGGAGTCGATCGCCCAGGAGCTCCTCGGCAGACGGCTCCCCGAAGCCGTTCAGCGGGAGGGTCAGCGGCTGGAGCAGGCGAGCGCCGCCTTCGTCGAGACCGACCGCACGGTCTCACGGCTGACCTGGACGCTCTTCCTGGCGTCGGCTCTCCTCGGCGGGGCGCTGGCGTGGGTCACGCTGCGCGATCTGTTCCGATCGATCGACGGGCTCAAGCTGGGGGCCCAGCGGGTGGGCGAGGGGGACTTCGGGTACCGGATCGACGTCGGGGCGGGCGACGAGCTCGGCGAGGTCGCCGAGAGCTTCAACCGGATGGCGGCCCAGGTTGAGGAGCGGACCGAGGAGGTCCGGAACCAGCAGAAGGTGAGCGAGGAGCTCCTCCTCAACATCCTGCCGGCCCGTATCGCCGAGGAGCTCAGGGAGAACGGCCGCGTCGAGGCCAAGTACTTCGCCGACACGACGATCCTGTTCGCCGACCTGGTACGTTTCACGCTTCTCTTCGAAACCCTCTCGGTGGATCGCGTGGTGCGCGTGCTGGATCAGCTCTTCACCGATCTCGATCGGGTGACCCGGGCGTACGGCCTCGAGAAGCTGAAGACGGTCGGCGACGCCTACATGTGCGTGGGCGGGCTCGCCGAGGGCGCATCGCACCCGGTCGACACCATCCTGGCGGCGTTCGACATGCTCCGCGCGGTCGAGAACCGGGCCCGGGTCGAGGACCTGCCGCTCGGGATCCGGGTCGGGATTCACACCGGGCCGGTGGCCGCCGGGGTGGTGGGGATCGACAAGTTCGCCTTCGACCTGTGGGGGGACACCGTCAACCTGGCGGCGCGGCTCGAGGGGGCCGGGGCCCCCGGGCGGATCAACGCGTCGGGGGCCACCTTCGCGCGCGCCCGCGACTTCTTCGCCTTCGCCGACCGGGGGGCGATCGAAACCAAGTACGGCCGGAGCTTCCAGATGTACTTCCTGGACGGCCTGCACGCCGAGCTGGTAGGTCCCGGTCGTCCGCCGCCGGCGTTCGCCGAGCGGTACCGGATCTACTTCCACCGTGATCCGCCCGCATTCCCGGAGATGCTGGTCGAGGCCGGCGCCCCGGAGCCGGCCCTCGGCTCGCGCGGGTAGGGGCGGGCTGATCGCGGCCTAGGAGAAGCCGAAACCCTTCGGGGACGGGGGCGGCAGAAGCGGGCTACCCGGAAGACCCGAGACGGGCTCGGGCGCGTTGTACTCCTTCGGCGCCACGTCGTTGGGAGCGTTCGGATAGAACAGGCTCGCCAGCGCCTGGATCTGGCCGCGTCCCGGCCCAAGCTCGAACTGGCCTCCCCCGTAGCAGACGATGTCCCTGTCGCGGCAGACGTCCAGACAATCCAGGAGTCGCCTCAGGGTGCCGAATCGCGACGGCTTGACGTTCAGGAACCGCGGTCGGACGGGCAGCGCATCGAGATGCTCGGCCGAGTGGACCGGCGCATCCCAGGCGAGCCGTCCCTCGTGCCCCGCCAGCGCGGCTGCGGTCCGGTCGTTCCAGGCGGGATCCTCGAGGATCGCCTCGGGGAAACATTCGGCGACCTGTCGGTAGAGCTCCGGGTCGGGGTCGAGGTCGACCGGCGTGCCGGAGTAGTATCCCTTGTAGTCGAGGACCCGGATGCGTCCCGTCGCCGCCAGCTCCCGCATCGATTCGGGCGTCCAGTCGGGCTCCGGGTCGAGCTTGAACTCGAGCCCGGGGTCGATGGCGAGCCAGCGCCTGGGATCCAACCGCGTCGAGACCACGAACCGGACCGGGTCGTACTTCCCTCCCAGCGCCTCGCCCAGCGAGATCCCCGCCTGCCGGAGCGCGAGATCGAGCGCCGCGCTCTCGAATGCCCAGCGACGGTAATCCCTGGAGGCATCCCGCACGGGCGGCCTCGGGAAGAGATCCAGCCGGCCGAGACGGCGGGAGAGCGCATCGAGCGTCCACTTTCCGGCCAGGTCGAGGGCCTCGGGGTAGCCCTCGTGCTCCTCTGCGTCGTAGGCGACGTCCTCCCCCTGCCCGCGGGCTCCGTCTCCTTCCAGGACGACCGTGGTCGTGAGTCGGGTGAAGCCGGTCGAGACATCGACCGAGCGCCGCTCGAGGCGGTAGCGGTCGATCCGGAGCTCGAGGCCGGCCAGGAGGGGGTACAGCGTGGAGCTCACGTCGAGCGACCGTTCAGTCCCGCTTCTCGAGCCGGACGCGGGCGAAGCGGCGCGATCCGACCTGGAGGAGGTGGGTCGAGCCGGCGGAGTACCGGCGGTGGGGATCGGTCACCCGCTCCTGGTCCACCCAGACGCCCCCCTGTTCCACGAGGCGGCGTCCCTCGGATGTCGATGACGCCAGTTCCGCCCTGTGCAGGATCCACGGAAGGGCGGCGTCGGGCTCGCTGAGCGTGATGGTTTTCTCCGGGATCTCGTCGGGCAGACCGCGCTCGACGAACACGCGATCGAAATGGGCCTCGGCCTTCGCTGCGGCCGCCGATCCCTGATAGGCCGTCACCAGTTCCCGCGCGAGCCGACGTTTCACGTCCCGGGGGTTGACCCCGTCGGCGAGGTCCTTCTCGATCGCGGCCACCTCCTGCGGCGACGCTCCGACGGCGAGCCGGAAGTACTTCACGATCAGGCCGTCCGGAATCGACATCGTGCGGCCGTACATCTCTTCCGGCGGATCGGTCAGGCCGATCGCGTTGCCGTAGGACTTGGACATCTTCTGGACGCCATCCGTCCCCTCCAGGAGCGGCAGGGTCAAGATCACCTGGGGCTCCTGGCCGAACTCGCGCTGGATGTGGCGGGCCACCAGCAGGTTGAACTTCTGGTCCGTCCCTCCGAGCTCGACGTCGGCCTGGAGGGCGACGGAGTCGTACCCCTGGGCCAGCGGGTACAGAAACTCGTGGACCGCGATCGGCGTCCCTGCCTCGTAGCGCTGCCGGAAGTCGTCCCGCTCGAGCATCCGGGCGACCGTGTAGCGGGAAGCCAGCCGCAGCACTTCCTCGAAGCCGAACTTCCCCAGCCACTCCGAGTTGTAGCGGATCGCGGTGCGCCGGGCGTCCAGGACGCGGAAGACCTGATCGGCGAAGGTCCGGGCGTTCGCCTCGACCTCCTGCCGCGTCAGAGGCGGTCTCGTGGCGGAGCGCCCGGAGGGGTCGCCGATCATCGCCGTGAAGTCCCCGATCAGGAACGTGACCGCGTGCCCCAGCGCCTGGAAGTCGCCCAGCTTCCGGAGGGTCACCGTGTGGCCCACGTGGAGGTCCGGGCGGGTGGGATCGTAGCCGCACTTCACGACCAGCGGCGCCCCGGTCTTCCGCGACCGCTCCAGCTTGGCGACCAGCTCGTCCTCGGGGATCAGCTCGTCGACGCCCACGCGGATCCGGTCGAGCTGCTCGGCGACGGGCGGGAAGGGCGATCGCTTGGCCATGGGCCGGTAAACTAGCCGATCGTCGGGGGCAGCCCATCGCCGGCCCCAGGGATCATGGCGCGCCCGGCGCGGTATATTCGGGGAAGGAATGGCTCCCCCGAAAGACCTCGGCCGGCTGTGGCGCGGCGCCAACGTCGTCGCGCTGATCGCCCTCTTCCTCCTGTTCATGGGGGTGGGCGCCTTCGCCGCCGTCTACCAGCGCGTCCGCTCGGACCTTCCCTCGATCGCGCGGCTGGAGGACTGGCGGCCCAGCCTGGTCACCCAGGTCTACTCGCGGGACGGCGAGCTGATCGCCGAGTTCGCCGCCGAACGGCGCGAGATCGTCCCCCTCGACCGCGTGCCGCGGGCGTTCATCGATGCCATCCTGGCGACGGAGGACCGGGCCTTCTTCGCGCACGACGGCGTGAACGTCCGGCGGGCTCTGGCCGCGGCGTGGTTCAACCTGGTGACCGGCAGCCGGTCGCAGGGGGCCTCGACGATCACCATGCAGCTCTCCCGGAACCTGTTTCTGTCCCCCGACAAGCTGTTCACGAGGAAGTTCAAGGAGGTGATCCTCGCCACCGAGATCGAGGAGCACTATCCCAAGCGGCGCATCCTGGAGATGTACGTGAACCAGGTCTATTTCGGGAGCGGCGCCTACGGCATCGAGTCGGCCGCCCAGCTCTACTTCGGCAAGCACGCGACCGAACTGACGCTCCCGGAGGCCGCGTTGCTCGCCGGGATCGTCCAGGCCCCTTCGCGGCAGAGCCCGCGCGTGAGCGTGGACGCGGCGACGGCCCGCCGGTCGGCCGTCCTGGCCAACATGGTGGACGTGGGGGCGATCGAGGCCGCGGACGCGGAGGCGGCGGAGCGGACGGCGATCGAGCTGGTACCCGAGCGGCGGCAGGAGGGGGCGCACTCCTACTTCGCCGAACACGTCCGCCGTCAGCTCGAGTCCATGCTGGGCACGGACGCCGTCTGGCGGGGCGGGTACATCGTGCACACGACCCTCGACACCCGGCTGCAGCAGGCGGCCGAGGAGATCGTCGAGCGCCACGTCGCCCAGATCGAGCGGACGCTCGCCCCCGACAAGGTCCGCCGTGAGGCGTGGCAGGCCGCGCGCCAGGCGGCCGATTCCGCCGCGGCGGAGCCCGTGACCGAGGAGACCGAGAGCCGCACCGCGACCCCGTACCTGCAGGGGGCGCTGGTGGCGATGGACCTCGAGACGGGAGGCATCGTGGCGATGGTGGGCGGCCGCTCGTTCGAGGAGTCGAAGTTCAACCGCGTCACCCAGGCGCACCGGCAGCCCGGCTCGGTGTTCAAGCCGTTCGTGTACGCGGCCGCGATCCGGACCGGCTTTCCGGCTTCCTACGTCGTTCAGGACCGCCCGCTCTCGATGCCGATGGGGAACGGCACCATGTGGCGGCCCGACAACTTCGACGGGCGTTTCCGCGGGCCGATCAACCTGCGACGGGCGCTGACGCAATCGATCAACGTGGCCACGGTGCGGCTCATGTTCGACGTCGGGATCCGGCCGGTGATCGACTACGCGCGGGACGCGGGCATCACGACCGATCTCCCGCCCTTCGGATCCCTGGCCCTGGGCGCCGCCGACCTGATCCCGTACGAGGTGCTGCGCGCCTACTCCGTGTTCCCGACCGGGGGCGTCCGCGTGAGCCCGGTCTCGATCACCCGGATCGAGGACCGGAACGGGAATGTGATCCGGAGCTTCCAGCCGGCCCGGGCGCGTGTCCTGACGCTCCAGGAGGCCTACATCATGACGACGATCCTGGAGGACGTCGTCGACCATGGCACCGGGCGCTACGCCATCCGTGGCAGCGGCTTCACCTGGCCGGCCGGCGGGAAAACGGGGACGACCAACGAGTCCACCGACGCCTGGTTCGTGGGCTTCACGCCCCGCTACGAGGCGCTGACCTGGGTCGGCTTCGACCGCAAGCAGCGGATCCGCTACAACGGCACGGGTGGCGTCCTGGCGGCCCCCATCTGGGCGGACTTCATGCGGGTCGCCCACGAGGGGCTGGAGCCCCCCGAGCCCGAGGAGGCCTTCCCGAGACCGCCGGGCCTGGTGGAGAAGGCGGTGACCACCTCGACCGGGATGCTGGCGGCCGATTTCTGCGGGATGGCCTCGTACACCGAGCTCTTCATTCCCGAGACCGTCCCGGAGCACTTCTGCCGCGTCCCGCGCGAGGACGTGCCGCTGCTGGACCTGCCGGCCGAGGAGGAGAACGGGGAGGGGGAGGAGCCTCGGGTCGGCGACGACTTCCTGTTCTAGACCGTCTTGAACAGCCTCCCGTCTATCGGTCGCGCGCGATCCGGGCGGTGACGGCAGGGCGGAGCGCGACGGGCTCGTCCGACCAGGCCACGATCGACTCCAGCACCCTCCGCGCCTCCTCGGCGCCGCTCCGGTCCCGGGCGTGGATGACCGCCCACGGCTCCCCCGCCGCCAGCCGGTCGCCGACCGCGCGCGGGAAGACGAGGCCCACGGCGCGATCGATCTCCTCGCCCTTGATCCTGCGACCGCCGCCCAGCTCGATCAGCAGACGCCCCACGCGGCGGGCCGGGAGTCCGGCCAGGACCGCGTCCCGGGGCGCCTCGATCTCCAGCCGGCACGGGGGCTGCGGGAGACGGTCGGGGTCTTCGATCGGCCCCGGATCGCCCCCCTGCGCGCGGACCATGGCCACGAGCTTGGCGAAGGCCGCGCCTCCCTCCAGGGCTTCGCGGACGGCGCGCCGGGCTTCGTCCTCGCCGGGCGCCGCGCCGGTCAGGACGAGGAGCCGCTCGGCCAGCGCGGTCGTGACCTCGAGGAGACGGGGCTCCGGGTCCCGCCCCTTGAGGACCTCGACGGCCTCCTTCAGCTCGAGCGCGTGGCCGACCGTCCGGCCGAGCGGGCTCTCCATGTCGGTCAGGAGGGCCTCGGTGCGGACGCCGAACGATTCCCCGACCTCGATCATGGAGCGGGCCAGCTCCTCCGCCCGCTCGCGCTCCCGCAGGAAGGCTCCGTCCCCCCACTTCACGTCCAGCACGAGGCCGTCCAGCCCCTCGGCCAGCTTCTTCGACATGATGCTCGCAGTGATGAGCGGGATCGACTCGATCGTCCCGGTCACGTCCCTGAGCGCGTAGGTCTCCCGGTCGAGGGGCGCGAAGGTCCCGGTCTGCCCCCCCATCGCGAAGCCGACCTCACGCAGGAGCCGGTCGTAGTCGTCCTTCTCGAGGTCGGTCCGGAGCCCGGGGATCGTCTCCAGCTTGTCGAGGGTCCCGGCCGTGTGGCCCAGACCCCTTCCCGAGACCATCGGCACGCGGACCCCGCAGGCCGCGCAGAGGGGGGCCAGGATCAGGGACACCTTGTCGCCGACCCCGCCCGTGGAGTGCTTGTCGCCGACCGGACCACCCTCGGCCGACCAGGTCCACCGCTCGCCCGACTCCATCATGATCCGGGTCAGGGCGTGTGTCTCGGCGGGATCCAGCCCCTGGAAGTAGATCGCCATGAGCAGCGCGGCGACCTGGTACTCCTTCACCTCGCCCGCGAGGTATCCCTCAAAGAAGGCGGCCCACTCACCTTCCGTGAGTGAGCCGCCGTCACGCTTCTTGACGATGAGCCGGGCGGGGATCAGAGAATGCCGGTCCCGCGCTCGTACATCTCCCCTCCGTTCTGCTCGGCCAAAGTCTTCATGAAGTCCAGGTCGAGATCCTGACCGATCCCGATCGTGTGGACCGTGACCGCATCATCGGCATTGAGCTCGGAGACACGATCGAGCACGGCCTGGGGGCCTTCGTTGGGCACTCCGTCGCTGACCAGGATAACGAAGTCGGGCCCCTCGGCGAACGCCTCCTCGAGGGCCGGGATCATGGCCGTGCCGCCGGTCGGCTCGAGGTCGTCGAAGTAGTCCTTGGCCTCGTCCTTGATCTCGTCGGTGGCCTCGACGAGCGACGGCTGCCAGGGGTGGGGCTGGCTCTCGAACGTGATGACGTTGAACCAGGTGCCGTCGGGCAGCCCGTCGACCCCGCTCGCCACCTCGCGGATCGCCTCCTCCGCCTTCTGGCGGCGCTCCCGGAGCTCCTCGGAGACCTCGGCGCCGGCGCGGCCGCCGATCAGCCCACCCAGACCGCGCTCGAGACGCCCGGTGACCTCCTGCTCCACGCCGCCCCCGGACTGCCCCGCCATGGAGCCCGAGAAGTCCATCACGATGACGATGCGTGCGGGAGCCGAGTCCGGCCCCTGGAGAGCGGTCAGGTCGAGGCCGTAGATCTTCCCCTTTCCGCTCGATCCGTAGGGGTTCACCTGGGCCGGGGCGGAGGACGGGGCCAGAGTCAGGCCCGCCAGGGCCAGGCCGATGACGAACGATCTCACGTCAGTACCCTCCTTTCGAAGCTCACTGCGCTCCGGCCTTGCTGGCGGCCAGACGGTCGGCCATGTCTCCGACCACCGGCAGCTTCCACCGTTCTCCGGAGTAACCTTTGATCAACAGCACGACCCACAGGATGAAGAGCCCGATGCCCACCAGCGTCTGGAGCAGCGTGAACAGGCTGCCCAGCGACCAGGCGATCTGATAGAACAGGAATGACAGGATCGCGATCGCGACCCAGACGACGACGGCTCCGATCCCGAACACGATCGACTGCGCCGCGTGGAATCGGACCACGGGATTGGTCTTCTCGATCAGGAAGAAGACGATCCCCGTGAGGGGCGACAGGATGTAGCAGAGGAGCCCGGCCAGCTTGGGGTCCAGACCGGTCGACGTCGCCTGGCCCACCGGACGGGCCTCGGGCGGCGACGGCGGGGGCGGGTTCTGTTCGTTCACGAGGCCCTCCTGGGGGAGCATGGTACGTTGATGATCGCGCTCAGAAGATCGAAATTACCCCTTCGCGGAGCATCGGCACAACGCCGGTGCTCGCGGGTAGGATCGATCCCCATCCTTGGACCGGCATCGTCAGGCATTCCAAGTCTCGCCACCTAACACACGGAGGATCCATGTCCCGCGCGCCGATCGTACTCGCCGCCGCCCTCACCCTCCTCGCCCCCTCCCCGGCCCTGCTCGCCCAGGACTCGGTCACGCTGAGCGGCTACGGGGTCCGGGCCGGGGTGTCCCTCGACGACGAGCTGACCCAGTTCCTTCTCGGGGGCCATCTCGATCTGGGCCGGCCCTGGGAGCGGGTCCGCATCCAGACCCCGCTGGTTCTCGGGTTCGGGGACGACGCGATCAGCTTCGTGGTGGGCGGCGAGGCCCACTACCTGTTTCCCGTCGATCCCGCCGAGTCGCGGATCGACCCCTACGCGGGCGGCGGGCTGGCGCTCCTGCACATCAACCGCGACGAGGACGAGGGCGACGACGACACGGAGCTGGCGCTGGTCCTGACCGGGGGCGTGGACATCCCCATGCGGACCTGGTGGAAGTACTTCGTAGAGGGGAAGTTCCTGATCGCGGACGAGTCGATCTTTCGCCTGGAAGGCGGCGTCACCTGGACGTACTAGGCGGGCGCTGAAACGGCCCTTTTCTCAGCGGCTGGCGGTGCTGCCGCGGTCGAGGAGCCCCGACCTGACGACAAGCGCCGCCGCGGACGACCCCGGCACCTCCTCGATCTCCACCTCGGACACCGAGATCCGGCGGACCGCGCCCTCGCGCTCCATGGGAATGCCGTCGCGCAGGATGTCGAACGCGACCGGGGACCCGGCCGGCGCCTCGCGGACGTAGCGGCGGAGTGAGTAACGGGTGGCGATCGTCTCGTCCGGCCCGACCGGCGTATCGTTGATCCGGAGCAGGACGTCGCCGTCCCGGAGCCCGGCGCTGGCGGCCGTGCCGTTCGGCTCGACGTCCCGGACCACGAAGTGGCGCGAAGGTGCGTACGGCACGCCGAACTCGAGGGCCACGGCCTCGCGCTGCGGATCCGGGACGGCGGTCCCGGAGGCGGGCTCGACGACCAGCCGCGCCCCGAGGGTCTGGCGCGCTTCCGCCCGGGTGACCAACCGCAGTCCCGCCCGCGCGAGCCCCGACTCGATCGACAGCCGGGAGCCCGTCACCAGGGGGCTCAGGGCGGCCTCCGGGATGCCGAGCGAGGTCGCGGCTTCGGCCCAGACGCCTTCGTGGTAGCCTCCCACCGGGGTCCCCCGCTGGAGGAAGGCGAGCAGCTCGTCGAGCCCGCGCTGGCCCCGCGTGTCGCCGTGGACGGCGATGTCGATCACCAGCGCGGCCAGCGCGCCCCCGACCACCACCTCGGCCTCGTCCGCGACGTCCGGCCGAAGGGCCGCCGGGTCGACCGAGGCGCCGTGCCCCATCTGGCGCCACACCGTCAGGAGCTCCCCCATCGCCTCGTAGAAGCTCCGCGTGCCACCCGCGCCGTAACGGACGGGCAGCAGGCGGGCGTAGTATTCGGCCGCGCCTTCGAGGAACCATGCCCCGGGCACGTCCGGGGACGCCAGGAAGTTGGGATCGAGCAGGGCCGCCGGCCCGAAGGCGCCCGGGTACCAGGCGTGCAGGTACTGGTGGAGCAGGAGCGAGCCGATCCCGGCCTGACGCACCTGGTCGCCGTCCATGGGCGGCAGGAAGAACGAGGCGCCGGTCGCCTGCCCGGTGGCTCCGAGGCCGGTGACGCCGGGCTCCACGAAGTGGAAGGCGAACAGATACCGTTCGTACGGCGGCGCCCCGTAGAAGCGCGTGCCGAGCTCGATCGTCTCGTTGACGAGCTTGAGCAGCGAATCCGGCGCGAACCCGCGCGGCGAACCCTGGATGACCACCTGATGGGGCTTGCCGGCGACGAACAGCTTGTAGTCCGTCATCCGGTCCCCCAGCGCGAAGAGGGTGCCCGGCAGAACGTCGAACGAGGCGCCGGACCAGCGATTCCGGCTGAGCTCCCGGAGCGGGGTCACGACGCTCCAGTCCCGGGGCACCTCGAACGAGACCTGGACCGGCCGGGACTCGTGGCCCAGCAGCGTGCCGAAGAGGGCGGCGCCCGTGACGTAGCCGCCCCTCAGCTCGAGCAGCGTGGCGAACGCCCGGCCGGCCTCGGGGTCCACGGCGATCGGGACACGGTAGCCGATCGTCACGTAGCGGGCCTGGCCAGGATAGATCCGCCAGCGGCGGTCCTCCAGGCGTCGCATGGCGATCGGCTCGCCGTGGCCCTCACGGACCGAGAAGCTCTCGACCTCGGGCCGGCGGTCGGCCAGATAGCGTCCGGGCGTCCAGGCCGGCAGATAGAAGTCGATGGAGTCGGCGTTCACCTCATCGAACGCCACCGAGACCTCGTAGCCGGTGGCGGTCGCGCGGTCGACGCGCACGTAGTAGTTGACGGGAGTCTCGGGGATCGAGGGGCGAAGGGGCGCCCGGGAGGCACAGCCCGCGATCGCCAGGGCGGCGATCGTGGAGACCGCGCCCGTGAGGACCGGCCATCGGGCGAAGGTCGGGGACCTCATACGTTGTGGATACAATTTTGCTGTTTCGACCACGTCGCGCAAGTGGCTCCCGAAACTTCTTTCGGGGTCCCACCAATAGACCATCAATGACTACCTTTGAAGGACATCGATCTCTCCTCTCCAGAGGGTCTCGAGCCACCCTTGACTTTCCCCCCGGAGGCGGTAAACTGCATGAACCGACGCCCTCCGGTCCCGGTCGACTACGGGGGGGTCGGGAAGCGTTAGGCCCGTTTCCTCCTGGCCTAAACACCGAAGGCCTCGCCCCTGGGCGGGGCCTTTCGGTTTTTGGATGTCCGCAACCGCTCCGCTAGGTTCCCGCGCGTGAGCGAGCCCGTGCCCGCCGTCCGGATCCGCGACCTGCACAAGAGCTACGGGTCCGTGCAGGCCCTCGGCGGGATCGATCTGACGATCCGTCCGGGTCAGTTCTTCGGTCTTCTGGGGCCGAACGGGGCCGGAAAGTCCACCACCATCCACATCCTGACGGGGCTCGTCACCTTCCGGCGCGGCGACGTGCAGGTCGTCGGGCGGGATGTCGCGCGTGACTACCGGTCCACCCGGCGCGCCATCGGTCTCTCCCCCCAGGAATTCCGGTTCGACCGCTTCTTCCCGATCCGCGAGATCCTGATCCTCCAGGCCGGCTACTACGGGATCGCCCGCGACGACGCGTCCCGGAGGGCGGATCGGCTGCTCGAGCGGTTCGGTCTTTCCGACAAGGCGGACCACAAGATCCACCGCCTGTCGGGCGGGATGAAGCGCCGGCTCGTGATCGCCAAGGCCATGATCCACGACCCCGAAATCCTGATCCTGGACGAGCCGACCGCGGGGGTGGACGTTGAGCTCCGGCGCTCGCTCTGGACCTATCTCCGGGAGCTCAACCGGCAGGGGAAGACGGTCCTCCTGACCACCCACTACATCGAGGAGGCGGAAGCCCTCTGCGACGAGGTGGCGATCATCGATCGGGGACGGATCGTGGCGCAGGACACGCCGCAGCGGCTGGTCGAGGCGGGCGGCGACCGCCGGCTCGAGATCGAGCTCGTCCAGGGGCCGACCGACGGGCTCCCCGCCACGCTCGACCCGCACGCCCCGCGACTCGAGGGCCGGCTCCTGTCGATCTCCGCCCCCCACCCTCGACGCATCCTGCCGGGGGTTCTGGAGGACCTGTACGCCGCCGACCTCAAGATCGATGAGGTGCGGATCGTGGAGTCGAGCCTGGAGGAGGTTTTCATTCGGCTGACCGGGCGGTCGATCGACGTCGACACGGACGCCCGGCCCGCCGGGGAGGAAGAGTTCACGTGAGCAGGGTCGGCTATCGCCGCGAGTGGGCGATCGGGTTCTGGACGCTGACCCGCCGCGAGGTGACGCGCTTCCTGAGCCTCTGGAAGCAGACTGTGTTTCCGGCCGTCCTCTCGCCGCTGCTCTACATCCTGATCTTCGGCGAGGCGCTGGGCTCCCGGATCCGCCTCATCGACGGCTTTCCGTACACGGAGTACATCCTTCCCGGGCTGGCGATGATGGGCATCATCACGAGCTCCTACTCCAACTCCTCGTCGTCGCTGTTCATGGCCCGTCACGAAGGGTACATCGACGATGTGCTGATCGCGCCGATGTCGTACTGGGAGATCGTCCTCGCGTACACGATTGGGGCTATGGTGCGCGGCCTGGTCGTGGGGGCGCTGGTCCTCGGCGTGGGTCTCGTCTTCGCCGACCTTCCTATGGCCCACCCGGGGGTCGCGCTGGGGTTCATGGTGGTGGTGAGCGCGCTGCTTTCCTGTGCCGGCCTCGTCATGGCGCTGTGGGCGGAGTCGTGGGACCACGTCATGGTGCTCCTCAACTTCCTGATCACGCCTCTGGTGTTCCTGGGCGGCGTCTTCTACTCCATCCACATGCTGCCCGACTTCTGGAGGGGCCTGTCCCTCTTCAACCCGATCTTCTACATGGTGAACGGACTGCGCTACGGGGTGCTGGGAGTGGCCGACGCGAGCCCGTGGCTGTCGTTCCTGATCACGGTCGGGCTGGCGGCCTTCCTGTTCGGCTGGACCGTCCACCTCTTCAAGGTGGGATACCGCCTCAAGTCGTGACCGCCGCGGTCCGCCAGCGCCCGCCCGACTCCTCGACCGCGAAGGCGCTCGCGTTGTCGACCCCGAAGAGATGCCGCTCGGTGAGCGGGCGCTCGAGGACCCGGCTGAGGACGAGCCGGATCGGACCACCATGGGTGACGGTCGCGATCTCCTCCCCGCGATGGCGGTCCGCGAGCTCCTCGAGGGCCGGCCAGAGACGGTTGCCGAGGTCCTCGTAGGACTCCCCGCCGGGGCGCGGGGTATCCCACGGCGCCCCTTCGTAGGCGCGGTAGGCTTCGGGCCATCGGGCCAGAACCTCGGCCTGGGTCTTCCCCTCCCACTCTCCGTGGTCGAGCTCGTGTAGCGCGTCCACGAGATGCGGTTCGAGACCGAGGCACTCGCCCACGATGACCGCGGTCTCGCGGGCGCGGCGCTGGGGCGAGGTGTAGAGCGCGGCAATGGGACGACCGGCCAGCCGGCGCGCGAGCTCCCGCGCCTGGAGCCGCCCCTTCTCGTTCAGCGGCGGGTCCGAACCCGCGCCCTGCCAGCGTCCCTCGTGGTTGAGACCGGTCTCCCCGTGGCGCACGAGGAGGAAGCGGGTCGTCCCCCGCCGCGGCGGCGCGGCGGGCAGGTCGCCCGCGGCCGGTGTCCCGGCGGCGGTCATGACCTCGGGCCCCAGGCCAGTCCCAGGCTCCCCGACCACAACGCCACGTCACGGCTCGTGGCCACGCCGTCGACGGGCTCACGCTCGATCGTCAGGAACCGATTCTCGAGGCGGAAGGCCAGGGCCCACGCGGAGCCGAGCCGGCGCTCGAGCCCCGCGCCGAACACGAACGCCGGCCCGCGGTCCAGCCGGTCGTCGGCGTGAACCGATTCGAGGCCGAAGCGGAGGAGGGGCTGGGTCGCGCCGCCCCGGTCGGCCAAGGGGGTCAGGTCCAGAACGACCCCGGCGCCGACCAGCGAGCGGCTCTCGAGGGGGCCCGTATCGAGCGTGTCGGCGGCGGCGTCGATCCGCCCGAGCCACCCCCCCGCCGCCAGCGCCACCTGAGAGGTCACCCGCCATCCGATCCGGCCTTCGACCACGGGGATCCACGCCACCTCGTGGCGGGCCGCCAGGTCGGCGTCCGTGCGGAGCGCCGCGATCGACACGATCGCCTCGGGCCCCCGCGCGCCGGCCTGGGCGGCCGCGGGGCTGCCCGGGCCGAGGAGGGCGCAGGCGAGGAGGAGGGCCGTCCGTCCCAGGATCAGGCCCGGCGTGGCGCAGATCCCGGCTTGCTCTTCCGCCCCTCTTTCCGCATGGCGATCACGACCAGCGTGAACGCCCCGCCCCA
>DASRVA010000141.1:0-12084 GCA_035687745.1 Gemmatimonadota bacterium
ATCATGGGCACGTGACGGTCGTACCAGTAGGGTGTTCCGTGGCCGCCGCCCAGCTCGCGATCGAGGAACCATGGGTCGAAGCGGACCTCGACTCCCCGGGGGCTGCACACCTCCCGCGCTCGCCCCGGATAGAGCGAACGCCGCTCCAGGACCGCGAAGCTGTCGGCCGGCTCTCCCCGCAGCAGATCGTCGTGGGTGTAGACGGCCGCAACGAAGTCGAGGCCCGCGAGGGAGTCGACGACCCCAGGGCCGGACGCTGATCCGCCAGCGCTTCGGGGCTCCTCGGGACACACGGCCTCGAACGACGCTTCCTCGTCGGACGTCCAGCGGCGGGTGTTCGACCGGTCCGCGGTCCGCTGATCCTGCCCGGTGACGAGCACGCCGTGATCGGCGGACATGGCTGCCGTCCACCGTCCCTCCCCGACCGTGGCGTCGAGGAACTCGAAGAAGTCCCCCAACGAGCGATCCAGTCGCAGGAGGTTATCGAGCTGCTCGCGGGAGAGCGGTCCGTAATCGTGCCCGACGCGGTCGGTCTGGGACAACGAGACGTTGAGGAAGTCCGGGACGGAGTCCTTTCCCAGGCCGGTTTCCCGGACGATGATCCGGGCGAGGTCGAGCGTGGCCGCGTCGAGCATCGGCGTCCGCTCGAACCACTCCCAGAAGACCGTGCGCTCCCCCGGTGCACCGAACCGATGCGGGAAGTGGGGGCTCGCCTCGTCGCCCTCGAAGGCGGCCGTATCGGGGTCGCTGCGCCAGGCCTCTGCGGGAGGCACTCTGCTCGTCCACAGCGTGTCGCTCCGGTGCGCGGCCATCACCTCCCCGTTGAAGCGGTCGATCCAATCCGGAGTGCGGTCGCGATAGTAGGTTGAAGTGACGAACGCACCGACCTCGTTCTCGAACCAGTAGACCTGACCGCGGACATGGGCGGCGGGATGTACGGCGCCGCGGTCCTTGGACGAAACCGAAGAGACGAGCGTCCGGGGATCCGCGGCCAGCATCCAGTCGGCGAGACCGGTCCGCATCAGTTGACCCGGCGAAACCCCGGCGAGGTCAGGGTGACCGATGATCTGGACCGTCGAGGCGCCGACGTTCGAGACCTCCAGCCACGCGCCGTCGATCAGTTCGTGCCACTCGTTGGCCACCACCCCGTGACGTGACGGATAGGTGCCCGTGGAAAGGGTGGCATGGCCGGGCGCCGTGTTCGTGCCCGCGAAGTCGTGTGTGGCGTTGACGTACCACCGACCGTCGTCGATGAGCCGCCGCAGCCCGCCGGTGAAGGCGCTTTCGTGGCGGTCCAGGAGCTCCTGGCTGAGCTGGTCGACGACCAGCATGACGACGAGCGCGGGCCGCTCGACGGCGACCATCTCTTGGGCGCGGGTCTCCCTCTGCTCCGCCCCGCGATGGGCGCAGGCGGCGACGAGGGCGAGAACGCCAAGCGTGAATCCATGACCCATCTTCACACGAACCAGCCTTCCTTCCGGTGTTCCTCCTCGTAACGGGCGCGGGCGTCCCGTACCGGCTCCTGCTCGCTCACCTCGGCGACCGCCACGTCCCACCACGACTCGAACGAGCCGACCGCCACGGAGGGGTCGGTCTCGATCGTGAGGACCGTGGTCCGGTCCGCCTCGCGGGCCTCGGCCAGCGCGGCCTCGAGGTCGGTGATGGTCCGCGCGCGCACCGCGCGCGCCCCGAGCGACTCCGCGTTGGCCGCGAAGTCCACCCGCAGGATCTCCCCCGCGAGGTCGATCTCGCCCTCGCGGCGACGCCGGTAGCGCGTGCCGAAGCCGCCCGAGCCCACCGCCTCGGAGAGGCCCCCGATCGACGCGAAGCCGTGGTTGTCGATCAGGACGACGATCAGCCGGACCCCCTCCTGGAGCGAGGTGACGACCTCGGAGGACATCATGAGCCATGAGCCGTCGCCGACCATCACGAACACCTCGCGGTCGGGGGCCGCCATCTTGACCCCCAGCCCGCCGGCCACCTCGTACCCCATGCACGAGTAGCCGTACTCCACGTGATACGCCTTGGGATCCCGGCACCGCCACAGCTTGTGGAGGTCGCCGGGGAGGCTTCCGGCGGCGGCCACGACCACGTCGCGCGGCCCCGCGGCCCGGTTGACGGCCCCGATCACCTCGCCCTGGCTCGGAAGGGGCGCGTGGCCGAGCGCGTGGATCCGCGCCACCTCCTCGTCCCACTCGCGGGCGTGGCGCCGGACTTGCTCCCGGTAGTCGTCCTCCACCGACCATCCCTCGAGCGCCCCGGCCAGCTCCTCGAGCGCGGCGCGGGCGTCCGCCACCAGCGGGAGCCCGGCCATCTTGAAGGCGTCGAAGCGGGCCACATTGACGTTCACGAACCGGACGTCCGGGTTCTGGAAGGCGGTCTTCGAGGCGGTCGTGAAGTCGGTCCAGCGGGTCCCCACTCCGAGCACGAGGTCGGCCTCGCGGGCGATCCGGTTGGCGCCGGGGGTTCCGGTGACGCCGATCGCTCCCAGCGCGGAGGGGTGGTCCCAGGGAAGCGCCCCCTTGCCGGCCATCGTCTCCGCCACCGGGATCCCGGTCGCCTCGACGAGCCGTGCCAGTGCGTCCGTCGCCTCGGCGTAGATCACGCCGCCGCCGGCGACGATCAGCGGCTGGCGGGCGCCGCGGACGCGCGCAACCGCCTCGGCCAGCGCGGCCCGATCGGGGCGCGGCCGCTCGATCCGCCAGACCCGCTTCTCGAACAGCCGCGCCGGATAGTCGAACGCCTCAGTCTGGACGTCCTGCGGAAGCGCCAGCGTGACGGCGCCGGTGTCGGCCTGATCGGTCAGGACGCGCATCGCGGCGGGGGCCGCGGCCACGAGTTGCTCGGGGCGTGTCAGCCGGTCCCAGTAGCGGGAGACGGATCTGAAGGCGTCGTTGACCGTGACGCCAGGCGCGCCTGGAACTTCGAGCTGCTGGAGGACGGGGTCCGGCCGGCGGCTCGCGAACGTGTCGCCGGGGAGAAGGAGGACGGGAAGCCGGTTGATGGTCGCCCCGGCCGCGCCCGTCAGCATGTTGGTGGCGCCCGGGCCGATCGACGACGTGCAGGCCCAGGTCTGGAGCCGGTTCGTCATCCGGGCGTAGCCGGCGGCGGCGTGGACCTGAGCCTGCTCGTTCCGCGAGAGGACGTAGCGCAGCGAGGCCTCCTGGTGGAGCGCCTGGCCGATCCCGGCCACGTTCCCGTGGCCGAAGATCCCCCACACGCCGGCGAAGAAGGGGCGCTCGACCCCGTCCCGCTCGACCCGCTGGGCGGCCATCCAGCGGACCAGCGCCTGCGCCATCGTGAGCCGGACGACGGTCACGGAGCCCGCCGTCCGGCGGCGGTCGTCATGGGCACGCGCGGGTCCGGTGCTTCGGCGTCCCACGACGGGCGGATCCACGCGTGATCGGGGTCGTCGCTGTACGCGAGCGAGCGCTCGGCGGCCGGGCCGGCCAGCACGTTCAGGTACCACATGGGGTAGCCGGGCAGGGCCGCGCACGGGCCGTGGAAGCCCCGCGGCACGAGGAACACGTCGCCGTCATGGACCGCGGCCGTGATGTCGAAGCCGCCGTCGGCGGCGTACGTCCGGTGGAGCCCGAACGCGTGCGGCCGGTCGAACCGGTAGTAGTAGATCTCCTCGAGCTCGGCTTCGCCGCCGGGCGTCGCGGCGTCGTGCTTGTGGGGCGGATACGAAGAGGTGTTGCCCGCGGGGGTCAGGACCTCGACCGCGACCAGCCGCTCGGCCTCCATCACCCCCGGCGCGAAGAAGTTGGTGAGCTGGCGGGTGGCCGGCCCCGTCCCACGGACCTCGACCGGCACCCGGTCGGCCGGACCGTAAGCGGGCCGGAACCGGCGCCCGGCCCGCGCCGAGGGGAGCGCGAACCGGCCGCCTCCGGCGCTCCGGAGGCGGAGGGTGGCGCCGATCGGGACGTACGCGAAATCCGTGACCCGGTCGAAGACGCCGGACCGGCCCTCCAGCTCGAACCTCTCGCCGTCGACCTCGATCACGCACCCTCCCTCGAGCGGGACGACCAGCATCTCCCGGTCCCCGGTCTCGAGCTCGCGCGTCGCCCCGGGCTCGAGCTCGATCACCCTGAGCCCCGTGTAACGCCAGCCGGCCGAGTCGGGGGTGATCGCGACCGGATCGCCGTCCGCCCCGGCCGTGCCGCGTGGCAGGTGGAGACGCGGCCCTGACGTCATCGACCGTGTACGATCGAGGCCGCCTCGGACACCGCCCGGACGACGTCCCCGTCGGGCGGGAAGAGGAGCGTCCGGCCGGCGACCAGGCCTCGCACCTGGGGGATCGCCAGCGCCCGCCGCCACCCCTCGAACACCTCCTGCGCCCGGTCGCCCGGATCGCCCCCCAGGAGGAGGGTCGGCAGGGTGGTCGAGGCCATGACGCGCTCCATGTCGTCGACGACGGGGATCTTGAGCCAGGTCCAGGCCGACGTGACGCCGAGAGCCGAGCCGACCCCGATCGCCCGGACGAGAGCGTCCGGATCCTTGAGGATCCGGAGCGTTCCGTCCCCCTCCCGCGCCGCCGGGAGGAGCTCGACCAGCGCGATCCGCCGCCGGCGGGCGAGGGCGGTGACCGCGCGGGCCGCCGCCTCGAGCGTCGCCAGCGTCCCCGGGTCGGCCATGTCCAGCCGGATCAGCATCTTCCCGCCCTCCAGGCCCATCGCCTCGACCTGCTCGGCGTCGAAGGCGGTGAACCGGTCGTCCAGCTCCCAGGTGGCGCCGGCCAGGCCGGCCCGGTTCATCGTTCCGATCACGACCTTCTCGTGGAGGGCGTCCAGGAGGAGCAGGTCCTCGATCACGTCGGGGCTTCCGAGGAGGCCGTCCACGCCCGGCTGGTCGAGCGCGGTCAGGATGCGCTCGAGCAGCTCACGCCGGTCGGCCATCGCCATCGGCCGATCGCCGGCCTTGAGGATCCCGCGCGCGGCGTGGTCGGCGGCGACCAGGAACAAGCTCCCCGCTTCGCCCAGCAGGGGGCGGCGGCGGCGGGCGTGCGCCCGCTCGGCGATCCGCTCCGGATGCCGGGCGCGGTCGTCGATCAGGGAGCGGAAGCGATCGTCGTCGAGCATCGATCCGTCCTGTCGCAGGGTCAGGGCGCGGGCTTGCCCGCGCCGTCCAGGAGATCGAGAACCTCGGCCTCGGTCGGCATCGCGTCGGCGCATGCCAGGCGGGCGGCCACGTGGGCGCCGGCCGCGTTGGCGAAGCGGGCGATCCGGACCGGATCCCACCCGCCCAGGAGGCCGTGGCAGACGGCCCCGCCGAAGGCGTCGCCGGCGCCCAGCCCGTTGACGACCTCGACCGGCACGGCGGGCACGCGCTCGGCGCCCCCCTCCCACGCGACCAGGGTCCCCTCGGGCCCCAGCTTGACGAACGCCAGATCGACGCCGAGCGCGAGGAGCCGCCCGGCCTGCGTCTCCGGGCTCCCCTCGCCCACCGCCAGCGCGACCTCGGCCCGGTTCCCGACCGCGACGGTCGCCCACCGGAGCGCCTCGAGCTGGAGCGGTCGCGCCTCTTCCTCCGAGGCCCAGAACATGGGGCGCCAGTCGAGATCGTGCACGGCGTGCGCCCGCCGCCCCCGCGCCCGGAGCGCGGCCAGCGTCGTCCCGCGGCTCGGCTCCTCGCAGAGGCCCGTGCCGGTGGTCCAGAAGACGCCAGCCGCCCGGACGGCGTCCAGGTCGACGTCGTCTTCCCCGATGTCCAGGTCCGGCGCCTTGGGCTCGCGGTAGAAGATGATCGGGAAGTGGTCCGGGGGATACAGCTCGCAGAAGACGATCGGCGTCAGGAGCTCAGGGTGGGTCCCGACGTACCGGTCGTCGACGCCGAACCCGGCGAGCGCCGCCCGGACGTAGGGACCGAACCCCTCCCGGCCGACCTTGGTGATCACCGCCGAGCGCCGTCCGAGCCGCGCCGCGGCCACCGCCACGTTGGTCGGCCCGCCCCCCAGGAAGCGGTGGAAGGAGCGGACCTCGGCCAGCGGCACCCCGCTCTCCGCCGGATAGAGGTCGACCGAGACGCGGCCGATCGTGAGGACGTCGAACGTCATGCCGCCATCCACCGGCTGAGGAAGCGCACGCTGTGGAGCGCGTTCTCGAGCGGACGGCCGCCGTCCCCGTCTCCCTCGATCACCAGGTCCTGCTCGAGCACGTACCAGCCATCGTATCCCTGCTCGCGGAGGATCTCCACCACGCCGGCGACGTCGACGTCGCCCTCCCCGAGCCGCCGGTAGAGCCCCCGGCGGACGGCTTCGTGATAGCCGAGCCCGCCGCTCCGGACCTGAGCCGCCAGCGCGCGGTCCACGTCCTTGAGGTGGACGTGGGCGATCCGGCCCGCCGCTTCGCGCGCGACCCGCAGCGGATCGACCCCGGCGACCGTCAGGTGCCCGGTGTCGAGGCAGAGGGGCGCCCCGGTCGACTCGAGGAGGCGCCGGATCTCGGCCTCCTTCTCGATCAGGGTCCCGACGTGGGGGTGGACGGCTACCACCAGCCCGTGCCGGCGCCCGATCCCGAGCGTCGCGGCGACCCCTCGCCGGAGGGTCTCCCACTCGGCCTCGGTCGGGGTCCGGGAAACGTCGTATCCGGGGGCACCGCTCCGGGCGGCCAGGACCAGGACCCCCGCGCCGGCGTCGGCGAGGCTCCGCGCGTCCGCCTCGACCCGCGCGAGCTCCTCGTCCTGGACCTCGGCGCGGTGCAGGACGGCTGGCACGAACCCGCCCACCAGGGCGAGCCCGTAGGCCGCCAGCCGGGCCTCGATCTCGGCCGGGTCCTCGGGCAGGAACCCGTGCGGACCGAGCTCGGTGGCGACCAGGCCCGCGCGGGCGATCTCGGCGAGGACCCGCCCCGCGTCGAGCTGGCGTCCCCAGCCGGGCACCTCGCTGACCCCCCAGGTGATCGGCGCCGCGGCGATCTTGAGGGGGCTCTTCACGCGGGCACCTCCACGACACGGATGGGCCGCCCCTCGCGGCGGGACCGGTCGCACGCCAGGGCGACCCGGAGGGCGATCTCCGCGTCCTCGACCGTGCACGGGCTCGCCGCCCGCCCGCGGGCGACGTCGACGAACGCGGCCAGCTCGCGCCGGTAGGCGCCGTCGAAGCGGTCGAGGAAGAGCGAGTACGGCCGCTCGGGGGCGGGCGGCATCCCCGGCTCGATCGACCGCAGCGGCGTCCGGTCGTCCCAGCCGACGACCACGCTGTCGCCGCTTCCGAAGATCTCGAGCCGGACGTCACAGCCGAGCGGATCGTGACGGGTCCCGGTCATGACGCCGAGCGCCCCGTCCTCGAAGGCGAGCGTGGCCGCCGTCGTGTCGACATCGTCGTGGCGCCCGAACATGGGATCGGCGAGCACGGCCCCCTTGGCGAACACCTCGACCACGTCCTGCCCCAGCACCCAGCGCACGATGTCGAAGTCGTGGATGTGGAGGTCACGGAAGATCCCGCCCGAGCCGGGCAGGTAGCTCTCGTGGGGAGGATAGGGGTCGTGCCCGGCCATCCGGACCACGTAGACCCGGCCCAGTGTGCCGTCCGCCCGCGCCTGCCGGGCGGCCTGGAAGCCGGCGTCGAACCGGCGCTGGAACCCGATCTGGACCGTCGCCCCGGCCTCGCGGACGTGCTCGACGACCTGCCTCGTCGAGGCGAGGTCCAGGGCGATCGGCTTCTCGCAGAAGGTGGGCAGGTCCGCGTCGACGGCGGCGTGGATCAAGGCCGCGTGGGTATCCGTCGACGAGGCGACGACGACCGCGTCGACCCGTTCGAGGAGCTCGTCGACCGTCTCCACGTGGACGCCTTCCAGCTCCTCGGCGGCCTTCCGCGAGCGGTCCGGATCGAGGTCGGTCAGGAGGAGGGCCTCGACCTCCGGATGATCCTTGAGGACGCGCGCGTGGTACAGCCCGATCCGACCCAGCCCGATGACCCCGATCCGCATGCAGTCCTCTCTAGACGGTAACGTGTGGAACGTTCCACTTCCGGCCAAGATGTGTTAACATCGGGCCATGTGTCAACCGATCCTGAGCGGGCGGTGAACCGCCCCACGATCGTCGACGTCGCGGAAGCGGCGGGCGTCTCCAAGTCGCTCGTCTCGCTGGTCATGCGGAACGCGCCCCACGTGAGCGACGAGAAGCGCCAGCGGGTGCTGAGCGTGGCCGCCGAGCTCGGCTATCGCCCCAACGCCGCCGCCCGGAGCCTGGTCCGGCAGCGGACGTCGCTGGTGGGGGTGCTCCTGTCGGACCTCCACAACCCGTTCTTCGCCGAGGTGATCGACGGGATCCAGGCCGAGGCCGGCGCGTACGGCTACCGCACGATCCTCGGCACCGGAGACCGGGTGGAGCTGTCCGAGGCGAAGGCGCTCGAGACGATGCTGGAGCTGCGGGCCGAGGGGCTCATCCTGGCCAGCCCCGTTCTCCCCATGCGGACGATCGTACAGGCGAGTCGCGAGCTGCCGGTCGTGCTGGTCGCCCGGCGGACCCGGGTCTCCAGTGTGGACAGCGTCGCCAACGACGACGTGGCGGGGGCGGTCCTGGCGGTCGCCCACCTGGTCTCGCTGGGGCATCAGCGGATCGCCCACATCGACGGCGGGGACGGGGCGGGATCCCGCGAGCGCCGGAGGGGCTACGAGCGCGCGATGCGGAAGCATGGCCTGGAGGCGCACGTCCGGATCGCGCCGGGGAGCTACACCGAGGATGGCGGGCGGCAGGGGGTGACGGCCCTGTTCACGGAGGGCCGCGCGCCGACCGCGATCTTCGCGGCCAACGACCTGTCGGCGATCGGCACGCTGAGCGCGCTCTCCGAGCACGGGATCCGCGTCCCCGCCGACGTGTCGGTCGTGGGGTACGACAACACGGCGCTGGCGGCCGTCCGGCACATCCATCTGACCACCGTGGACCAGCCCCGGCCGGAGATGGGACGGACGGCGGTGGCGCTCTTGCTGGAGCGGCTGAGGGAGGGGCGCGTGGAGGGGCGGCATGTGCTCATGCAGCCCTCCCTCGTCGTCCGCGGATCCACGGCTTCGCCGGCGGGCTGTTGAAAATGGGCGAGCGGGTCGCGCCCATCTTGAACAGCCCGCTAACGTATGGGAGGCACGCTGGAAGCAGGCTGGAGGAGAAATGGAAATGAAGCAGGCAGAACAGAAGGCCACGACAGAGGTGTCCGGTCGGGTGACAGGCGAGTTGCTGCGGCTCCATCACTGGATCGGGGGGCGGGAAGATCCGGGGGACGGCGGGCGCGCCGGCGTCGTGTACGATCCGGCGGCGGGTACGGCCACGAAGGAGGTGCCGTTCGCCTCCGTCGAGGACGTCGACCGCGCGGTGGCGGCTGCGTCCGATGCGTCCCGCGAATGGGGACGGACGCCGCTCGGCCGCCGCGCGGCCATCCTCTTCCGGTTCGCCGAGTTGGTCCGGGCGCGTAGCGAGGACCTCGCCCGCGCCATCGTCCAGGAGCACGGGAAGGTGCTGGCCGATGCCCGCGGCGAGGTCCAGCGCGGCCTCGAGGTGGTCGAGTTCGCGTGCGGGATCCCGCAGCTCCTGAAGGGCGAGTTCTCGGAGAACGTGTCGACCGAAGTCGACAGCTGGACGGTGCGCCAGCCGCTGGGGGTCGTGGCGGGGATCACCCCGTTCAACTTCCCGGTCATGGTGCCGATGTGGATGTACCCGATCGCGATCGCGGCCGGAAACGCGTTCGTGCTGAAGCCGTCCGAGAAGGACCCGTCGCCGTCCCTGATCGCGGCCGAGCTGTGGCAGGAGGCGGGGCTCCCGGCGGGCGTCTTCAACGTCGTCCACGGCGACCGCGTAGCCGTCGACCGGATCCTGGAGCACCCGGGGATCGCGGCCGTCAGCTTCGTGGGCTCGACGCCGGTCGCGCGCCACGTCTACGAGACCGGAACCCGAAACGGCAAGCGCGTGCAGGCCCTGGGCGGCGCCAAGAACCACATGGTGGTCCTCCCCGACGCCGACATGGAGCTGGCGGCGGACTCGGCGGTGAACGCCGCGTTCGGGTCGGCCGGGCAGCGGTGCATGGCGATCTCGGTCCTGGTCGCTGTCGGCGACGCGGCCGATCGCGTGGTGCCGCTGGTCGAGGAGCGGATGCGCGGGATCCGGGTCGGCGACGGGATGGACGAGGCGAGCGAGATGGGTCCGCTGGTCACCGGCCAGCACCTGGAGCGCGTGAGCCGGCTGGTCGAGGAAGGCGTCGCCGACGGTGCGAGCCTGGCCGTGGACGGCCGCGGGATCGAAATCGAGGGACGGCGAGGATTCTTCCTGGGGCCCTGTCTGTTCGACCACGTGCGGCCCGAGATGTCGATCTACCGGGAGGAGATCTTCGGTCCCGTCCTCTCCGTCGTGCGGGTCGGGAGCTACGACGAGGCGGTCGAGCTCGTGAACGCGAGCCCGTGGGCCAACGGGGTGGCGGTCTTCACCGATGACGGCGGCGCCGCCCGGCGCTTCCAGAGCGAGATCCAGGTCGGCATGGTCGGGATCAACGTGCCGATCCCGGTCCCGATGGCCTACCACTCGTTCGGCGGCTGGAAGGACTCCCTCTTCGGCGACGCCCACGTCCACGGGATGGAAGGCGTCCGGTTCTACACGCGGGGGAAGGTCGTCACCGCGCGCTGGCCGGACCCGCGGCTCAGGGGGAGGGATCTGGGTTTCCCGACGTCATGATCGACTCCCTCCACCACGTCGCCCTGTCGGTGACCGACCTCGATCGGGCGAAGCATTTTTACGGCGAGGTCCTGGGCCTCGAGGAGCTCGAGCGCCCGGCTTTCGATTTCCCCGGCGCCTGGTACGGGCTCGGCAATGGCCAGCTCCATCTGATCGTCCACTCCTCGCCCCGCAGCCTGCGCGGGACGACCCAGGTCGACTCCCGCGACGGGCACTTCGCGGTGCGGGTCCGTGACTACGATCAGGCCGTGGCGCGTCTGCTCGCGTACGGCGTGCCGATGAAGGAGAGCCCGATGAACGTCACGCCGTGGTCCCAGATCTACGTCACCGATCCGGACGGCAACGTCATCGAGCTGAACGTCGAGCGGGCCGGACGCCGAATCCCCTGAGGGTCAGAAGGGCGGGACGATGGCGCGCGCGAAGTCCGCGGCCATTCCACGCTCGAGTCCCTCCCGCAGGAGCTCGAGCTCACCCCCGTCCAGCCACACTCCCTGGCAGGCCGGGCAGCGGTCGAGGACCAGGTTGAGGACGATCTCCTTCGTCATGACCTTGCCGTCGAGCAGGCAGCGCCGCGGCGTCTCGGCGTCAGCCTTGATCCGAGCCACGAGCTTCTCCTCGCAGGGCTCGCACGTCGGGAGCCCCTCGTAGGTGTGCCGGGTACGCTGATCTCCGCAACGGACGCACTTCTCTCCCCACAAGGCCATGCCACGCTCCAGGCGAAGGGTTCATCCGCGATCCGAGTCGCACGGAAAAAGGTGGCCGCCGGCGAGACGTTGGGCCAGGGGCGCTGCCGGTCCCGCGTGCTGGCGGGGTGCCCCGGGCTCCGATAGTCTCCGACCCGTGGAGTCCATACGGGCCACGTACCGGATCCGGAACTCAGCCGACCCGGCGCGCCGCGCCGGCGAGCTGGCGCTGGAGCAGACCGTGGAGCTGCCGCGGGAAGCCCTGACCGGCAAGGCCGCCGAGCACGGGCTGACGGCCCGCGTGACCGCGGTCGAGCCGCTGGACGAGAGGTCCCATCTGGCGCGGCTCGAATTCCCGCTCGAGGCCGCGGCCGGCGACCCGGCCCAGCTCCTGAACGTTCTGTTCGGGAACGTCTCCCTTCAGGGGGACGTCGAGCTGGTCGACGTCGATCTTCCGGCCCCCCTGCTGGGAGCCCTGGGAGGGCCGGGCTTCGGGATCCGCGGTCTGCGGGAAGCGTGCGGCGTCCGGGGGCGGGCGCTTTCGTGCGTGGCGTTGAAGCCGATGGGCCTCCCGCCGGAGGACCTGGCCGACCTCTGCCACCTGCTGGCGGCGGCCGGGGTCGACCTCGTCAAGGACGACCACGGCCTGGCCGACGCGCCGGGCTGCCCGCTCGCCGCCCGGGTCGCCGCCTGCGCCCTGGCGATCGATCGGGCGGCAGAGGAGACCGGCCGCCGGGCCGTCTAC
>DASRVA010000142.1:0-11271 GCA_035687745.1 Gemmatimonadota bacterium
CCCTCGCGGACCGGCCGAGGTTTCGATGGGCACGATCGCGTCGGCGTTTTCGGGCAGCGGGGCCCCGGTCATGATGCGGGCCGCCGCGCCCGCCGGCAGGACCTGTCCCGCGGTCGACCCGGCCGGCAGGTCGAGGGCCACCGGCACCCGCTCGCCGGCGTGGACGTCGGCGGCGCGCACCGCGTAGCCGTCCATCGCCGAATTGTCCCAGGGGGGGAGGTCGAGGCGCGAGATCACCGGCTCGGCAGGCACGCGGCCCAGGGCATCGCGGATGGCGATCCGTTCCACGGGCAGCCGCGGGACGCGCGCCAGGATCCTCCGCTGCGCCTCGGCCACCGGAAGGGCCGCTTTCTGCAACATCGGGATGAGTCTAGGACGACCGGGCGAAGGCGGCTAGGCAACCGGGGTCAGGGGATGCCGAGGCGGCTGCCGGCCACGATCCGATCCCCGTCGAGGCCGTTGAAGCTCCGGAGGACGGACACCGAGACGCCGTACCGGCGGGCGATCGAGGCGAGGGTCTCACCGGACCGGACGCGGTGGATCACCCGCGCTCGAGCGGCGTTCGGCGGCGCCAGGTCCGGTGCCGAGCCGCCGGGTCCGGGCTCGCTCCTGGCGACCTCCCTGCGCGGCACCAGAGCCGCCGGAATCGGCTCGCCCTCCGCGGCCTCGGGAGCTACTTCGGACGACGGCTCGAGCTCGGCCACACTCTCGACGCCCAGGTCCGGATAAGCGGCTCCCGAAGCCGCGGTCCGCCCGGGGATGACCAGCCGTTCGCCCCCCTCCAGCGAGGACCGCACGCCGAGGTCGTTCTCGCGTGCCAGATCGGCCAGGCTCACGTCGTAGGCCGAGGCGATCCCCGCCAGGGTCTCTCCCGCCCGCGCCAGATGCACCAGGGGCGGCCGGGTCCGTTCCTCGGGAGTCAGCCGGGCGAAGTTGCCCCGGAACGTCTCCACGCTCCCGGGGGGGATCTTGACCGGGAAGTTGATCTCGCCGGGCGGGGTGCGGCCGCGGAGAAGATGGGGATTGAGGCCGCGGATCACGTCCGCCGGGACACCTGCCACGTCGGCGATGACGTCCAGGTCGGTCGAGGAGGGCACGGTCACGGTGGCCCACTCGATCGATTCCGCGCGGGGCACCCAGCGGAACCCGAACTTCTCCGGCTCCTTGGCGATGATCGTCGCCGCGATCAGCTTGGGCACGTAGTTCTTCGTCTCGCTGTGGAGTCCGGTCAGCTCCCAGAAGTTGACCGTGTTGTCCCGCAGCATGGAGCGCCCGACGCGACCCTGGCCGCCGTTGTACCCGGCGGCCGCCAGGAACCAGGAGTCGAACATGTCGTGCAGGTCTGACAGGTACGCGATCGCGGCCTGGGTCGAGCGCTCGTAATCGCGGCGTTCGTCCACCCAGCGGTCGATGCGCAGCCCGTACTCGCGCCCGGTGTAGGACATGAACTGCCAGGGTCCCACCGCGCCCGCCCGACTGACCGCCTGCGTCGAGAACCCGCTCTCGATGAGGGCGAGGTAGGCCAGGTCCTCGGGAAGGCCGGCCTCCCGCAGCCGGTCCTTCAGGTACGGGAGCCAGGTGGAAGAGCGTGCCAGGTAGCGGGCGAATGAATCGTGGATGTTGGTGGAGAAGTAATCGATCCACCACTCGACGCGATCGTTGAGGACGATCGGGATGTCGTATCCGATCTCTTCCTCTATGATGCTCTCGCCCTCATTGGCGAGAAGCTCCTCGAGTCCGGCCCCCAGCTCGGGAGGCCGGGCGCCGGCCGGGGGCAGATATTCCGCCAGACGCAGGGCTCGCAGGTCGATCTGTTCCTGCTCGGTGAGCTCGTCGCCGATGATGAGGGCGAGCTCCTCCTCCCAGGACGGGGTCGGCTCGTGGACGCGCGGCGGGGGGCCGTAGGAGGAGACGGGCCGGTGCTGGGCGCACCCCGCCGGGAAGAGCGTGGCGAGAAGAAGCACGCAGAGTCGGCCTGGGTGAACGATCGTGGGCATCGAGACGGTTGAGGTTCCTCGCGAGCCGGATGCAACCTGCCCGGAACGGGCGGGTATTTTACATGCCGATGAGCCCCTGTCCATCCGGATGATAGTCTAGTAGCCGTTGTATATCCCGAGCTCGACCTTCATGTTCCACCCCAGGAGCCCAGCCATGCGTCACGATCTGCTTCGCCTCGCTTTCGTCCTGTCCGTTTCGACCGCCTTCACCGCCGGCGGGCTCGAAGCCCAGGAGTTCTCGTTTGACGACCTTTTCTCGAACGACCACTTCTATCGTGAGCACGGGATTCTGAAGGCCGAGGGCGATGTGGGGTTCCTGGCCGACCTGTGGATCCTCCCGGTGGCGTCCGACTCGGCCCGGGCCCTGCTGGGTGTCTCCCTCTCCAACTCGGACCTCCAGTTCGTCCGCTCGGAGGACGGTGGCTGGCAGGCCGACTACGAAGTGCAGGTGGGGTTCGAGGGCGATCATGCCCCGGCCGAAAGGAGCTGGGATCAGAGCATCCAGGTAGCGACGTTCGACGAGACCATGCTGACCGGCGAAACGATCGTGTTCCAGACCGAGCTGGGTCTCCTGCCCGGTGACTACGAGGTCCTGGTCACGGTCCGTGACCGGAACGCCGACGAAGGCTCCCGGGGACGGCTGACGGTGACCGTCCCCGAGCCGTCCGGTCCGACCCTCGGCGAGCCGGTCCTGCTGCGCCAGTACCGCCCGGGTGAGGGCGGAGGGGAGTACATCGTGAACGCGGCTCACTCTTTCTCTGTGGCACCGACCGCCTTCGAGGTCCTGATCCAGGCGGCGGGCCTCGATCCGGCCGCCTCGTACACCCTGACGGCCCGCGTCCTGCCGGTCGCAGGCGAGGACGGCGAGCCCTCCGACAGCACGCGCGGCCAGTGGTCGGGACCGGTGACCGTGGCCGCGGACGGCTCGCTGCGCCATATCGGGGCGATCCAGAACGAGGGCGCCGTCTTTGGCGAGTACCGCCTCGAGGCGACCCTGCGGAACGGCGCCGGTAACGAGCTGGGCGGCGCTTCGACGCCCATGCTGGTGGCCGGCTCGGGCGGATGGATCGCCGAGAACTGGGAGGATGCCCTTTCGCTCATCAAGTACGAGGCGACATCGAACGAGATGGACATCCTCGAGGACATCGAGGACGAGCAGGCGCGGATCGAGGCGTGGAACTGCTTCTGGCAGATCCGCGACCCGGTGCCGGCCACGGCCGCGAACGAGGGCATGTCCGAATACTTCCGCAAGGTCCAGGTCGCCAACGCGAACTGGCAAAGCAGCCTCCGTCCCGGGTTCCTGAGCGACCGGGGACGGGTCTACATCACCATCGGCCCCCCGGACGACATCGCCCAGCGGCCGGTCCCGGCGGGTTCGTCGGCCTACGAGGTCTGGACCTACCACCGGTACAACTTCCAGATTCTCTTCGTCGACCGGATCGGGTTCAACAACTTCCAGTTGGAGAGCGTTGACACCTACCAGCGGGAGCTATCCACCGTCGAGCGGCGCAAGCACAGCTTCCTCGAGGAGCGCGCCCACGTGTGCCCCCTGCTGGCGCCGGCGTACGAGTAGCCCTTCCGACACACTCCCGGTTCCATGAACGAGCTTCTCGAGTCGCCGCCCGAGTGGGTGGCCGCGATCCCGTGGGGATGGGTCGCGGCCCTGCTCCTCATCGTTGTCGGCTACGTCGCGTATCGTGTGCTGGCCGGCCGGATCGGCGACCAGGTGGCCGACGCCGAGCGGCGCCATCGCTACCGGAAGCGCGTCCGTTATGCGGTCGCCGCCATGGTCCTCGTCATCCTGGTCGTCCTCTTTATCGACAGGATCCGGGAGCTGGGCACGCTGCTCGGCTTTGTCGGGGCCGGCGTGGCGATCGCCCTGCGCGAGTATCTGGCCTCGATTCTGGCGTGGTTCTACATCCTCACCCAGCGCAACATCGCGATCGGCAGCCGGATCGAGATCGGATCCGCCCGCGGCGATGTGATCGACATCGGCCTCTTCAAGCTGACCCTCGTCGAGGTCCGTGGCGAGGGATTGGGCGGGCAGTCCAGCGGGCGCCTGATCACCGTCCCCAACTACAAGGTCCTGATCGACCCGGTTTACCTGTTCTCGAGCGGCGCGCCGTACGTGTGGGACGAGATGGACTTCCTCGTGACGCACGAGAGCGACTGGGAACGGGCGCGCGATCTCATCGAACAGGTCGGGCGCGAAATCACGGCACCGCACCAGACGGAGATCGATGCGGGTTTCCGTCGCCTCGGTGATCGCTACGCGTTCCGGCCGGGCATCACGACGCCGATCGTCTACGTGTCGATCGCCGAGAGCGGCATCAACCTTAAGCTTCGCTACCTGATCCACGTCCGGCAGCGTCGGACGAGCCGGGACGGGATCAGCCGGCGTGTCCTGAGGCTTTTCCGGGAGAAGCCGGAGATTGAGTTCGCCTACCCGACATCTCGCTCCTTTCGTCGCGAGATCGACGCGGTCGGACCTGGCGAGAGAGAGAAGACGGCGGGAGAACGATCATCGAACGGTGAGGACAAGGGTACCAACTCTGCGTGACCTGCGCCTGCCTTCACTCGTAGTCCCCCTCGGCGAAGGCCTGGTCGATCTTGGCGGCCAGGATGAAGTCGTTCTCCGAGAGATCGTCGATGGCATGGGTCCAGATCGTGAACGTCACGCGCTTGTAGTCGATGGTGATGGCGGGATGGTGATCCTCCTCCTCAGCGATCACGGCCACGCGATTTACCAGCTTGATGGCCTTCAGGAAGTCCCCGCAGGTGAACCTGCGGACCAGCTTGTGGCCGGTCGTGATCAGCCAGTCGGGAACGTGCTCGTGCAGCCGGAAGATCTCCTTGGGCTTGAGCGCGGGGGTGTCGCCCGTGCAGGCCTGACAGCGCTTGTCGACGAGCTGGGTCATCTGGTTCCACCTCCTCGGCGGTGGGTCATGGGTGCCGGTCGCGATGGCAGGACGACGGCTGGCTATCCCCTGCCGTCGAGCCGCACCGCGAGAGCCTCGATCAAGCGATCGGCAGACACACGCTCCTGGATCATCGAGTCCCGGTCCCGGACCGTCACCGTGCCCCCGGAGACCGATTCCCCATCGACGGTGATCCCGAACGGCGTCCCGGCTTCGTCCTGGCGGCGGTAGCGACGCCCGATCGACCCGCCGTCGTCGTAGAACACGTTCCATCGACGGGCCAGGTCGCGGTGGATTCGGGTCGCCATCTCGGGCATCCCGTCGCGCTTGACGAGCGGGAACACGGCGGCCTTGATCGGGGCGATACGCGGCGCCAGGCGGAGAACCGTCCGGGCGTCCTTCCCCTCGCCCTCCTCGCGGAACCCGTCAACCAGGCAGGTCAGGAGCGTCCGGTCCACGCCGGCGGAAGTCTCGATGATGTACGGCACGAACCGTTCCTTGGTCTCCTCGTCGTAATAGGAGAGCTTCTTGCCGCTCATCCGCTCGTGCGCCGCGAGGTCGAAGTCGGTGCGGTCGTGGATCCCCTCCAGCTCCTGCCACCCGAACGGGAACTCGTACTGGAGGTCGTACGCCGCCGCCGCGTAGTGGGCCAGCTCCTGCGGTCCATGCTCGTGGACGCGGATCCGGTCGTCCCGGATGCCGAGCTCGCGATACCAGGCTCGCCGGTCCTCCCGCCACCGCTCGAGCCACTCCGCGTCCGTGCCGGGCTTGACGAAGTACTGCATCTCCATCTGCTCGAACTCGCGCGTCCGGAAGATGAAGTTCCCGGGCGTGATCTCGTTGCGGAACGCCTTCCCGATCTGGGCGATCCCGAACGGCACCTTCTGACGCGAGCTGTTGAGGACGTTCAGGAAGTTGACGTAGATCCCCTGCGCGGTCTCGGGCCGGAGGTACACCACCGCCGCCTCTTCCTCGACCGGCCCCATGAAGGTCTTGAACATGAGGTTGAACTGGCGCGCATCCGAGAGGTCGCGCGAGCCGCAGCGCGGGCAGTGGGGCTCCTTCATGGCCTCGATCTCGTCGGAGCGGAAGCGGTGCTTGCAGTTCCGGCAATCGATGAGCGGATCGGTGAACCCCGCCACGTGTCCGGACGCCTCCCACACCTTCGGATGCATGAGGATGGCGGCGTCCAGCCCCTCGATGTCGTCCCGGCGGACCATCGTCTCCCACCAGAAGTCCTTGATGCTCCGCTTCATCTCGACCCCGAGGGGACCATAGTCCCAGGTCGATCCCACGCCCCCGTAGATCTCCGAGGACTGGAACACGAACCCGCGCCGCTTGCAGAGGGAGACGAGCCGGTCCATGACCTGGTCGACGGGCACGTTCCCCCACGCGGTCGGCTGGGGCGTGGCGGGCGCGGTCTCGGTGGCGGGCGCGGCGTCGCTCATGGGGCGCCAAGTTTGCGCCCTCGAGGTCGGGGTGCCAGTCGGAAGCGCTCGTCGAAGGGGGGCGGCGGGCCGGCCACCTCCCGTCCTCCTCAGGACGTGGGGTCGACCGGTTCCGCCTCTTCCTGAAGCTCCTCTTCGACGCCTTCGGGCGATTCCTCCTGAACCTCTTCCTCGAGCTCCTCCAGGACTTCCTCGGGGGCCTCTTCCGGAATCTCCTCTTCGACGGGCTCGAGCATCGCGCTCCAGAGGATATCGCCGTCGAGCTCGCCGGTCGCCCGAACCTTCTGCCCCGCCAGGGGGGCGAAGTCAGCGGCGGATCGAGCCAGGAGCGGCCCCAGCGAGACCCCGGTCTGGGGAGGCACCCTTATCAGGCGGACCCCGCCGTCGAGCGTGGCCTCACCCCCGGCCACCTGGACGACCCCGGTCATCTCGGCGAGCTCCGGGCCCGGGCCCTGAACGACCGGCGCCACGTCCTCGGCAGTGGCGGTCTTCACCTGCGCGCTCCACAGGATGTCGCCCTCGAGCTCGCCGGTCGCCGTGACCTGCTGGCCATCGAGGAAACGAACCTGGTCGGCCATCTGATCGAACAGGGGATCGAGGTTGACCCGCGTCTGGGGGGACACGTGAACGAGGCGGATCCGCCCGTCGGCCACGATCACCGCCTCGTGCGCGCCCACCTCGAGGACTCCGGTGATCTCGTCGGGCAGGGCCTGCCCCGGCGCCGCCGGAGCGACCACGAGAAGGGCCAGCCCGGCCAGCGTGCCGATGCGCGTGCGTTTCATGATCCGCTCCTTCGTCTTCGGCTCGTGACCCGGGTCACGGAACCGCGGGCTCCTCCGCCGTCGGCGCGACGATCGCGGTCCTGGTCGTCTCCACGATGGCCATGAGCTCGTCCTGCTCGGCGGCCGGGACGTCGTGCACGTCCAGGGCGTGCTTCAGGTGCCCGCCCAGCATGTCGAACTCCTCGTCGGTGATCGCCATGCCTTCGTGGACCGTCGCCATGTCCTCTCCCTCGTAGGCCTGGGGACCCCCGGTCGCCTGGCCGACGAACTGGACCAGGCGTGTCTTCAGGAGCGCCACGTTCTCGGGCGTCGCCTCCCACTCGTTCGCCGTTCCCGCGCGGGTGAAGTTGAGCGCCGTGTCGGCGGCGGCGTACGCCACCATGGAATCGACGACGGCGGCGATCGCCGGCTCCCCGCCCAGGCGGTCGTACAGGGATCCCTGCGCGGCGGCCTGGGTGTCCTCGGCGGCCAGCGTGTCGGGCTCGATCCCCTCGTCCGTGCCGTCCCCCGCCTGGCAGCTCACGGAAAGCGCGACCACCAGAATCGTCGGCAACCACATCCAGCGCGACCCGCGGTGCATGCGTCTCCTCCTTGCAAGAATCGTGATCGGCGTTTCGCAGCGTCTCCAGGACGATAACGGAGCCGGATGGCCGGCGGCCACCCTCGCCCGCCGTCTCAGTCTGCGTCCGTGACCTCGCCGACCCGCAGGTCGCACCCGGGGAGTTCGGTCAGGAACCGCGCGCCGAACGCCTGCGACGGGGTCAGGGCACCCCGCCAGGCCGCCGGGTCCGCCGCCAGGCGGCGGGCGCTCTCCACCGCGGACACCGCGGTGAAGCGGTAGCTCTCGGGCGTGATCGCCGTACCCTCGACCCGCCGGCCGTCGGGGGCGGTCGCCCGTCCCCACAACCGGACCCGGCCTGTCCGCCGCGTCTCCTCGTCCGGCCCCTCCACCCACCGATCCACCGCCCCCTGTGCGACGCGACGGAGGGGCGCCACACGCAGGAGCCGCGCTGCCGGCTGGAAGGCCCGCAGAGCGGCCGTGGTCAACCTCGGGGTGGCCATCATGACGACCACGTTGGGGATCCCGGTCGAACGCCACGCCGTCGAGACGTCGCCCCAGGGGACGCTGACGGCGTGGCGTGGATGGTCGGCGAACGGGATCTCCGCCTCGCGCCACGCCAGCGGCACGCGGACGATACGACCGTCCCGGCGGATGGCTCCACCGCGCCCCATCGCCTCGACGATGGTCCGCGCCGTCCCGGGGCTGGTTCCGGCCCGGCCGGGGGCCAGGGCCAGGACGAGCCGGTCCGCGTCCGGGAGCGCCGCCGCCAGCGATGCCGCCAGGCCGTCCGACGGGACGATGCCGAACCCGACGCCCGGGAGGAGCGCCACACCGCGCTCCCTGGCTTCCGCGTCCCGCGCGAACAGGGCCTCGAAGACCGGGATCTCGGCCGTGATGTCGAGGTAGTGGACGCCCCCGGCGAGACACGCCTCGACGACGGGAGCGCTGGTTCTGCTGAAGGGACCGGCCGCCAGCAGGACGGCGTGGACGTCGTCGATCCCGCGCGCCAGCGCGACCGGGTCGTCCAGGCGGAAGACCCGCCACTCCAACCCGAGCGGCTCGGCGACTTCGCGGACCGCTCCCTCGTCCCGACCCGCAAGGACGGGCGCCAGCCCGCGCTCCCTGGCCTCGGCGGCGATCAGGCGCCCGCTGAACCCGTTCGCGCCGTACACGAGCCACTTCCCGTCCGTCATGCGCGAAACGCCCTTCCGAATCGGGCCCGCCTCATGGCGCGGGCATCAGACCCTCCTGGGCGAGCCGCCGCCACTCGTCCATGCCCGCCTCGCCCCCGGGGACGGCCAGGACCCGGCGGAGGAGCCCGGGGTCGTCGGGGAGGAGGCCCGACAAAGGCAGGCGCGGGGTGAGGACCGCCCACCCGGGATCCGCAGCAAAAGCACGCTCGAAGCGGGGGAGCGCCTCCTCGACACGATCCGCCCCGGCCAGCGAGACCCCCGCCCAGTACACCATCTCGGCGCTCTCGGGCACCATCTCGGCGGCGCGGTTGTAGTGGGCCACCGCGGCGTCGATGTCGCTCGTCGTCATCGCCTCGTCGCCGGCGTTCATCTCGCGGTAGGCGCGCGCCAGGTGCAGCAGACGCCCCAGCTCGACCAGGGGCTCCGGGTGGTCCTCGATCCTGAGATCGAAGATCCGGTCCTGCCAGGGACGGCCTGTCGGCTCGCCGGCGACGACCAGGAGCGCCGCCGACTGCCGGCCCCGGATGTCTCCGCCCTCGGCCTGCGCGGCTTCGAGCGCCGCCAGCATCCGTGCCGCCAGGTCCCCCTCGGTCGCTTCGAACGCCTGCGCCATGGCGGGCCAGACGGTGGCGTGCTCCATCAGGTTCGCCTGGACGCTGTACCCCTCTCCCGTCTGGTGGCCGGCCGCGAGGATCGCGTCCTCGCCGGTGTGGGCGGCGACCCGGCCCTGGGCGTCGATCATCGCGACCTGCCGCACCTCGGGGTGCGGGTCGGCGGCGACGAGTCCGGCCAGCGCCTCGGGGGCCGTGCGGCCGGCCCGCATCAAGTCCAGGCCGAGCGGCCCGTAGGAGACCTCGACCAGGGACTGGGTCGCCACCGCCCCCACCCCGGCCTCCGCCCACGGGACGAGCGGCCCGACACTGAACCAGTGGGACTGGACGGCGACGCCGAGCTCTCCGGTCTCCGGGTCCCGCGCCACGATCGAGTAGGTGGCCGTCGGCCGGAGCGGGGTCTCGCGACCCTCGCCCTTGACCGGCGTCTGCGCCCCGGCGGTCGTCGGCAGGACCGCGAGCGCCGCGACGACAAGTCCGACCCTCATCTTGCCTCCCTTGAACATGGTCAATACAGAGCGAAACCCTTCGAAAGTTAGGGACCGCCTCGGACGAACCGCTCGATCCCCTCCGCCACCCCCTCGGCGATCTCCCGCCGGTACGCGGGGGTCCTCAGGCGGGCCTCCTGGCCCGGGATCATCATGAACGCCGCCTCGACGAGCACGGCCGGCATCTCGGTCATCCGCGTCACCGCCAGGTTCTGGTACCAGACTCCGTGGTCGGGAAGCCCGGTCCGCCGCAGGAGCTCGGACTGGATCGCCCGCGCCAGCGGCTCGCTCTGGGGATGATACCAGAGGACCGACGTGCCGTTGTGGCGGAACGGGTTCACGCCGTCCGGGAGGGCGTTGTTGTGGATCGAGACGAACAGGTCCCCGTCCGCCTCGACGGCGAGTTGCGTGCGATCGTAGAGACCGAGGCCCGAGTCCGGCGTGGCCCGGGTCAGGACGACCTCTGCCCCGCGCTTCTCAAGAATCCGGGCAAGCTCGAGCGAGACCTCGAGGTTGGCGTCCGCCTCGGCCAGGCCGGTCGGGCCGATCGCGCCCGGGTCCGGGGAGTGCCCCGGGTCGACGACGATCTTCAGCCCGTGGAGCGGGGAGCGGAAGCGGCCGTCGGCGAGCGCCTCGGGCGGGTGACGAAAGCCCACCGCCAGGTGGGTCCCCTCGCGGTAGGTACGCCACCCCCAGGCGCGCTCGCCGACCAGGTCGACCTCGAGCCGGAAGACCCCGTCCGCAGGCTGGCTCCAGCGGACGGACTCGATCAGCGGGTCCTCGATCGAGGTTTCGATCCAGTCGACGTTCGACACCAGACCGTAGACGTCGACCGTATAGCCGAGGGGATCCAGCCGCTGCTCCACCCGGAACGGGAGCGGCTCGGCCAGCGGGAGGACGACCTCGCTCCACCCGTCCCCGACCCGCGTCCGGACGACGGCCACGACGTCGCGGGGCGCAGGCGCAACGGTCGGGAACGCCTCGCCGATCGGCACCCACGCCCGGCTCCCGGGGCCGAGCGCGATCTCGCGCCAGCCCCCGGCACGCCGGGCGGTCGCCACCGTCGTCCCGTTCAGGAGCAGGGCCTGATATCCGAGCCCGGGTCCGGTCCGGGCCACGACCCGGCCGTCGGTACCACCGGCTCCCAGGCTGTCGTCGTCCAGGACCGCCACCCGCACGACGGTCGGATCGAGGTACGTGACCGGTGCGACCGGAACGACCAGCAGGCTGTCTCCGGGCGCCTCGATCTCGAGCGCCAGCGTGTCCTCGAGC
>DASRVA010000143.1:0-10027 GCA_035687745.1 Gemmatimonadota bacterium
GTCGGTGCCGGCGACGAACACGTTCCCGGCCAGGAACGGGAACCCCGCGTCCTCCAGCGCATGCTCGAGTGCATCCAGGCCGTAGTTGAACTCGTGGTTTCCGAGGACCGCGGCGTCGTAGCCGAGGAGGTTCATCGCCCGAATGACGGGGTGGACCTCGGCCGGCTCCACGACGCCGTAGAAGTAGTCGAGCGGGTTCCCCTGAAGGAGGTCTCCCGAGTCGACGAGGATGACGTTCGGCTGGGCCTGGCGGATCGAGTCGACCAGGGTCGCCGCGCGGGCCAGGCCGCGGTCCTCCTCCGCCCCGGCGTAGTAATCCCAGGGGACGAGGCGGCCGTGGACGTCGGTCGTGCCGAGGAGAACGAGCTCGAGGGTGTCGGACGCGCCGGTCGTGGACCTCGCGCCGTCGTCGGCCGCGGCGGTCGGCCGGTCCGTCGACACACACGCCAGCAGGGCTGCGGCCAGGGGCGCGAGGAGTAGCCACTCGCGAGCGAAGATGCGCGAAGCCCCCGACCTCGCCGGTCGGGGGCTTCGACGCGTTCCGGAGGGTCGTTGACCTAGAACCGGTACCGGGCCCCGAGCTGCGCCTGGAACTGGAGCTGCGTGAAGGGCAGCGGCTCCAGGGCGCCGAAGTCGTCGTTCACCGAATAGATCACGTTGTTGGTCTCGGGGTCGTAGTCCTCCTTACTGAGAGGAGCGTTCGACAGCCCGATGACCTCGTACTTCCCCCAGTCCTCGCTGAGCCCGTTCAAGACGTTGAACAGGTCCGCAATCAGCTCGATCTCCTGGCCGCCGCCGAAGCCGAAGGCCTTGGCGAAGTGGAGGTCCACCGAGTGGAACCACGGGTTGCGGCACACGTTCCGTCGGGCCACCCGGCCCAGTTCGTCACGGAGACACTCTCCCGCGTCGCCGGCCCCGCCCGCGAGGAGGGCATTCCACTGGGCCGCTTCCTCAGGGCTCTCGAACTGCAGGTTCTGGAAGATGGGGGCACGGTCGTTGAACGTCTCGTCGTCACCGTTGATGTCGCCTTCGACGATCATCGTCCATGGCGTGCCGCTCTGGCTGCGCCACGTGCCACTGACGTCGACGCCCCACGGACCCTGCCAGATGCCGGTCAGGACCCAGACGTGCCGGCGCTCGAAGTCAGCCGGACCCCAGGTGCCGTTGTCCTCGTCCCCTGGCTCCCCGATCTCGTTCGGGTGGTGGGCCCCGATCTCCTTGGTCGAGAAGCCCTCGCCCGATGTGCAGCAGAAGAACGACGTGTTGTCGTAGATCCAGTTGGCGGTGTAGGACGCGGTGAAGCGCAGACCCCGCTCCGCGAAGTTCCGTCCCGCCTTTAAGGTCAGGCTGTAAGCGTCGGACTCGGCGGTGGCGTCGTTGAAGAAGACCTCGGCGAACTCGGGATTCCCCCGCGAAGTGCAGTTGAAGCACCCGAAGTCTTCTTCCGCCACGAACACCGGTCTGTTGTCGACTGCCGTGCGGAACTGCTCCGGAGCGATGTTGACGTTGCTCACGTTGAAGTTGTTGGTCGTCTTACCGTAGAGGAAGTCGCTCGACAGACGCCAGCCGTCGCCGACCACCTGCTCGTAGCCCAAGTTGAGCTTCCACGACTCCGGGTTCTCAAAGTCCTCGTCCCAGACTGCAAACTGGGGAGCGCCGCCCGGCGATGCTCCGCCAATGCAACGAGTGGGGTTGTTGGAGCCATCGGGGGCCTGGCGGAAGAAGGCGTAGTCGGGTGGAGGCGCGTCCGCTCCATCGCAGTCCAAGAACAACAGGGGAGGGACGGCCTGCATCACGTTGCCGTGGAGCACGAACGGCGCCCGTCCAAAGAGCAGTCCGACACCGCCGCGGAGCACCGACCGCTCGTCACCGTTCAGGTCGTAGGTGAACGCGACGCGCGGGCCGAAGTTGTTCCGGTCTTCGGGCACCCCGGCGGTCGAGAGACCGAACGCGTCTAGGAGATCGGGGTTTTCCTCCGCGGGGTCATCGAACACGTCGGTGTCGTAGCGGAGGCCGATTGTGAGCAGGAATTGATCGCTGGCCTGCCATTCGTCCTGCGCATAGAACGACCACTCGGAGATGTTGAACTCGGCGAACGGCGGCTGACCGTCAGCACGCAGGTTTCGTGTGTAATCGGCAACGACCATGTTCTCAAAGTTCGCGAGGCTCGTGAAGCGATATATCCCAGCCCCGTTCAACCAGAAGAGGTTCTGGATATTCGTGAACGTGTTGTTCGTGCCCAGCTTCACCGTATGGCGACCCTCTTCGCCGAGCTGCCACGTCAGATTGTCGATGAGCTGGAACTTTCGCTCGTCGAGCTGATTTCGGAACACAGTGCCGTCGCCGAAGAACTCGACTTCCTCGGAAGGTTGGTTGATTTCGACGTCGACTTCAGGAAGGAAGTTGTTCGCGGGGCGTGGCCGGGTCTCGTCCGACCATTGGAACCGGAACGTGTTATATCCTTGCCCGCGGTCCCCCATCACCGACGTGAGCTCCGACACAAACGAGTTCGACCGGTCCTCGAACGGTCCGCCGTGCGTGAGCGCCTCCTCGGGATTCACACGGTCGTTCACGTTTTCGAAGTCGGTGTAGTTGTTGCGCACGGTCAGCAGATGACGGTCGTTGAGCTGCCAGTCGAGGCGTCCGAACAGGCTGAACTCGTCTTCGGTCTCCTCGAAGGTCCCGATATTGGCGTCGATTTCGGCTTGAGGAATGCCGTAGACGTCCCGAAGGATGTCCTTGAAACGCTGGACGCTGTCGGCTGGCCAGTTGTTGGGGGCGGCTTCGGTTGGGACGATCGCGAAGACCGGCTGGTCTCGCTGCTGGCCGTCCAGCGACACGAAGAAGTGGGCCTTGTCCCGGACAACCGGGCCGCCCAGATGGAAGCCGAACTGCTGGGCCGAGAAATCCTCGGGGTCCTGGCCCGCGAACGTGTTCGCGGTCAACGACTGGTCGCGGCCGTAGAAGAAGGCGGACCCCTCGAACTCGTTAGAGCCACCCTTGGTCACCGCGTTCACGACGCCGCCAGTGTAGTCGCCGAACTCGACGTCGAAGCCGTTGGTGACGATCTGAAACTCCTTGATCGACTCGAGCGAGAAGGTGAACGGAATGCGGGACGAGCCGCGATTCTCGCCGAAGAAGGCGTTGTTGGCGTCAGCCCCATCGATCTGGACGTTGGTGGCGGAGGTCCGCCCGCCGCCCAGCGCGAACTGGCCGCCGGTCCCGACCTCGGGGGCCGGGCTCACGAGCCCGGAGAGCGCGATGAAGTCCGTGAAGTCACGACCCAGGGCGGGCAGGTTTTCGATCTGCTCCTGGTCGACCAGCTCGACGACCCCGCCTTCTGAGACATCGACCTGGTCCTCCGGCACGGTGACCGCGATCGCCTCTACCTCGACCGGTTGAAGCGCTAGGTCGACCACCTTCTGGTCCCCCAGGCTGACCCGGATCGGACCCCGCTCTTCCGCGGGAAGCGGCGGGAACTCGGCCGTGACCGTGTAGCTCCCCGGCTGCAGGAACCCGGCCGTATAGCGCCCGTCCGCGTTGGTCTGGACGTCCCGCGTCGTGCCCGTATCCACGTTGCGTGCGGTGACGGTAGCCCCCGCCAGGGGGGCGCCCGTGTTGTCCACGATCCGGCCCACGATCGAGCCCGTCGTGACGCCCTGCTGCGCCAGCAGGTCGGCGGGAAGGCAGAACAGGACCGGCAGGATCAGCGCCGTCAGAAGGGCGGCGCGGCTCACCCGTCGTCGGTTCATAGTGGGTCCTTTCGTCTGTGCCAAGCCAGTGAGGTGCATGCGTCGTGCGAGCGGCTGTCCGGGAGGGAGGGTAGGCCCGGAGCCGTGGAAACGCGTTTCATGAAAATTATGCGAGTCCGTGTCGCCGGGCAATCACTCCACCGGGAGTGGCTCCCGGCAGGACGCCGGCGGCGGCAATGACGCTCAGCCGCCACGCGGGCAGCTATGGCCCGACCTCCCTATCTTCCGGCCATGCTCCGGCGCCTGACGACCACGGCCATGGCCCTCGCCCACGTCTTTCTCCTGACGGCGGCGAATACGCTCCACCTGCACGGGCCGGAGACCACCGGGCTCGAGCTCGCCGACCTTCCCGCCCAGTACCACCACCACGACTTCGGCTATGCCGCGGGCAGCGAAGCCACGCCGGTGCACGACGACTGTATCGGGTGCCGGCTCGAGCGCTCGGTGGCGATGCCCTGGCTCCCTGTTCCGGGCCTGTCCGACACCGGGACCGGCCGGGCTGGGACCGAGGCCCGGCTCGCCCTCGCTTCAGGGGCGGGATACGAAGACCCCCTCCCCCGCGCGCCTCCCCACGCCTGATCTCCCGGGCCGGTTCCCGGCCCGTCGAACGAGTCCAAACCGCATCTCGAAAACGAATCTCCATGGGGAGGCGACTCATGTTCCGTTCCAACTTGTCCCGCATCGTCCGGTTCGCGTGGCTCGCGATCCTGGGCTTCGGGGGCGCATCGGCCGCGCTCGCCCAGGAAGCGGGGTTCATTTCCGGACAGGTGCTCACGGAATCGGGCGAGCCGGCCGCCGACGCCACGATCACGGTCACCGAAGCCCGCCGCCGGACCCGGGTCGAACCCGACGGCTCCTACGTCATCGAAGGCCTGCGGCCCGGGGATTATCGCTTGGAGGCCCAGAGCCCCCGCCACGGGATCGCCGTCGTCCGGGTCGAGGTGACATCGGGCGCAAGGATCCGGCAGGACCTGGTCCTCGATCTCCTGTTCCATGCCGAGCCGATCACGGTGACCGCCGGGCCCGGCTCCCGCGGCCTCGAGGACGTGGTCCAGCCCGTCGGCGTGCTCGAAGGACGCGATCTCGCCGCGCGGCGCGAAGCGACGCTCGGGGAGACGCTCAGCGACGAGCCGGGCGTCAGCTCCACCTACTTCGGCCCCGGTGCCAGCCGGCCGGTGATCCGCGGCCTCGGCGGCGACCGGATCCGGATCCTGGAAGGCGGGGTCGGCACGGGCGACGCCTCGACCACGAGTCCCGACCACGCCATCAGCCACGACCCCCTGTCCGCCGAGCGGATCGAGATCGTGCGCGGTCCGGCGACCCTCCTCTACGGATCGAGCGCGATCGGCGGGGTCGTCAACGTCATCGACGGCCGGATCCCGCGCTACGGGCTGGACGGCCCGTCACCGGATCGCTCGAGCTGCGTGGCGGGACGGTGGCCGACGAACGCAGCGGCGCGCTGTCCATCGGAGGCGGGCTGGGATCCCTCGCCTGGCACCTGGGCGGTCTCCGACGAGACACCGGCGACTACGAGATCCCGGACGGGGTTCTCTCCAACAGCTCGCTCGAAGCGAGCAACCTGACGGGCGGGCTATCGCTGGTCGGGGAGAGCGGCTATCTGGGGTTCGCGGTCAGCGGCTACGACAACGAGTACGGCATCCCGGCTCCCGACCAGGACACGGAGGGAGAGGCGCCCGTCCGGATCGACATGGATCAGCGCCGGTTCGACGTCGAGGGCGAGCTCGACCGTCACCTGGCGGTCTTCGAGGGCCTCAGGCTGCGGCTCGGGACGACCGACTACGAGCACGTCGAGCTCGAAGGCACCGAGACCGGGACCCGCTTCACCAACGACGCATGGGAGCCTCGCGTGGAGGCGCCGCATCGCGAGATCGGGCGTCTCGGGGGGGGGCGATCGGCCTTCAGCTCCTGGGCCGGGATTTCGCGGCGCTCGGCGATGAGGCTTTCGTCCCGCCGACCGAGACCGACGCCTGTGCCCTCTTTGACTTCGAGGAGCTCGACCTGGGCCGGCTCCGGCTCCAGTTCGGATCGCGGTACGAGCGCGGCGAGGTCGCGGCCACGGTGGACGACCTCCCGGCGCTCTCCTTCGACGCCTTTTCCGCCTCGGCGGGCCTGATCTGGCTTCCCCGCGAGGGGACGGCCGTCTCGCTCTCGGTGGCCAGGTCGGCCAGGATCCCGACCGCCGAGCAGCTCTTCTCCGACGGCCCGCATCTCGCGACCAACTCGTTCGAGATCGGCGATTCGGAGCTGGGTCTCGAGTCGAGCCTGGGCGTCTACCTGGGCGTGCGGTCGCTCGGTCGGTCGGCTGACCGGCGAGGTGAGCGTCTTCGTGAACCGTTTCGACGACTTCATCTTCGAGGCCTTCACGGGGGAGGTCGAGGACGGCCTCGACGTGATCCGCCACACGCAGGCGGACGCCCTCTTTACGGGATGTGGCTCCGCTGCCGGGGCGGGACCTGAGCGTCGCGTACCGGCTGAGCTTCTAGTCGGGGATGGAGTAGGGGAAGCGGAGCTCGTCGAGGTCGACCTCGTAGTGGAGGACCTCGTTCCCGCGCTCGTCCTTGAGCCGGAACGTCAACGTCGCCGGGTCGCTCATCGTATCCACGTCCAGCAGCCCGTAGTTGAACCCGGCGGCATAGCCGCCGATCCGGATCGGGTTGGGCTGCTCGAGCCCGGTGGTGAAGACCCGATTCGCCACCGGCGACGCGGTCAGCTCGTAGAGCGGGTAGCCGACCCGCTCGTCGTCGCGCATGAGCTCCGACAGGTGCCGGTCCCCGGTCACGAACACGACGCCCTCGATGCGGCGATCGCGGATCCACCGCATCAGCTCGGCCCGCTCGTCGGGGTAGTGGAGGTAGCCGTCGTACTGGTGGTAGTCGGCCAGCACCTGGACGCCGACCGCGACGACCTTGAGCCGTGCACGGCTCGCCGCCAGGCGCTCCTCCAGCCAGCGCAGCTGCTCCCGGCCGAGCATCGTCTTGCCGGGCACCCGGGGCGCGTCTTCCGGATCGCGGAAGAAGCGGTCGTCCGTCAGGAAGAGCTCCACGTCCCCTAGGACGACGCTCGAATAGATCCCGTCCTCCCCGGGCCCCGCCCCGTAGGACGGGTTCGCCCAGAAGCGCTCGAAGAGCCGGGTCACCTCGCTTCTCAGCGGGAACGTGCGATCGGGCTCGCCGTCGGCGTAGTCGTGGTCGTCCCAGATCGCGTAGTGGATCGCCTGCCGGAGGAGCGGCTGGAGGGTCGGCAGGGCCCTGAGCTCGGCGTACTTGAACGCCATCAGCTCGGGGTCCGACCAGTCGCCCGGATGGATCGAGTCGCCGTCCTCGAAGTAGTTGTTGTCGCCCAGCCAGAGGACGACGTCGGGCCGGTCGGCGGCGACGGCCCCCCAGATCGTCTGTGTCGAGTCCCAGAGGACCCGGGCGCAGGAGACGAGCGCGATCCGAAGGCGGGTGGGGTCGCCGGGCCGGGGGAAGGTATGGAAGGCGATCTCGGGATCCATCGTCACCGGGCGGTCGTCGGCCTCGAGACGGACGGTGTATGGCGTGCTCGGCCGAAGGCCCTCGAGCCGGAGGAGAGCCTGCGCTCCGCCGGCGGTTTCCAGATCCGCGTTCACCACCGCTCCGTCGGGGTCGACCGCCTCGGCATCCAGCTCCACCGGGCCCCTCGGCTGGACCCAGATCCAGGCGCTCGCGTTGGTCGTATGCCCGACCATGGGACCCAGGGCGACGACGGAATCGAGCGGCACGGGGAGGGCGGCCGCGGGGACGGCCCGCCCGGGACCGTCGCGGGAGGTCGCGCCGGTGGCGCAGCCCACGACGGCGAGCGCGAGGATTCCGGCACGGCGCGGCACGGGGCGCCAAGGTATCGCGACTCATGGGGTCGGTCGAGCCGTTCGTCCTCGACACAAGCCCTGGCGTTCGCTATCGTGCCCCCCGTCACGACCCCGTCACAATCGACGCCGCGCTCGACCCGCCAAAGCGGAGGGCCCCGGGAGGTTCCATGCTGCGCAAGCTCATGCCCCGCGAGACCAACTTCTTCGACTACTTCGAGCGCCACGCGGCCACCACGGTCAAGGGGTGCCGCGAGCTCCTCGAGCTGGCGATGAGCCCCGGCCCGTACGAGGCCCGCGCCAAGCGGATCAAGGACCTCGAGCACGAGGCAGACTCGATCACGCACGATTGCGTCGAGGCCCTTCACAAGACCTTCATCACGCCCCTCGATCGCGACGACATCCACATGCTCATCTCGCGCATGGACGACATCATGGATTTCGTCGAGACCGTCAGCGACCAGTGCGTCCTCTACAACATCGACCGTATGACCTCCGACGCCCGCGAGCTGGCCGAGGTCCTGGTCGAGTCCACCGAACAGCTCGAGATCGCGGTCACGCTGCTGCGGGACATGAAGAACGCCCGTGCCATCACAGAGCGCTGCATCGATGTGAACCGGCTCGAGAACCGCGGCGATCAGATTCTGCGCAAGGCGGTGGCGCGTCTCTTCGACGAGGAGAAGGACCCCGTCGCGATCATCAAATGGAAGGAGATCTACGAGAACCTCGAGACGGCCACGGATCGGTGTGAGGACGTGGCCAACATCATCGAGGGAATCGTCCTCGAAAACGACTGATCGGGAGACCGCGACCCCATGGAGACCGTCACGATCCTCGTCGTCCTCACGGTGGCCGTCGCGTTCGCTTTCGACGTCATCAACGGCTTCCACGATGCGGCGAACTCGATCGCCACGATCGTCTCGACGCGCGTCCTACGCCCTCGCTACGCCGTATTCTGGGCCGCCTTCTTCAACTTCGTTGCGATGTTCGTCTTCGCGCCGAGGGTCGCCGATACGATGTCCAAGATCGTCGACGTCCAGGCGGACGACGCCTCCTACGTGTGGGTCGTTCTGGCGGGTCTGATCGGCGCCATCGTGTGGGACCTGCTCACCTGGTGGTGGGGCCTGCCGACCAGCTCCTCCCACGCGATCATCGGGGGTTTTGCGGGCGCTGGAGTGGCGCATGCGGGCTTCGACATCCTCAACTGGGACAAGATCCTGGTGACGATCGGGTTCATCCCGCTGGCTCCCCTGCTCGGCATGGTGGCGGCGGTGATTCTTATGATCGTGGTGGCGTGGATCTTCCGCCGGTGGACTCCCGGGGGAGTGGACCGCCTCTTCCGCAGGGGTCAGCTCGTGTCGGCCGCCCTCTACTCACTCGGTCACGGCGGCAACGACGCCCAGAAGACGATGGGGATCATCGTCGCGCTGCTCGTCGCGGGCGGCTCCCTGAGCCCCGATACGGAGCTCTCCCTGAGCGATCCGCAGACCCTCTGGATCATCCTCGGCGCGCACACGGCGATGGGGATCGGCACCGCGCTGGGCGGCTGGCGGATCGTCCGCACGATGGGAATGCGGATCACCGAGCTGAAGCCGGTGGGCGGCTTCTGCGCCGAGACCGGTGGCGCCTTCACGCTGTTTCTGGCGACGCACCTGGGCATCCCCGTCTCCACCACACACACGATTACGGGGGCGATCGTGGGCGTGGGGTCGACACGCGGAGCGTCGGCGGTCAAGTGGGGGGTGGCCGGGCGGATCGTCTGGGCGTGGATCCTGACGATCCCGGCGGCGGCCATCGTGGCGGCGCTGTCCTACTACCTCACGACGGTGTTCCACCCGGTCTGATTCCGTCCGACCGCGGGGAGCCGTCCTGGCGGCTCGGAACGAAGATCCGGAACGTGGCTCCGGCCCCTGGTCGCGACTCCAGCGTAGCCGTCCCGCCGTGGGCCTCAGCCGCGTGCTTGACGATGGAGAGGCCGAGCCCGGTCCCGCCCTGCTCCCGAGAGCGACCCTTGTCCACCCGGTAGAAGCGCTCGAATACACGCGCCTGGTCCTCGTAGGGAATTCCGGGTCCGGTGTCCGAGACCACGAGCTCGACCCCGTCCACCGTCGAGCGCGCGGAGACCTCGATCCGGTCCCCCTCGCGGCAGTACTTGACCGCGTTCTCGACCAGGTTCGCAAGCGCCTGCCGGAGGAGTCCGCGGTCCCCGTCCAGGGGCAGGTCGGAGCCGCTGGCGACGGCGAGGGTCATGCCGCCCTCCTCCGCCTTCGGGCCCCATTCGCGAGCCAGCTCGCGCAGGAGGTCTCCGGCCGGGAAGCGCTCCCGGTGCGGCGCGAAGCCGGATTCCTCCAGGCGCGCCAGCTCGAGAAGGTCGCTGACCAGGGCCGCCAGACGCTCGACGTGGCGGCGGATCACGGTGGCGTGCTGG
>DASRVA010000144.1:0-12626 GCA_035687745.1 Gemmatimonadota bacterium
GGCCGGGCTCGAGGCCTCCGGCTGGGTGGCCCTCTTCGGACCGGGCGGCTTCCTGGGCCTGGGCGAGGCGTTCGACGGCGGCGACGGGAGGTGGGTCCGGCCACGCCGCGTCCTCTACCCGGAAGGCGAGGGGCGTTGACCCGCGAGCCGTATCTGCCCGGCCGTCGCCGGACCACGGTCACGGTGGGGACCTTCGATGGCGTCCATCGCGGGCACCAGGAGGTGCTGCGCGAGATCGTCCGCCGGGCCCGAGCGGCCGACAGGGCCAGCGTCCTCGTCACGTTCGAGCCGCACCCGCTCGAGATCGTCGCCCCCGAACGGGCGCCGCGGCTCCTCACCACGCCCGAGGAGAAGCTCGAGCTGTGGCCCCTGTTCGACCTCGACTATGTTCACGTGATCCCCTTCACGCCGGCCCTCCGCGAGATGTCCCCGGGCCGTTTCGTCCGGGAGGTGCTCGTCGACCGGCTGCGGGTCGGGGAGCTCGTGATCGGCTACGACCACGGTTTCGGCAAGGACCGGAAGGGAGACGTCGAGACCCTCAGGCGGCTCGCCGACGAGCTCGACTTCCGGGTCGACGTGGTGGGACCGGTGGCGGTCGAGGCGGAGGCCGTGTCCAGCTCGGCCGTCCGCCGGGCGGTCGAGACCGGCGATCTGGAGGCGGCGGAGAGGGGCCTCGGACGGCCGTATTCGGTGATGGGCCGGGTCGTCCGCGGCGCCGGCCGCGGTCGGGACCTCGGCTTCCCGACCGCCAACCTCGAGCCCGGTCGGCGCAAGTGCCTGCCCCCGGCCGGCGTCTACGCGGTGCGGACGGAGATCGACGGGCGCGGGTGGTCGGCGATGGCCAACCTGGGACCGCGACCGACGTTCGACGATCCGCGAACCGGTCTCGAGGTCCATCTGCTCGACTGGCAGGGCGGCGATCTTTACGGGGCACGGCTCCATGTGGAGTTCGTCGAGCGGCTGCGGGGCGTGCGCCGCTTCCAGGGCCCCGGGGAGCTGGCGGCCCAGCTCGGGGAGGATCGGGAGCGGGCGCGCGCGGCCCTGGGCCGGCGGCCGATCCGGGCCACGGGGGTGGCCTGATCCTCCAATCCTCTTTATTTTCTTGGACTTTCACGCATTTCTCTCCAGAGCATCCACCAGGAACGACGGCACCGATGACACTCGATTCGACAAAGAAGGCCGGGATCATCGCCGAGCACCGACTGCACGATTCCGACACGGGGTCGGCGCGGGTCCAGGTCGCGATCCTCACCCGGCGCATCAACGAGCTCACGGAGCACTTCCGCCAGCATCCGAAGGATCACCACGGACGGCGCGGCCTGCTCCAGATGGTCGGCCGCCGGCGGCGTCTGCTGGACTACCTGAGGCGCACCGACCTCGAGGAGTACCGGCGTCTTCTCGAAGAGCTGGATCTCCGGAAGTGACATTCCGGAACGGGCGGGTTCCCCGCCCGTTTCTTCGCGTCAGGACGCGGAGACGAGAGGCGCGGCTTCGGCGTGAGATGTGCGCGGCGCGCGTAGATACGGACGGGCGCCCCGCATATCTTGCGCACGAGTCCCTCCGCACCTCCCGGATTCCCCCCCTGACCCCCGTTTCGCACCGACGCGACCGGACCGACCGGTCGCCCTCACCGTCAGGGAGAAGAGCATGAGCGTGATCCGCAAGACCGTCATGATCGACGACAGACCGCTGGTGATCGAGACCGGCAAGGTGGCGCGCCTGGCCATGGGCGCCGTCACGGTTCGGTACGGCGATACGATGGCGCTGTGCACGGCCGTGGCCAGCCCCAAGGCCGATCCGAGCCGGGGCTGGTTCCCGCTGTTCGTGGAGTACCGGGAGAAGATGTACGCCGCCGGGAAGATCCCGGGAGGGTTCTTCAAGCGCGAGGGCCGGCCGGGCGAGAAGGAGACGCTGTCGGCACGCCTGATCGACCGTCCGTGCCGACCCCTCTTCCCGGAAGGGTTCATGCACGAGACCCAGCTCGTCTGCCAGGTCCTGTCCTACGACGGCGAAAACGACCCGGACGTTCTGGGGATCGTGGGATGCGGGGCGGCGCTGTCCATCAGCGGAATCCCCTTCGATGGTCCCGTGGCGGGGGTGCGGGTGGGGATGGCCGATGACCGGTACGTCATCAATCCGACCAACGAGCAGGTCGACGCGAGCCCGCTGGATGTCGTCGTCGCCGGCACGGCCGACTCCGTGTCGATGGTCGAGGGATCGGCCGGCGAGGTCTCGGAGGAGACCCTGCTGGGCGCCATCCGCGCCGGCCACGAGGCCATCCGGATGATCGTCGCGGCGATCGAGGAGCTGGCCCGCGAGGCGGGCCGTCCCGCGATGGCGTGGTCGCCGCCCGAGACCGACCCCGAGCTCGCCAGGCGTGTCGAGGAGCGGTCGCTGGAGGCCGTCCGGGCCGCCATGCGGATCGCCGACAAGGAGGAGCGCAACCAGGCGCTGGACCGGCTCCGGGAAGAGGTCGGCGCGCACTTCGCCGAGTCGCTGGGCGACGAGTGGTCCGGCCGCGAGAAGATCGTGCGCCGGGCGATCGAGGACGTCGAGTACCGCGTCATGCGCGACCAGATCCTCGACGACGGACACCGTGCGGACGGCCGCGGGCCGAAGGACATCCGGGGCATCGAGATCGAGGTCGGGGTGCTGCCCCGGGCCCACGGGTCGGCCCTGTTCACCCGCGGCAACACGCAGTCGCTGGGGGTCGTGACCCTCGGGACGTCGTCGGACGAGCAGATGATCGACGACCTCGACCCCAAGTGGGACAAGACCTTCATGCTGCACTACAACTTCCCACCCTTCTCGGTGGGCGAGGTCGGCCGCTTCGGTGGCACCGGGCGTCGCGAGATCGGCCACGGTGCCCTGGCCGAGCGCAGCCTGCGAGGCCTGCTGCCGCCGCACGACGAGTTTCCCTACACCATCCGAATCGTCTCCGACATCCTCGAGTCGAACGGCTCATCGTCCATGGCCAGCGTGTGCTCGGGCTCGCTCGCGCTGATGGACGCGGGGGTACCGGTCCGGAAGGCGTGCGCGGGGATCGCCATGGGTCTGGTGAAGGAAGGGGATCGCGTCTCCGTCCTGAGCGACATACTGGGCATCGAGGACCACCTCGGCGACATGGACTTCAAGGTCGCAGGCACCCGCGAGGGCATCACGGGGTTCCAGATGGACATCAAGATCAAGGGGGTGTCCTTCGAAATCCTCGAGCGGGCCGTGGCGCAGGCGCGCGAGGGCAGGATGCACATCCTCGACAAGATGGACGCCGTTCTGCGGGAGTCGCGCGAGGCGATCAGCCGGCACGCGCCGGCGATCCTGACGATCAAGGTGCCGAAGGACAAGATCCGGGACGTGATCGGCTCCGGTGGCAAGATCATTCGCGCCCTCCAGGAGGACACGGGGACCAAGATCGACATCGACGAGGACGGCACCGTCCGGATCGCCTCGGTCGACCGGGCGGGCGGCGAAGAGTGCCTGCGGAGGATCGAGAAGATCATCGAGGAGCCGGAGATCGGGAAGGTCTACGAAGGCCCGGTCAAGAGCATCACGGCGTTCGGCGCCTTCGTGGAGATCCTCCCCGGCCGGGACGGCCTCGTCCACATCTCGGAGCTCGAGCATCGTCGGGTCGAGAAGGTCGAGGACGTCACCTCCGAAGGCGAGATCATGCGCGTCAAGCTGATCGGGATCGACAACCAGGGACGCGTCAAGCTGAGCCGCAAGGCGCTGATCGAGAAGCCGGCCGGCGAGGTCGGCGGCGACGGCGAGGGCGAGAACGGAGGCGGAGATCGGGGCGGAGACCGGGGCGGAGACCGGGGCGGCGATCGCGGGCGCGGTCAGCGCGGCGGTCGGGGCGGCCAGAGCCGCGGACGGGGACGGGACCGCTCCTAGGGTCCAGGCAGCCGGCGGGTCACGAGCGAAGTTCGGGGGGTCATGCGGATCGGCGTGCCGCGCGAGATCAAGAGCCAGGAGCACCGGGTGGCTCTGCGGCCGGTGGGGGCGGAGGTCCTCACCCGGGACGGGCACGAGGTGTGGGTCGAGCGTGGGGCGGGGGGCGGGTCCGGGTTCGCCGACGAGGCGTACGTGGAGGCGGGGGCCCGTCTGGTGGACGGCCCCGAGCCGGTGTTCGCCGAGTGCGAGATGATCCTCAAGGTCAAGGAGCCGCTGACGGAGGAGATCCGCCGCATCCGGCCCGGCCAGATCGTCTTCACGTACTTCCACTTCGCCGCCAGCCGCGAGCTGACCGAAGGCATGATCGCCACCGGCGCGGTGGCTCTGGCGTACGAGACCGTCGAGGAGGAAGACGGCGGGCTCCCGCTGCTCGTGCCCATGAGCGAGGTGGCGGGCCGGATGGCGGTCCAGGAAGGGGCGAAGTATCTGGAGAAGCTCTCCGGCGGGCGGGGCATCCTGCTCGGCGGCGTCCCCGGGACGCCGCCCGGCGAGGTCGTCATCCTGGGCGGCGGCGTGGTCGGTACCAACGCGGCCAAGATGGCGGCCGGCCTGGGAGCCAGGGTCACGATCCTGGACATCTCGCTGGACCGACTGCGCTACCTCGAGGACGTCATGCCGGCCAACGTGGACTGCGTCTTCTCCGACGTCCACACGATCCGCGAGATGCTGGCCCGGGCCGACCTGCTGATCGGGGCCGTCCTGCTGGCTGGCGCCAAGGCCCCCAATCTGGTGACGCGCGCGGACCTGGCCCTGATGAAGGACGGTGCGGTCATCGTGGACGTCGCGGTCGACCAGGGCGGGTGCATCGAGACGTGTCGTCCCACGACCCACGCCGATCCGGTCTACGTCGTGGACGGCGTGGTCCACTACTGCGTGGCCAACATGCCGGGCGCGGTGCCGCGGACCTCGACGATCGCGCTCACCAACGCGACCTTGCCTTTCACGCGCCGGATCGCGTCGGGGTGGAAGGAGGCCTGCCGCAGGGATCCGCGCCTGTTACGCGGGCTCAACGTCATCGACGGGAACGTCACCTACCCGGCCGTCGCGGAGGCCTTCGAGCTGGAGTACGTGGATCCGGAGAGCCTTCTGTGAGGGCCGAGGCCGAGGCGGTGACCCGGTCGGTGGCGGATCGACTGCTGTTCCGGCGGCTCTCCGACCACGAGCTGCCGCTCCCGGAATACGCGACGGCGGGGGCGGCCGGGCTCGACCTGAGGGCGGCGCGCGCCCACGTCCTCGAGCCCGGCCGGCGGACCCTCGTCGGGACCGGCTTCGCGATCGCGCTGCCGCCGTCCTGCGAGGGCCAGATCCGTCCCCGCTCCGGACTCGCGGCCCGTCACGGGGTGACGGTGCTCAACGCGCCCGGGACCGTCGACCCGGATTACCGCGGCGAGGTCAAGGTGCTGCTCATCAATCTGGGCGAGGACCCCGTCGAGATTGCCGCCGGTGACCGGATCGCGCAGCTGGTCGTGGCGCCGATCTCGCGGCTCGAGCTGATCGAGGTCGAGGAGCTTCCGGAGACGACACGCGGCGCGGGCGGGTTCGGCTCGACCGGACGCTGAGACCACGTGCACTGAGAATGGGAGAGTCCTGATGCTGGGGTTCCTGAGAACCAACGGATCGTTCCTCGCGAGCGAGGTTTCGGTCGACCTGGGGACCGCCAACACGCTCATCTACGTGAAGGGCCGCGGGATCGTGCTGAACGAGCCCTCGGTCGTCGCCCTGGACTCCGATTCCCGCGACATCCTCGCCGTCGGCCTCGAGGCCAAGAGGATGCTCGGACGGACCCCGGCCGGGATCGTCGCCGTCCGGCCGCTCAAGGACGGGGTCATCGCCGACTTCGAGGTCACCGAGAAAATGCTGCGGGATTTCCTGAAGCGCGTTCTCAGGAACCGCCTCATGCCGGTGCGTCCCAAGGTCCTGATCTCGGTCCCGAGCGGAATCACCGAGGTCGAGAAGCGGGCGGTCCGGGACAGCGCCGAGAGCGCCGGGGCCAAGCAGGTCTACCTGGTTCCCGAGCCGATGGCGGCCGCGATCGGGGTGGGGCTGCCGGTCGAGATGCCGACCGGAAACATGGTCATCGACATCGGCGGCGGGACCACCGAGATCGCGGTCATCGCCCTGTCCGGCATCGTCAGCCAGACCTCGATCCGAATCGGAGGGGACGAGATCGACGAGGCGATCGTGCAGTTCCTGAAGAAGGACTACAACATCATGATCGGCGAGCCGACCGCCGAGCTCATCAAGATGACGATCGGCTCCGCGTATCCGACCGGCGAGGAGCAGGAGATGGAGGTCAAGGGCCGCGATATCGTGTCGGGGATCCCGAAGACGGTTTCGATCAACTCGATGGAGGTCCGCGAAGCGATCCAGGAGCCGATCGCGGCGGTGGTCGACGCGGTGCGCCAGGCGCTCGAACACACGCCGCCCGAGCTCGCCAGCGACATCGTCGACCGCGGCATCGTGATGACCGGGGGCGGCGCGCTGCTCAAGGGGCTGGACGCCCTCCTGCGGGAGAACACCAACCTGCCCATCAACGTGGACGAGGAGCCGCTCACCTGCGTCGTGCGCGGAACCGGCCGCATCCTGGACGATCCGGACAAGTACCGGGGTGTTCTCGCGCTCAGCGGACGCGGCTGAGCCCGGAGGCCCGGGATGGCCTCGGTCCGTCAGGCGCGTCACGCCGAGATCGTCGCTCTGTCCCTGGTGGCGGTCTCGCTGATCCTGCTGACCCTCGCTCCCACCCGCCAGCAGGCGATCGCCCGGTTCACGAGCGACCTGCTCTTGTTCCCGCTGTTGCAGATCCGCTCGGGGCTCTCCGGACACTGGGGGCTGAGGGCCGAGAACCTGCGCCTCCGCCAGGAGCTCCAGCAGGCCCGGCTCGAGGCCTCGGCGGCCTCGCTGGCGGAGCGCCAGAACCAGGAGCTCCAGGGCCTGCTCGCGTTCCGCCGGCACCAGCCCGTGCGGCTGGTCCCGGCGCGGGTCGTGGACCGCAACTTCGCCACCCTGCCGACGACGGCCGTGCTGGACGTCGGGCGGCTCGACGGCGTGGACGTCAACCTGCCCGTCGTCACCGACCGGGGGCTGATCGGCAAGACCGTCGCCGTCGGCCGCGGCCTCACCCGGGTCATGCTCTACAGCCATCCCGACTTCAGCGCGAGCGCCCTCCTCGTCGGCGGAGACCACCTCGAGTACGGGATCGCCCGGCCGGGCGGTGGCGGGGTTCTCCAGCTCTTTCTACCGCTCAGATCGAGATCGGCGCCCGGCGACCGTATCGTGACCTCGGGGTACGGGGGGATCTTCCCGCGCGGGATCCCGATCGGCGAGGTGGCGACCGTGGAGGAGGACGCGCGCCTCGGGCTCCAGCGGATTGACCGCGTGGAGCCGGCCGTCGACCTGGGGCGCGCCACGGTGGTGTTCGTGATGCTTCGCGGGGGTTCTCCTGATGAGCCGGCGGGAGATCGGACGGGCCTGTTCTGGCCCGGCTACGCCTATCCGCCGATGACCGGTGAGCGGCTGACCGCCGTCGCGGCGGAAACCCTGGCCGCCGACTCGCTGGCTCCGGACTCGCTGGCCGGGGCCGACTCGGCCGCAGCGCGGCCTGCAGACACGTCCCCGGATCCGCCTCCGGCGACGGAATGACCGGTGACGGACGTCTTCGCCAGACAGGGTTTGGAGCGGGTTCCGGGCGGGCGATTCGCCGTCTTCCTCGCGATATGCGTTCTCGGCATGGTGCTCCTGGAGGAGCCGTTGACGGCCGGCGGGGCGGTCCCCGATTTCGCCGTCATCGCCCTCACGTTCGGAGCCCTGCGCTGGGGCGCCCTGGGAGGGTCGATCCTGGGGTTCGGGCTGGGTCTCTTCCGCGACTCGGTGGCCCTCTCGTACCTGGGGCTGAACGCCCTCGGGATGACGGTCCTGGGCTACGGGCTCGGCAAGGCCCGCGAGACCCTCTATCTCACGACCCCGGGGATCGACTTCCTGCTCCTGGCCGGCGCGAAGCTTGCACTGGACGTGCTGGTCCTGGGCGTGGCCGCGGACGGCGCCTGGCGAACCTTCGAGCTCCGCTTCTTCTGGGAGTCCCCCCTCGGCGCGATCGTCACCGCAGTCCTGGGCGCGCTGGGCCATCGCCTCCTGCGACGACGCTAGACGGTCCTCCCGGCCGGCGGCGGTTGCGTGGCCGGAGCGGCGGCCCTAGCTTGGCTTGTTCTTACAGAAATAACCGGGGGGAATGAAGACGAGCCTCGTCCCGCAGTCCTCCGCGCCGTTCGACCCCATTCACCGGAGCCAACGGGCGCGGCTGACTCGCCTCGTCCTGTTCGGTCTGCTCGGCGTCCTGGTCGCGAACTTCTTCCGGCTCCAGGTCGTCGATCACGCCGAGCATCAACGCCAGGCGACGCGCAACCAGGTGCGCACGGTCCCCCTTCCAGCTCCGCGCGGCTTCATCTACGATCGATACGGCCGCGTCGTCGCCGAAAACGTCCCGGCCTACTCGGTCTCTCTCCTTCCGGCATCGATCGAAGAGCTGGACCGGGGGATGGCGCGGATCGCCCCGATCCTCGACCTGGACCCGGGAACGGTGGAGACGCTCGGGCGGCAGTACCGGCTGGCGCCCGGCCGTCCGATCCTGATCGACGACGACATCGACTTCCGCACGCTGTCTCTGCTCGAGGAGCAGAACGAGGCCGTCCCCGGCCTGCTCCTTCAGCCCAAGCCCCGCCGCGTCTATCCCTACGGACGGGCCACCGCCCACCTGACCGGCTACGTCGCGCAGATCGGCGAGCGGGAGCTGACCGAGCGCCGCGACGAGGGATACGCGCCCGGTGACATCGTCGGCAGGACCGGGCTCGAGAAGATGTACGAGACCGACCTGCAGGGGGACAAGGGAGCCGAGCACCTCGAGGTCGACGCGGCCGGGCGGCGGATCGGACCGTGGGCCGTCCGCCCGTTCGAGCCGCCGCAGCGCGGTCGCGACCTCCACCTTTCGGTCGACCTGGAGCTCCAGCGCCAGGCGGCCCTGCTCTTCCCGGAGGGGAAGCGCGGTGCCGTCGTCGCTCTCGACCCGAACAACGGCGACGTTCTTCTCCTGTACTCCAGCCCCGCCTACGACCCGAACGTCTTCAGCGGGCGGATGACGGGCGAGATCTGGAACCGGCTGATCCACGACCCCGCGCGGCCGCTCCTGAACCGGGCCTCTCAGGCCCGCTACAGCCCGGGGTCGGTGTTCAAGCTGGCCACGGCGGCGATGGCGATGACGCTGGGAGTCGTAGATCCCGACGAGTTCGAGGAAGCCCCGTGCCGGGGCGGGTACCAGTTCGGGCGCCGCTGGTTCGGCTGCCACGCGGTCCACGGCTGGGCGAACCTCCACGACGCGATCGTCACCTCGTGCGACAGCTACTTCTACCAGCTCGGGCTCGACCTGGGGCTCGAGGAGCTCACGCGGCTCGGGATGGCGTGGGGCCTCGATGAGAAGACGGGGATCGATCTGCCCAACGAGGTCGACAACCTGTTTCCTGAGTCCCCGGCCTGGTACGACGAGCAATACGGCGAGGGGGGATGGGGCTCGGGCGTCGTCCTGAACCTGTCGATCGGACAGGGCGAGATCGGCTTCACGCCGCTCAAGCAGGCGCAGCTCGTGTCGGCGATCGTGAACGGGGGCCGCGTCTACCAGCCCCGGCTGCGTCGGACGGACGATCCGCCCATCGTGAAGGGCGAGCTGCCCCTCTCGCGTGACCAGTTCGAGATCCTCCGCTCCTCGCTGTCCGGCGTGGTCAACGACTGGCGGGGAACGGCCTTTCGGCGGGCGCACTCGGTGGGGCTGCGCTACACGATCGGCGGCAAGTCGGGCACGGTGGAGCACAACGGCGGCGTGCCTCACGGCTGGTTCGTGGCCGTCGGGCCGATGCACCATCCGGAGATCGTGGTCGCCGTGCTCGTCGAGGAGGGCCGCAGCGGCTCGGCTCAGAGCCCGATCGCGATCCAGCTCGTCCAGACCTACCTGGATGGCCGTCACGGCATCGCTCCCAGCGAACCCGAGCCGCTCCCCATCGCGCTGGGCGAGGGCGCCCTGAGCGCGCCCTAGTCTCGTGGAACGACCGAGGATCTCGTCGCCCCACAACTGGTACCTGCTGATCCTGGCGCTGGCCCTTTCGGTGGGCGGACTCGCTCTCCTCTACTCCGCCGGCCAGACCGCGACCGGCGAGAACTCGGGGTACTGGCAGTTCCAGCTCGTGTGGCTGTTCCTGGCCGTGATCGTTTACGCGGCGCTCGGCTTCGTGCCGCTGCGTCTGATCGAGAAGTCGGCATGGGCGATCTATGCCGCGTGCCTGCTCCTGCTGGTGATCGTGCTGGCCTTCCCGCCGATCTCCGGCGCCCACTCCTGGATTCGGATGGGACCGCTCGGCTTTCAGCCCTCCGAGTTCGCGAAGATCGGCGTGATCCTGGTGGTCGCGCGTTGGGTGGCCTCGCTGGAGAAGCCGCCCACCCAGCTCTCGCATCTCATGGTGCCCACCCTGCTGGTGGGATTGCCCGCCTGTCTGACGCTCCTCCAACCCGATCTCGGGACGACCACGATCTTCGTGCTGCTCCTGGCCGGCCTCTGCTTCTGGTCGGGGGTCCCCGGGGCGACGGTGTTCCTGCTCCTCTCGCCGATGGTCAGCATCCTGCTCACCTTCTCGCTGCCCCTCTGGTCGACCTACATCGTGGGGGTCGGCGTGCTCCTGTTCGTCCTCGGCGCGTCCCGCGGCACCTGGCTATACGTCGGGGCGAGCAACCTTTTCATGGGCATCGTCGCGCTGCCGCTCTGGAACTCGCTCGCCGGATACCAGAAGCAGCGCCTGCTGGTCTTCCTCCAGCCGGAGAGCGACCCACGCGGCGCGGGATGGAACCTGATCCAGTCCAAGGTCGCCATCGGGTCGGGAGGCTGGTTCGGCAAGGGGTTCCTCGAGGGCACCCAGAAGCGGCTCGCGTTCCTGCCCGAGCGTCACACGGACTTCGTGTTCTCCGTGCTCGGCGAGGAGCTCGGCTTCCTGGGAGTCCTCGCGGCGTTCGTGCTGTTCGGCCTGCTCCTGGCCGAAGGGGTCCGGATCGCCGAGCGCAACTCCGATCCGTTCGCGAGCACGGTGGCGTTCGGGCTCGTGATCCTGGTCGCGGGTCATCTGGTCGTGAACACCGCCATGACGGCGGGGCTGCTGCCGATCACCGGGCTGCCGCTTCCGTTCCTCTCGAAGGGGGGGTCGTTCCTGCTGGTCTGCTTCGCCGCCGTCGGGCTGTGGCGAAAAGCGTGGCACGAGAGATTCATCATGCAGAGGTTCTGAGGCGGCAGAACGTCGAGGGACCGGCATTCCACACGAGGAGGAACAGTTGGCTCGGAGCTTGAACAAGGTGATGCTGATCGGGAACCTGGGTAAGGATCCCGAGCTGAGGCGGACGGCGAGCGGGCAGGCGGTGGCGACCTTTCCGGTGGCGACGAACCGTTCGTGGACGGGCCAGGACGGGGCCCAGAACGAGGAGACCGAGTGGCACAACATCGTTGCCTGGAACCGGCTGGCGGAGATCTGCCAGCAGTTCCTGCAGAAGGGGCGCAAGGTCTACATCGAGGGGCGGATCCAGACGCGCTCGTGGGACGACGCCAAGACCGGCCAGAAGCGGTACATGACCGAGGTGGTGGCCAATCAGATGATCATCCTCGACCCCGCCGGGTCCGGCGCGGGGCGGGCCGACGCCGGTGCGCGCGTGCCGTCGAACGACCGACAGGGTGACGGCGACCGCGACGTCGAATGGCCCGAGTCCGATGACTTCGACGACGACCTGCCGTTCTAGGAGGCCGATCGGGAACTGAGCTCCGGGTGTTGGGCGGGGAAGGGCGGGCGCTCAAGACGGGCGCGACCCGCTTCGCGGGTGCCCCGAAGGCGCGCGACAAGGAGGGCCGAGGCGTACTGATAAGTACGCCGCAGGCCCGACGAGGAGCGCAACGCCGAGCCTGCCCGTCTTCAGCGCTCGGGCGGCATGGAACTTGTGGGGGTGGGTGGGGGATATGACTACCTTCATGAGCATGAATCCGCCGGCCCAGGTCCGCCCCCTCGCGGTCTGCGCGGTCCTCGTCGCCGCGATGTGGTCCGATGGACGAGCCCAGCAGGTCGCTCCCGCGCGCACGCCCTCACTGGCGGGGCCGACCCACGAGGCACGGGCGGTGACCGCCATGTCGCTGCTGGACGATCCGGGCCCGGGCCCCCCCTCCGTGATCCTGCGCTACGGCGCCTTCCAGCGCGACTTCGCGAGGTCCTTCGGCTATCCGGTCCTGGGGCTCGCGGTGATCGACAGCCAGAACTTCTGGAGCGGGCTCGAGCGGTGGCTCGACGCTCGCTGGGGGGACAGCACGGTCACCGACTGGGTGGAGCGGGGGCTTCTTCTCTACGCCCAGGTCCAGGCGACGACGCAGTTCGAGAAGCGCGGCTTCAACATGAAGATGGATGTTGACGACGTCGCAGAGGGCAAGTTCGGGGTGCGGGTGAGCCGGTCCCTCGACCGGCAGTGATCGTCGGTCGCGGTCCGATCGCCCGGCCCGGGCGATTTTTTTTGTCCATCGTCACGCTCTTCTCCCTGGGCGCCTGCGGCGGCGACCGGACTCCACCCGGGCGGCTTCCGGCGGGGACGCCGGGGGCGCCGGGCGCGTCCGTTCC
>DASRVA010000145.1:0-9765 GCA_035687745.1 Gemmatimonadota bacterium
CTGCCTGGATGCCCGGCCATGGAACCGCCCCGGCGTCACGATCGCCTTCGACGGTCGCCTCTGGGACCAGCTCGGCCGCCCCGAGCCCATCACCCCCGACAACCTGAGACGGGTGGGAGACTTCGACGGCGTGCCGATCTACGTGGCGACCGCCGCCAGCCCGCCGTTCAGGGACATCTGGGTCCCGCGGTGCGATCCAGCCGGCACCTATCAGCTCTACGTGGAGGAGGGCACCGAGTGAGCGGTCCGGCTCCCCGCCGTTCGCCATCCTGGCCCCCTCCACGCGCCATTAAACGCCCCCCGCCGCCCGGCAGTTCTTCGACCAGACGAACCAGCGCGCGCCGGCCGGTTCCTCCTCCGACCGCCCGGCCGCCATTGCCCGAGCCGGTTTCGCAGTCGGATGTTGGCTGGCGCCGATGCGGGACGGCGAGGGGCCGGGCGGGTCAACCCGCCCGGTTTTTTTGCGCCCGACGGCATGGCCGCCGCGCCCGCATCCTGGTTGCGGTCGTGGCGTTCGCCTGCGGCCGCGGCGGGGAAGCGGGCCCGATGGACCTCGCCGCACCCGAGCTTCGGATCGCCATCTTCAGCGGCGATGGGCAGCGGGCGGTCGTCGGAACCTCCCTGTCCGAATTCCTCGTCGTCCGGGTCAGCGACGGCTCGTCGGCGGTGGAGGACGTGAGGGTGGAGTGGTCCGTCGTCGAGGGCGGCGGCGAGCTCAGCCTGAAGGGCCCCCGCACCGATCGGAGCGGTCTGGCCTCGGCGGTCCTGTTCGTCGGGAACGAGCCCGGAGAGCAGGTGATCCGTGCCGGCCTCGAGACCGGCCAGGAGGTCCGCTTCGTGGCCCATGCCCTCAGCCCCGGGCCTCCATCTACGCCCTGAGGCGAACCATCCTGCGCCCGGTTAGCGTGGCTCCTCTATCCCGGGTAGTTTATCCACACGCTCGCCACGACTTCCTTCCGAAAGGAACCGCCCGGCGTGGCACTGAACCTGACCCGCAAGATCGTCGACGCGCACCTGGTCGACGGAGATCCGTCGCGGCCGGGATCCGAGATCGGCATCTCGATCGACCAGGTGCTGACGCCCGATGCGACAGGCGTTCTCTGCTATCTCCAGTTCGAGTCGATGGGCCTCGAGCGCGTGCGCGTCAAGCGCGCGGTCGCCTACGCGGACCACGTGGTCTATCACTTCGACGAGAAGAACGCCGCCGATCACCGCTATCTCCAGACCGCGGCCAACCGCTACGGCTCCTGGTTCTCGCTGCCGGGCAACGGGATCTGCCATCAGATCCATCAGGAGCGCTTTGCCGTGCCGGGGGAAACCTTGCTCGGCTCCGACTCCCATACGCCGACCCAGGGCGGGCTCGGCATGATCGCGATCGGAGCGGGGGGGCTGGACGTCACCGTCGCGCTGGGGGGCGGGCCGTACTGGCTGCCGATGCCGGAGGTGGTCGAGGTGCGGCTCGAGGGCGAGCTGCCCGAATGGGTGACCGCCAAGGACGTCATCCTCGAGATGCTGCGACGGATCTCGGTCAAGGGCGGGATCGGCAAGATCTTCGAGTACACCGGACCCGGGGCCGCGTCGCTCTCGCCGTACGAGCGATGCACGATCGCCAACATGGGGACGGAGCTCGGCGCTACGACGTCGGTCTTCGCGACCGATGACCGGACGCGCGATTATCTGGAGAGGCTGGGCCGTCCCCAGGACTTCCGCCGGGTCGAGCCCGACCCGGACGCTCGCTACGACGATCGGATGACGATCGACCTCTCCTCGCTGGAGCCCCTCGTCGCCTGCCCGTCGATGCCCGACCACGTCGTGCCGGTGCGCGAGGTTGCCGGAACTCCGATCGACCAGGTCGTCGTGGGATCCTGCACGAACGGCGGCTACGAGGACCTCCTCGCGGTGGCGGCGATCCTCAAGGACCATCACGTCCACTCCGGAACCAACTTCGTGATCGCTCCCTCGTCCAAGCAGGCCCTCGAGATGATCGCCCGCGACGGCGGCGTGGCCGATATCCTGGCGAGCGGGGCCAACCTGAGCGAGTCGACCTGCGGAGCCTGCATCGGAGTCGGCCACGTGCCCGCGCCCGGCCAGCGCAGCCTGCGCTCCTTCAACAGGAACTTCCCGGGTCGCAGCGGGCTCAAGGGCGATCAGGTCTATCTGGCGAGCCCGGAGGTGTGCGCGGTCTCGGCGCTGGCGGGCGTGCTGACGGATCCACGCGACTGGAACGGGCACGCGCCGGAGAAGCGCCTTCCCGAGCGGTTCACGGGCTCGACGGCCGGGCTGGTGCCGCCCGCCGAGGAGCCCTCGCGGATCGAGGTCAGCCGCGCGGAGCATATCACCGACATCCCCCTTTCCGGCCCGCCCGCCGACACGGTCTCCGGGACGGTCCTGATCGTCACGGGCGACGACATCACGACCGACGACATCGTCCCGGCAACCGCCGAGATGCTGGCCAACTGGGCCAACATCGACGCGGTGGCGAGCTTCGTATTCCGCCGCCTCGACCCCGGGTTTTCGGGCCGCGCGGCGGAGAAGGGAAGCGGCTGGATCGTGGGCGGCGCCAACTACGGGCAGGGCTCATCCCGCGAGCACGCCGCCATGGCGCCGATGTACATGGGCGTCAAGGGCGTGATCGCCAAGTCGTTCGCCCGCATCCACAAGGCGAACCTGGTCAACTTCGGCCTGCTGCCGCTGACCTTCGTGGATCCGGCGGACTACGATGCGGTCGCTGAGGGAGATCGGATCGTGGCCGAGGACGTCCACGCGGGGATCGACCGGGGCCGGATCGGCATGCGGAACGTGACCCGGGGAACGTCGTTCGAGGCGGTCATCGATCTCACCGACCGCGAGCGCGCGCTCCTCAAGGCGGGCGGGGTGCTGCCCTACACGAGAGGGCTCAGCGCCGCCTAGGGGAAGCCCGTGGGTTCCTGGGCGGGCTCCGCGCGGGGCTGCCGGACCTTCGGCGCCTGGCCGAAGTTGTACTGGAAGGTCAGGTGGACGGCGCGCGCGTCGAAGTCGCGCTCGGTGATCTGGAAGACATTTTCGTCTCCCGCCTCCACGCGGAACCCCATCGTGTCGAACGGATCGGCGAACCGCAAGCTCAGGCTCGCCCGGTCATCCCACAGCTTCTGCTTCAGCGTGATGCTCGCCATCTTCCAGCTCGAGAACCGGCCCCGCTCGAACTCCATCGGCGCTCGATAGAAATACATCGCCTGAAGGCTCAGCGATGGCGTGATCTCGGTCGTCCCGTTGACCCGCGCCGACCAGGTCACGGCGTTCGACGAGAGGCTCGTCTCCGAGCCGCCGTCGGTCACCATCTTGAAGACGTTGAAGCTGGCCAGTCCGCTGAACCGATCGCCGAGATCGAGCGAACCGTTGACATCGGCCCCCCACGAGTCGCCACGGGCCAGATTCTCGAACGTGATCGAGGTCACCTCGCGGCCGTCCACGACCGTGTCGGTGTCGACGATGAAGCGGATGACGTCGGTCGTGTGGCGATAGAACGGGGTCAGCTGCAAGGAGCCGAGCTCGCCCGACCGGGTATACCCCAGCTCCAACGCGTCGGTGTACTCCGGATCGAGCTCGGGATTGCCGAAGAAGACGTTCTGCTCGTCGAAAAAATTCGGGAACGGGTTCAGCTGTTCTGTCCTGGGCCGGTTGATCCGCCGAGAGTAGCTGAGCTTGAGCTGTGTGGCTTCGCTCGCGTTGTAGACGGCGAGGCCGCTCGGGAAGAGGCTGGCGTAGTCCTTCGGGAAGCTCGCGTCGGACAGCGTGAAGTCCTGGCTCGCGTACTCGGCGCGGAGGCCGGCCTGGAGCTCGAGCTTCCCGACGCTCCGGCTGAGAACCCCGTAGACGGCCTGCACCTGCTCGTCGAACTCGAACGCGTTGCTGAGGTCGCTCCGCACCCACTCCCCGGTCCCGAACGGGTCCTCGAGGACGGTGAACTCGCGGTCGATCAACCTGGCGCTCCCCTTGTATCCCGTCTCGATCCTCGCCTTTTCGCCGAGCGCGCGGGTGTAGTCGACCTGGCCGATCAGCTCGCGTGACAGGGCGTCGACGTCGTCGCGCTCGACCTCGGTGCGGGGGCCGGGAGCGGTGGGCGGCTGCCGCCACAATTCGTTCCGGTCCTCGTCGTCCGACCGGTTGAACCGTAGCTCGGTCGACAGCTCGTGCTCCCGGGGCTCGTACGTCCGCTTGAAGCCGAGCGTGTAGTCGAGCACGAGGGCGTCGCTGTCCTCGTCGCGCGGGCGGTCGAAGCGGTCGGTGACGGTTTGTGACCCGTCGAGCACCGTGTAGGCGCTGGTGTGATCGTCGGTCGAGTGGCGGCGGTTGAGGACAAGAGCATTGGTGACGACGTCGCGCTCACCCAGCCGGTACTCGAGCGTGGTGGAAAGGTTGTGTCCCTCCCAGCCCGACTCCCCGAACAGATCCTGCTCGGTGAAAGAGACGGGGACCCCGTCGTCGCGGCGCTCGCGGTCGTTGATGCCGGTGATGCGGCGCTCGGTCCAATGGGATCCGTAGGTGGTGAAGAGTGTGAGCGGGCCGCGCTGATACCCCAGGTTGGCGCCCAGGTTGTATCGCTCGGCAGTGGCCAGACCGAGCGAGAGACCACCGCTCGTACCGAGGTCGGCGTTCTGCTTCATCGCGATGTTGATGATGCCCGCCATTCCCTCGGGATCGTACCTCGCCGAGGGGGTGGGAATGACCTCCACCCTGTCGATGACGTTGGCGGGAAGCTGCTGGAGGTAGGCGGCGAGCTGGTCGCCCTGGACGGGAGCGGGCCGGCCGTTGATGTGGACCGCCACGTTTTCGTTGCCGCGAAGGCTCACCTTTCCCTCGGGGTCCACCTGGACGGACGGAACCGCCTGGAGGACCTCGCTCGCCGTAGTCGCGGCCGGAGCCACGTCCCTGGCCAGGTAGGTGTTCCGGTCGGGCTCGAGTGTGATCGTCGGCCGCTCGACCGTCACCCCGATCTCGTCCGCCTCGACGAGGGAGGTCGCCAGCCGGATGGTCCCCAGATCCAGGGTCGGGGATCCGCGATCGAGCGCGAGGTCGGCCGACCGGTGGGAGGCATATCCGATCGAGACGACCTGGACGTAGTATGTGCCCGGTTGCAGCCCCTGAACCCGGAATGCGCCGTCCCGTTCGGCGACCGCGCCGGTGACGATCGAAGAGGAAGCCGGGCTCCAGACGGCGACCGACGCCCCCGGGATCGGCTGCCCGCTCTCGGCGGAGACGACGCGACCACGAATCTCTCCGGTTCCCGGCTGGGCCGGGCGGCCCGCGGCCGGATCCCTGACCTGGGCGTCGAGCGAACCGGTCCCCGCCAGGAGGAGGCCCAGGTATGCGACCAGCGTGCGTTTCAAGACGGCATCAGGAATCGGCTACCCGGCGACCGCGTGTCTAGAGGCATCGGATACACGGAACTAGACAGATACAACGACTATAGACGACGGCAGGTTTCGATTCGTTAAAAGGGTGTCAGCACGCGTCCGGAAAACTCGCCGGTCGCTGAATCCTCCGCTCGAGCACCCGCCCGGCCGTCCCGCCGGACCGGCGTGCGTGCCCGGGTGGCGCCGCTATATTGGCGCGCGATGAAATGGCTCACCGCCGCGCTGATCCTTCTCTCCGGTCTGGCCGCCTGCTCGGACACCGGCGCTCCCGCCGGTGAGCTCGAGGTCTACGAGGAGGAAAGGGGCGTTCTCTTCGTCGAGCCCAAAAAGGTCCGCGACTACACCGAGGCCGGCAACGACGTCGTCTTCGTCGACAATCGGAACGCGTTCACCTTCCAGCAGAGCCGGATCGCCGGGGCGCGCCTCATACCCACAGACGACATGGAGCGATCCATCGGGGGCCTCCCCTTGAACAAGTGGATCGTCTTCTACTGCACCTGACCGGACGATGGGTTGAGCGTCCGGGCGGCGCAGATCGCAGAAGAGAACGGATACGAGAAGGTAGCGGTCCTGGAAGGCGGGCTGGGGGCCTGGACGCGCGAAGGGTATCCCGTCGAGTCCGGGTCCTGAGCGCTCGCTCCTGAGCCGATGCCCGTGACCGTCGGCACCGAGCTCCCATCCTTCTGCAAGGCCCTCTTCGGCGGAGTCATCGCCGACGAGATCGTGTTCCCTTACCCGCGACCGGCGCCCCACGATGCGCAGACCCTCGAGACGTATCTGGAGGATCTGCGCCGGTTCTTCGACGCCAAGGTGGACGCCGCGGCCTTCGATCGGCGGGCCGAGGTCCCGGAGGACGTGATCGACGGCCTCGCCGAGCGCGGGGTGCTCGGCCTCTGGGTCCCGATCGCCTACGGCGGGCTCGGTTTCAGCCAGACCCAGGCCGCGCGGGTCATGGAGTTCATCGCCTCGCGCGACGCCGGGATCGGCGTCCTGGTCGGGTCCCACCTGTCGATCGGGATCAAGGGGATCGATCTCTACGGCACCGAAGCCCAGAAGCGGCGCTGGCTCCCCCCGTGCGCAAAGGGGGAGACGCTGGCCTCCTTCGCGCTCACCGAGCCCGAGCACGGCTCCGACGCCGCCCACATCGAATCGCGGGCGGAGCGAGCCGCCGACGGCGAGGGGTGGATCCTCGATGGCCGGAAGATCTGGATCGGCAACGCCCAGCGGGCAGGCATGATCACCACGTTCGCGCAAACGCCCATCGAGAAGGACGGCCGGACGGTCGATCGTGTGACCGCCTTCGTCGTCGAAGGCGATGCGGCGGGGCTCGTCCGCGGCCGGACCTGGACCCACGAGAAGCTCGGCATCCGATCCTCGACCCAGGCCGAGCTCTTCTTCCGAGGCGTACGGCTGGCCCCGGACCAGGTCCTGGACGCTCCCGGCCAGGGGTTCAAGGTGGCCATGAACGTGCTGAACGGAGGGCGGCTGGGGCTCGCCGCGAGCGCGGTCGGCGGGGCGCGGACGATCCTCGAGACGGCGATCGACTTCGCGACGGCCCGGCGGCAGTTCGACCGTCCGATCGCCGAGTTCGACCTCGTTCGCGGCAAGCTCGCGAGGATCCGGCTCGAGAGCTGGGTCGCCGAGTCGATGGTCTACCTGACGCTCGGTCTCGTGGACCGTGGGGACATCGACTACAGCCTCGAGTCCGCGATCTGCAAGGTGTACGCGTCCGAGATGATCTGGCGCGCGGCCGACGACGGCGTCCAGATCGCCGGTGGCCGGGGCTACATGAACGATCTGCCGTTCGAGCGGTTTCTCCGCGACACCCGGATCATGCGCATCTTCGAGGGCACCAACGAGGTCCTGAGGGTCTTCATCGCGCTGGCCGGGATGGAGCGGCTGGGCGAGTACCTGGAGGGCGTAGGCCGGGCGCTCCGGGAGCCGATCCAGGAGATCGGAGTCCTGACCGGCTTCGCGTTCCACCGGATCCAGGACGCCCTCGGCGCCCGCCGCTCGGACGCCAAGGTGGCGGATCCGCTGGCCGGGTGCCTGCGCCAGGTGGAGCGGTTCACGGGGATCCTTCACGCGAGCGCAGAGACCCTGATCCGAACGCACAGGGACCGGCTGGTCGAGGAGCAATTCCAGCTCGCCCGGCTGGCCGACGTCGTCATCGACATCTACGCGCTGGTGGCCGCGATCGGGCGCGTCCAGGACCGGATCGAGCATGACGGGGAGGCGGCCGCGGGACCGGAGATCGACCTCGTCCGGCAGTTCTGCCGCGACGCCGGCGCGCGGATCGAGCGCAACCAGGCGCTCCTGTCCTCGAACCACGATCCGCGGCTCCGGCGGATCGCGGGCGAGGCGATCTCCGGGCGGTAAGGGGCCCGCGGCTGAGAACGGAGGAAACCATGATCCCTCGCATCCTCTTCTTCCTCGCGCTCGCCCCCGCGTTCACCTGCGCGAGCGCGCCCCGGACCGACGAGACCCGCCGGCAGACCAAGCCGCTGGCCGTTGTCGACGTCTGGACCGAAGGCGCTGCCGAGCTGCCGCCCGTGGCGCTCGCGCCGGGCCTCACCCCGGAAGCCGTCGAGGGGCGCGTGGCGAAGTTCGCCCCGGTCGAGCTCGACTTCGACGACGGCCTCCTGAACGCGGACCAACGCTTCGTGGTGAGGAAGCTGGTCGAGGCCTCCGACGTCCTGGGCGGGATCTTCCGCGAGCAGGTCTGGCGCTCCAACCCGGAGTACGCGGAAGCGCTGGCGGAGGCTACGGGCCCCGGCCTGGACGCCGCGCGCGAGTACTATGACATCATGGCCGGCCCATGGGATCGCCTCGACCATAACCAGCCCTTCCTCGACGTCGGGCCCAAGCCCACGGGCGCCGGCTACTACCCGCTCGACCTCACCAGGGAGGAGATCGAAACGTGGCTCGAGAAGTGGCCTGCCCAGCGGGACGCCTTCACCTCGTACTACACGGTGATTGAGCGGGGCGTCGCCGGCCGCGCTGTCGACCCGGCAGAACGCAGCCCGTTCGAGGGTCCGGTGCTGCTCGCCGAGCCCTACAGCACCGCTTACCACGACGAGCTGGAGCGCGCCGCCGCCCTGCTCGAGGAGGCCGCGGCCCGGGCCGGAAACGCCTCGCTGAAGGACTTCCTGACCCGGCGTGCCGCAGCGTTCCGGAGCAACGACTACTACGACTCCGAGGTGGCGTGGATGAAGCTCGAAGGGAACCTGATCGAGCCGACGATCGGCCCCTACGAGGTTTACGAGGATGCGCTCATGGGCTGGAAGGCGGCCTTTGAAGCGTTCATCAGCATCAGGGACCCCGCGGCGAGCGCCGACCTGGAGACCCTGGTCGAACACCTGCCGGGCCTGGAAGCGGCGCTACCGCTCGAGGAGAGATACAAGAGCCTCGACCGATCGTTCAGCTCGCCGATCTCCGTCGTGGACGTGATCTACACCGCGGGGGACGCCCGCGAAGGCGTTCAGACGCTGGCCTACAACCTGCCCAACGATCCGCGGGTATCGGAGGAGTACGGAACCAAGAAGGTGATGCTGAGGAACGTCATCGAGGCCAAGTTCGAGAAGATCCTGGCGCCCATCGCGGAGCGGCTGCTGGACCCGTCGCTGATGGCGGGGATGGAGGCGCGACCGTTCTTCATCTCGATCGTCATGCACGAGCTGGCCCACGGCCTCGGTCCGCGGGTCGTTCATGGCACCGAGACGCCGGTCTCGGTCGCGCTCGGGACCAGCTACTCGGCGATCGAGGAGGCCAAGGCCGACGTGGTCGGCTACCTGTCGCTCGAGAGCCTGGCGGACCAGGGAGTCTACACGGAGGCGTTCCGCCGCCAGGTCACGATCTCGACGGTGGCGGGCCTCTTCCGCTGCGTCCGGTTCGGCACCGGCGAGGCCCATGGGAAGGGATGCGCCCTCCAGCTGGATCAGCTGCTGCGCGCCGGGGCGATTACCGTGGGGGAGGATGGAAAATTCGACATCGACTTCGCGAGCGTCCGGCCCACTTTCATCATGCTCGCTCACACACTGCTCACTCTCGAAGCCATCGGCGACGCCTCGGCCGCGGAGAGTTTGCTGTCGGAACACGGCGTCCTCCCTCCGGAGATCCAGTCGGCCATCGAACGGCTGGGCGACGTGCCCGTTGACATCCGCCCGCGCTACGCGGTCCTCGACCGGATGCGGGCCTGGGAGACGGACTAGGGGCCGCCGTCGGGAGTCGCGCCTACATTCACTGCCACTCTGTGCGGATCGACGACGGTTTCACCCGGAGGTTGACGATGCGGCTTCGCGACCTGGCGTCCCTGGCGTTCCTGATCCTGGCGTCGGCCTGCGGCGGCGAGGCGCCGCCCGAGGCCGAGCAG
>DASRVA010000146.1:0-13020 GCA_035687745.1 Gemmatimonadota bacterium
TGGCGCGGCGGAGCCGGCCCTTGAGACGGTGGATCCGGCGGCGGACCCGCCTCAGCTCGTCGTGATCCCCGGCCTCCATGGCCGCCGAACGCGCGGACTTGAGCGCGCGGATCTCGGCCTTGACCTTGGATTTGTCGATCCCCACCACCTCGTGATGGGCGTGCTGCTCGATCCCCAGGACTTGGCATAGGATGGGCAGGATCTGCTCCTTGTGCATCTGGGTATGGCCCTGAAGTCTCTCGTCCTCGATTCCGGCCGCGATCTCGCGCAGCTCGGCGACCGTTTTCTTGTGGATCTCCTCGTAGGTCAAAGGCATCTCGGAACGGCTCCTCGTCTCGAGTGATGGAATCGCATCGGGGCGCAATATAGGCCCGGACGAGCTGGCCATCCCGCGACGTGCAGCACGTGAGAGATCGGGCTATTTTCGGCCCTGACAGACCAGGGTCGGGGCGTAGCGCAGCCCGGTAGCGCACCTGAATGGGGTTCAGGTGGTCGCAGGTTCAAATCCTGTCGCCCCGACCATCCTTTCCCGAGCGGGCAAGGAGATAGGCGATCGAGTGAACTCGCCTGCCCGGTCCATTATTGTCCACAAATATAAGCGTCGACAGGATCTCCGCTCTCTCTTAAACTGGAGGAATCATCGCCAGCACTTACATTCAGGACTGAGAACAAACAAAAAGGAGCAGTAACCATGGACATGAAATTGGAAGTCTTCGTTGTACCTGTTTCCGATGTTGATCGCGCCAAAGCATTCTACGAGAAGCTGGGGTTCCGGTTAGATATCGACGTCGCCAATGAAAACTTTCGTGGTGTACAATTTACTCCTCCTGGTTCAGAGGCCTCGATCATCTTCGGCAGAGGAATCACGTCGGCCAAGCCTGGCTTGCCGGACAGCCTGATCCTCGCCGTGGACGACATCGACGCCGCCCGCGACGAGTTGATCGCCCGCGGCGTCGAGGTGAGCGAGGTCTTCCACTACGCCGGCGGCCCCTTCAACAACGCTGTGGATAACTCGCGCGTTGGCGGGCGCGACCCGCAAGGTCGTTCCTACCACTCGTTTGCCTCGTTCGAGGATCCGGACGGGAACGGCTGGCTGCTCCAGGAGATCAAGACGCGGCTTCCCGGCCGCGATTGGAAGTTGACGCGAGCACGGGCCATGGACGTCGCGACCCTTGCAGAGCTCCTCCGCGAGACAGCGGAGCACCACGACCATTACGAGAAGACCCACGCCGAGCACCACTGGTGGGACTGGTACGCGCCCTACCTGAGCGCGCGTCAGAACGGCAGCAGCCCGGGGCCGGCCGCCACCGCCGCCGACCGCTACATGGAGGAGGTCCTGCACGTTCTTCCCCGATGACGCCTTTCTAGCGCCGGCATTGCTTGGCGACACTCCGTCGGGCTGGGAGCAGCGCTGCGTTAGGCCAATACGAGAAGGGAGGATGCGACATGTATGCAACAATACGACGGTACGAGGGTGTGACGAATCCTGGTGAGGCGGCGCGGCGGGTGAATGAAGGTTTTCTGCCGCTCATCAGCAAGATCCCAGGGTTCGTGGCTTATTACTGGGTTGACGGTGGGGGCGGCGTGATGATCTCAGCCAGCGTCTTTCGGGACCAAGAGGGGACTGAGGAATCAAACAAGAGAGCCGCGGACTGGGTGAAGCAGAATCTGGCCTCCCTGCTTCCAAACCCGCCCCAGATCACAGCCGGTGAGATTGTCGCGCACAAAGCAAGATAGGATGGCCCCGCCGGGTCCCGATGGGTTGACATCGTCGCAACTCCATTGAGAGTTTCACTGGTTCCTGCCATGCTCCTCACGCCAGCCTCGGAGGTCCAATGAAGAGAGGGCCCCTCGTCCTCGGTTTGACCGCACTCACGCTCTTCGCCGCGAGCGCTCCGGCAAGCGCGCAGGCTCCGTTCAAGGAAGGCCCGGTCGTCCAGGTCAGCTACGTCCGTACGGAGCCGGGGCAGTTCGACAACTACATGAGGTACATCTTCGGGGATTACGCCAGACTGCAGAACGCCTTGAAGGAGGCGGGCATCATCGTCGACTGGGGCGTGTTCGCGACCGACACCCGCAGCCCGGACGAGGCGAACCTCGTTTTGACCACGACGTACGCCAACATGGCTGCGCTCGATGACCTGGACGCGCGAATGGATCCAATCGTCCAGGAAGTGCTGGGGCGGGACCGGGCCGAGTCCGCCGAGGCCGGCGTGCAGCGCGGGCCGATGCGACAACTGATCGGCACTCAGCTCTACCGTCAGCTGGGACCGCCGGAGTAGCCGCATCCGGCCAAATCGCAGGCTCGGGGCTGTTGCCCCGACCATCCTGTCAGCAAGTCCAATCGTCACTTCGGCGGTTGGGCTTGCGTTCGTTCGGAGGCACGGGCTCGGGCTGGAGTCACCGCCAGCCGTGGTGTCACCTCGAACGACGCCTACGCGTTCCATGGTTGAGGGGTTGCAACGCGGGGCCTCAGGCGACAGATATCCAGTTCGTCGAGACAACTCGAGCACTGCCAACCTCCGCCCCCCGTAGATAGGAGTTCTGAGCCATGGCGATCTGGAAGGACCCCAGCCCGGCGATCAAGGAGCCGGTTCCGGTGTCTCGCGATCAGGCCGCCGCGAAAAGAGACGACGCGCCAGCCAGCGAAGCGTCGAGCCAGGGCGTGTCAGGACGAGAGAAGAAGCGTGAGTCGATGGAGTCGGTGATCGGTGCCGATCTGACCATCGAGGGCAAGATCGAGGGATCGGGTCACGTGCGCCTGGTCGGGAAGTTCAACGGCGACGTCCAGGTGGAGGGCGACCTGACCATCGAGCCGGGTGCCAAGGTGACCGGCAGCGTGCGGGCCGCCAAGGTCACCGTCGGCGGTGAGCTGGAAGGGAACATTGAGTCGGCTTCCAGCGTGGAACTCCTCAAGACGGGCGTGCTGAACGGGGATCTCAAGGCCGGATCCCTGACCGTCGTGGCCGGGTCCCGCATGCGCGGACAGGCCGAGTTCGGCTGGGACGACAGAGAGGTGCGAGCGCCGAGGATGAAGGTGGAGTCCGGCTCCACTTCATGAGCAGGGTCAAGACAATCCCCGGACAGGCGCGCACGTGTCCGCTCTGTAAGGCCACGATTCTCGAGAGCGCGAGCGTCTGTCCGGGCTGCCAGCACCGCCTGCGGTTCGATGTCCAACCGACGCACCGTACCTGGACGAGCTCCTGTCCGCTGCGCGTCGAAGGCACAGTCCGTCACCGAGAGGGCGCCGAGCCGTGGGAGTATTCCGTCGTGCTGGCGATCCGCGACGAGAAGGGCGAGGAGATCGCCCGCCAGGTGGTGGGCGTGGGCGCCCTGAAGCCGGCGGAAGAGCGTACCTTCTCGCTGGCCGTGGAGGTTCTCACACCCGTGGCAGCGGAGACTGCGGAGACGGAATAGGCTGCATGACCTTCGAGAAGTCGTAGCGGACAGGCTTCGTGGCGCGAACTGCCTCGTCGGCGCTGCGAGAGCTGAAGTTCTTGAAGGACGCCTTCGGGAAGAACGCCACGGCCCGGAAGCTGAAACTGCTCGGCACGCTCGAGAGATCCCCGCTCCCAACCGCCAGACGGGTTTCGGAGCTCCACGAGCTCCTCTGCTACTGGCGGGCGTATCCCGACAACGCGGAGATCCTGGTCGCCGTGGAGCGGATGCTCGAGCGGTTCGATCGCCGGCCGGACCTGCGCCGGTTCCGGGACGATCTCGCGGACAGCGGGATCGCCGGGACGGCGCTCCATTTCGCGTTCTTCTGGCCGATGGCCTTGCGGGTCGCGGAGAGGTGGCCCGACCGGATCACGGTCGACTGGGGAGACTTCGAGAAGGCCAGGGATCTGGAGAAGGTCCTTCACCTGCTCCTCCCGTATTCCGAGACGGTCGTTATCGACGCGATGCGCCTCTCCCCGAGACGAGGGGTCGAGCTCCTGAAGGGACCTGACGAGAACGACGCGGTGTTCCTGATCCGGCGCTTCGCTGCGCTCCGAGCCGTAGGACCGGTCAAGGAGCGTCTTTACGAGTCGCTGGATATCCCGATCCGGCTTGCCCCAGGCCCGGACACTCCCGCCCGGACCCGCGAGAGGTGGGACCCGGCCCCGATAAACTTCTTGAAGCGGCCGCCGAGCCGGTCGCGCCCTCCGCTCCGGCAAGCCGTTCAAGGCGCCGACTTCCGGGTTCGGAGCCTGCCGCCCGGGGAGGCGCGAAGGATGATCGATCTCGCCAACGCCGCCATGGTTCCCCGTCATCGGGATCTGCTCGTCTTCCTGAACGGCGACGAGCGCGACGTCCGACTCGTCGACTTCGGGGACGGCCTGCAGTTCGCGATGATCGGTGCGAAGCCCGGCCAGCGGCTGGTTCTGGAGGCCGTCTACGGATTCCTGACCCTCAGAAACGGCGTGCCCATCGGCTACGTCCTGAACAGCGCCCTGTTCGGCTCCTGCGAGCTCGCGTACAACGTGTTCGAGACCTTCCGTGGCGCCGAGACGGCCCGGAACTACGCCCGCTTCGTGGCCGTCGTGAGCCGGCTCTTTCAAGCCGACTCCTTCACCGTCGATACCTACCAGCTCGGCCTCAGGAACCAGGAGGGCCTCGAGTCGGGGGCGTGGTGGTTCTACTACAAGCTCGGCTTCCGGCCCCGGCATCCTGAGATCCGCGCCCTCGTGCGCGAGGAGCTGGCGCGGATACGGGCCGACCGTTCGTACCGGACCAACCGGCAGCGGCTCCGGCGGCTGGCGGCCGACAACCTCTTCTACTTCCTGGGTCGTTCACGGCGCGACGTTCTCGGCCGGATCGCCATGGGAAACGTCGGCGTCCGAATCACCCGCTATCTTGCCGAGCGGTTCGGCTCGGAACGGGAACAGGGTATCCGGACGTGCTCCGAGGAGGCTGCATGGCTCCTGGACGTCCGGAACCTGCGCCGGCTCCCACCGGACGAGCGGACGGCCTGGGAACGGTGGAGCCCCCTGGTCCGGATTCTTCCGGGCGTCGAGCGATGGAGTTCCGCGGAACGACGAGCTCTGGTCTCGGTCGTCCGCGCCAAGGGCGGAAGAAGGGAGTCGGATTTCGTGAGGCTCTTCGACGGCCACGTCAGGCTGCGTCGCGCGATCCTCGATCTCGCAAGACCATCTTCGGACAAGCCCGCCTAGACGGTCGTGGCCACGCTTCGACTCTACGACTCCTCACGTTCCGGCAACTGCTACAAGGTCCGTCTGCTTCTGACCCTGTTGGGGATCCCCTTCGAGCGGATCGACGTGGACGTAGTCGACCGGTCGAACCGGCTGGATCTCCTGGGCGACAAGAATCCGGCCCTTCGCGTCCCCACGCTCCAGCTCGACGACGGCACCTACCTGGCCGAGTCGAACGCCATCCTCTGGTACTTCGCCGACGGCACTCCCTACCTGCCGAACGACCGTCTGGAGCGTGCCCGCGTGCTCCAGTGGATGTTCTTCGAGCAGTACGATGTCGAGCCCAACCTCGCCGTGGCCCGCTTCTGGATCTCGATCCTCGGCAAGAGGGACGAGTACGCCGGAGCGCTCGAGGACAAGTGGAAGGCCGGCTACCGTGCGCTGGACGGGATGGAGCGCCATCTGGACGGACGCCTGTTCCTGGCCGGCGATCGGTTCTCGATCGCGGACATCGCGCTCTACGCCTACGTCCATGTGGCCGACGAGGGGGGCTTCGACCTGGGACCCTACCCCTCCGTCCGGGCCTGGCTGGCGAGGGTCGCGGGCCAGCCGGGGCACGTGCCGATGCAGGGGTGAGGAAGCCGCCGGCCGTCTGCGGGCCGCGGGGTTGTGGTCCACGCGCCGATCCGCGAAACTCCTGCTCCATGAACCCGAGCGAGCCCTCACCCGCCCGCGCCGTCGGCATCAACCATGTGGCCCTCGAGGTGGGAGATCTGGAGGAAGCGCTCGCCTTCTACGGGAAGCTCTTCGAGGTCCGTCTTCGCGGCCGGTCCCGTCACATGGCGTTCGTCGACCTGGGGGACCAGTTCATCGCCCTCTCGGAGGGGCGCGAGCAGTCGCCCGACACCGACCGCCATTTCGGGCTGGTCGTCGACGACAAGGAAAAGGTCCGACGCGCCGCACAGGAAGCGGGCGCCACGATCCTCCCCGGCCGCGGGCTCGACTTCGCGGATCCGTGGGGGAACCACGTCCAGGTCGTTCAGTACGACGAGATCCAGTTCACCAAGGCCCCGCACGTCCTGGGCGGCATGGGCCTTCGGCTGGGGAAGACCGCGTCCGCGATCGCCGAGTTGACGGAGAAGGGAATGGCGCCCGACCGGGCGGAGAGGACCCTCAAGTGAAGAACGGGCTCGGTGCCTCCGGGAAGGCGACCCGCGCCGGCTTCGTGGCGATCCTGGGCCGGCCGAACGCCGGCAAGTCGACCCTTCTCAACGCCCTGGTCGGCGAGCATCTGGCGGCGGTCAGCCCCAAGGTCCAGACTACGCGGCATCGGATCCCGGGCTTCTGGACCGACGGCGACACCCAGATCGTGTTCGTCGACACGCCGGGTCTTCTCGAGCCCGGCTACGCCCTCCAGGACGCGATGATGGAGACGGCCCGGGCCGCGCTGGACGGGGTCGACCTGGTCTACTGGCTGGTCGACCACGACGAGCCCTCCGACCTGGAGATGGCCCTCCTCGCCGGTCTCGCCCGCCGGCAGACCCCCCTGTTTCTACTCCTGACCAAGTCCGACCAGGTGCCGGCCGCGAAGCTGGAGGCGCGGGCCGGGCGATGGGGGTCCGCCGCCTCCTGGCGGCACACGTTCCGGGTCGCCGCGCCGACGGGAGAGGGGCTGGATGCGCTCCTCGAGGCCACGCGCGAGGTCCTGCCGGAGCAGCCCTTCTTCTATCCGGCCGACCAGCTCACCGATCTGAACCTGCGGTTCCTGGCGGCGGAGCTGGTACGGGAGGCGTGCTACGAGGAGCTGGGGCAGGAGCTCCCCTACAGCGTGCACGTGGCGGTCGAGGAATGGCGCGAGCCGGTCGAGCCGGGAGAGACGACCGCGATCCGGGCGACGATCCACGTCGAGCGCGAGAGCCAGAAGGGGATCGTGATCGGCGAGGGAGGGAAGAGGCTCAAGGCGGTCGGGACCCGCGCCCGCCTGGGGATCGAGGCGCTGGTGGGGGGTCCGGTGTACCTTACCGTGTGGGTCAAGGTACGGAAGAAGTGGTCACGCCGAGAGGCGGACTTGAAGCATTTCGGGTATCGGCGCTGAAGCCTCGATGGAGGGGCGCCGCAATGTATCGAGGAGGAGCGATGGCGCTGGACAAGGAGCTGCTGGAGATCCTGGCCTGCCCCAAGTGCAAGGGAGACTTGACGTACAAGGAGGAGGAGCAGGTGCTGGAGTGCCCGGTCTGCCGGCTCCGTTATGCGATCAAGGACGACATCCCGATCATGTTGATCGACGAGGCGGAGTCGTTCTGAGACCCTCCGGCCGGGCCTACCCGCCCGGATGGAAGGGAACGGTCGGCGTGTCCTCGCACCCCTGGGGAGGGAGGGGGAGCGCGCAGATGGCGTCCCCCGAGGGGAGTGAGGGCAGCGCCGGCGGGGTGCCTGGGGGAACCGGTGCCTCCGGCCCCAACGGGGACCCCGTTCCGAGGTCCCCCAGGCCCACCGGACCGGTGCAGGCCGCCCCTGCCACGGCGAGCCCGATCAGACCGCGGCGTACCCTCGGAAGATCCATCTCGTTACATCATATCCGACTCACGGTGGCCTGTCCACGGTGATGATCGTAACAACTAAGTAGCTATAGGTGAAAGACATGGATGATATGATATCAAGTCACTTCGAGGCCAGATGACGGCCCGGCCGAGCACGGAGCCGACGCTCGCCTCGCGGGTCTTCGAGGTCCTGGGTCAGGCCAAGCGCCCTCTCAAGCTCAAGGAGATCGCCAACGGGCTCGGCATCAAGGACGACGGATACCCGGAGCTCAAGGCGACCCTCGCCCGGATGACCGAGGAGGGGGCGACCTACAAGATCAAGCACCAGCGTTATGCGCTGCCCCAGCAGATCAACCTGGTCGTGGGCCGGCTGGACGCGACCCGTGGCGGGGCCGGCTTCGTGATCCCCGACAAGCGGGACGGAATGCTCGACGTCTTCGTCCCCCAGCAACGGCTGGGCGGCGCCGTGCACCGGGACCGTGTGGTCGCCCGGATCGAACGGAAGAAGAGCCGGGGGAATCCGGAGGGGACGATCATCCGCGTGCTCGATCGCGCGCGGAGCCAGGTCGTCGGTGCCCTCCAGCGCGGGAAGCACTTCGGCTTCGTGAAACCCGACAGCCCGCTCTTCCACTTCGACGTCTACGTGGCCCAGGAGGATCTCGCCCACGCCGAGGAGGGGCAGAAGGTGGTCGTCGAGATCGACGACTGGGGGGACGGGACGAAGAACCCCGAAGGTCGCATCACCAAGGTCCTGGGCGATCCCGACGACCCGGGCGTCGACATCCTGTCGATCGTCCTTTCTCACGGGCTCATGACCGACTTCCCACCCGAGGTCGAGGAGGCGGCCAAACGGCTCACGGTCGATTTCGCTGCGGAGGCCAAGCGCCGCCTGGACTTCCGCGACCGTCTGACGTTCACGATCGACCCCACCGACGCGAAGGACTTCGACGACGCCCTTTCGCTGGTGCCCATCGAAGGTGAGCGGTTCGAGATCGGGATCCACATCGCCGACGTGAGCCACTTCGTGAAATACGACCAGGAGATAGACGACGAGGCTTACGAGCGGGGGACCTCGACCTACCTGGTCGACCGCGTGATCCCCATGCTCCCCGAGCGGCTCTCGAACGAGCTCTGTTCGCTCGTGCCGGGAGAGGATCGGCTGACGTACTCGGTGATCGTGAAGATGGACGGGGACGCGCACGTCCACGGCTTCGACATCGCCGAGACCGTGATCCGGAGCCGTCACCGGCTCACCTACGCCGAGGCCCAGGCGATCATCCAGGGCGAGACCCCGAAGCCCGAGCACAAGGACCTGCACTTCCCGATCCAGACGCTGCGGCGGCTGGCCAAGCGTCTCAGCGCCCGCCGCTTCGAGCGCGGAAGCCTCGACTTCGACCTGCCCGAGTCGCGCGTGGAACTCGACGAGGAAGGGTTTCCGATCGACATCAAGGAATCGGTGCGGCTGGACAGCATGCGCCTGATCGAGGAATTCATGCTGCTCGCCAACGAGATCGTCGCCCGCCACGCCACCAAGCGGAAAATCCCCTTCGTGTACCGCGTCCACGACCAGCCCTCCCAGGAGAAGCTGGAGCGGCTGCGGGAGTTCGTCGGCGCGATGGGATACCCCCTGCCCAAGGGGGACATCCAGCCGGAGAACCTCAAGCGCATCCTGGCCGAGGTGCGCGGGAAACCCGAGGAAGAGCTCGTCAACACGGTCGTCCTGCGATCGATGATGCAGGCCCGGTACTCGACCGAGAACATCGGCCACTTCGGCCTGGCGGCGGAGCACTACACGCACTTCACATCGCCGATTCGTCGCTATCCCGACCTCGTCGTGCACCGTCTCCTGAAGAGGTTGGAGGCGGGGGAGCGCTGGAAGGATCCGGAGGAGCGCGAGCGGACCGGGAGCCGGCTGGTGCAGACTGCAGAGCACGCATCGGTTCAGGAGCGGATCGCCGAGCGCGCCGAACGCGACTCGATTGAGCTCAAGAAGGTCGAGTTCATGGAGCGCCACATCGGCAAGCGCTTTCAGGGACGGATCAGCGGCGTCCGATCCTTCGGCTTCTTCGTCCGGCTCGACGAGTACTTCGTGGAGGGTCTGGTCCACGCGCACGACCTCGAAGACGATTACTACGAGTTCCACGAGAACAGCTTCGCGCTGATCGGCCGTAACACGGGCCGCAGGTTCCGGCTGGCCGATCCGGTGGTCGTGGAGGTGACCGGCGTGAACAAGGAAGAGCGGCAGATCGATTTCGCCCTCGTGGAAGGTCCGAGCGCGCCGAAGGAGCGCGGAGCGGGCAAAGCACGCGACGAGCGGGGACGCAGCGGCTCGAAGGGTCGGAAAAAGCCGCCGAGCAGGGCCAAGCAGTGAAACGGGAGTTCGCCTATCCTGCGGTCCGATGGCTATTGAAGGGGTGGTTCTTCGGGAGCGCCGTCCTCTTCTTCTATCTCTTCATGATCGATGTCTTCGTCCACCGGTGGTTCATCCTGCTGTGGTCGATCTTCAGCCTGGGTCTCGGGGTCTACGTCGCTCCGGCCATCCGGATCGGGAAGGATGCCCTCGCCGTCAAGTACCTGTGGAAGTACCGCCGGATCCCTTGGGAGCGCGTCATGCGTGTGGAGCGGACCCTGCTGGGCGCCCAGTTCCTGACGGTGGAGCCACACTGGATGTACCGCGTGGTGGGCTATCAGTATCCCATGCCCAGAGTCCGTGAGCTGGTCGCTGCGGCCCGGAGCGCGCAGCGGGCTCGCCGCTTCGCGGGTGAAAGCCTTGACACGAGCGGCGGGTCTGCTTAGGAACTGAGATCGGACTCCCAACCCCCAGGAGGTGTTCATCATGGCCCAGGAAGGTGGAGGCGGCGGCGGTCAGGGCGGCATCTACGCGATCCTGATCATCATCGTGATCCTGATTCTCGCGGCGGTGCTCTACATGAGCGGCGCGTTCGGCGGTGGAGCGGGAGAGGACGCCACCGACATCAACGCAGACGTGGACATCTCCGCACCGGACGTACCTGGTGAAGGGGACGGCGGAGGCGGCCAGGAGGGCGGAGGGAGCTGACCGTGATCGACCGAGGGGGCGCCAACGGGCGCCCCCTCTCGTGTTTCTACCCGGATGGACCTTCCTCGTATCCCAGAACGGTGTTGTAGATCGCTCGATCGTAGAAGCGGCTGATCGCCCGCGTGACCTCGAGCTCGAGGGCGACCGAAAGCTGCTTGTCTTCCACGAGCCGGTCCCACAGAGTGCGCTTGGCCAGCACGATCGCTGCGACCACCTGGCCAAGGGGGAATCCCTCCCGGCGGCGATCCCGACCGATCCTCTGGTAATGGGGATCGATCCGTGGGTCCCAATCGCCGGTACGGAGCCAGGTGGCGAGGTAGTGGTAGAGCGCCTCGGTGTCACGCAGCAGCTCGCCGGTGTCGGCATAGGAGGCGTACGCCGGCGTGGCCGGATCCTCGCGGACCGTCTCCAGCCACTCCTTGACCCACTCCTTGACGTGGTCGGCGATGTAGCGGGACAGCCGGAGCTGGGGCAGGATGCGGAAGCGGCTGGAACGGGTCGGAGGGGGCGTCCGCCGCGCATCGTCATTCACGGATTCGGACCTCCTCGACCGCGGCGTCCGCGGGCTCGAATGCGGTCTTCTCCTCGATTCCCATCTCGACCGGAACGCGGTAGTTGCCGCTGAAGCAGGCGTCGCAGTGCCGCTCGCGCGCACCAACCGCCCGGTAGAGTCCGTCGAACGAAAGATAGGCCAGGGAATCGGCCCCGACATGGTCACGGATCTCGTCGACGGTCCGACTGGAAGCGATCAGCTCGTCCCGGTTCGGGATGTCGATCCCGTAGTAGCAAGGATGTCGCAGGGGTGGCGAAGCGATCCTGAGATGGACCTCCCGGGCGCCCGCGCCGCGAACGAGGCGGACCAGCGCGCCGGACGTCGTCCCCCGGACGATCGAGTCGTCCACGACGACCACGCGACGGTCCCGGATGACGCTCGTGACGGGGTTGTACTTGATCTTGACCCGGAAGTCGCGGACGTCCTGGCCGGGCTGGATGAACGTCCGGCCGATGTAGTGGTTCCGGATGAGGCCGTGCTCGAGCGGAAGCCCGCTCTCCTCGGCGTAGCCCGCGGCGGCGGCGTTGCTGGAGTCGGGCACCGAGAACACGCTGTCGGCGTCGGCCGGATGCTCGCGAGCCAGCTCGCGGCCCATTCGGCGGCGGGCCTCGGCCCCGCTCAGCCCGAACAGGACCGAGTCCGGACGGGCGAAGTAGATCTGCTCGAAGACGCACATGCACTCCGACTCGGCCGGCTCGTCCCGCAGAACCTCCTGACCGCCCTCGAGCGGGAACTTGAGCACCTCTCCGGGCCCCACCTCGCGCTCGGGCTCGACCCCGACCAGGTCGAGCGCGCAGGTCTCGGAGGCGAGGACGAAGACTCCGTCGGCGCGACGGCCCATCGAGAGCGGACGGAAGCCGTGCGGATCGCGCGCGGCGTAGAGCGCGTCCCGGGTCAGGATCAGGAACGAGTAGGCGCCCCGGATCTGGCCGAGCGCGTCCAGGATCGCCTCGTCGCGCGTCCTCGTCCGCGAGGCGGCGATCAGGTGGACGAGGACCTCGGTGTCCATCGACGACTGGAAGATCGAGCCCGCCTCCTCGAGCTGGCGGCGGAGGGTCCGGGCGTTGACGAGGTTCCCGTTGTGTGCGACGGCGAGAAACCCGTCCCGGTAGTTGACCAGGATCGGTTGGGCGTTGGCGAGGATCGGGGAGCCGGTGGTCGAGTAGCGGTTGTGCCCGACCGCCGCCGTGCCGGGGAGGTCTTCGATGGCGGGCTGGTCGAATACCTCGGCGACCAGACCCATGCCGCGGCGGACGTAGGGCCGGGCCCCGTCCGTTGTCACGATGCCGGACGACTCCTGGCCCCGATGCTGGAGGGCGTAAAGGCCCAGGTACGCCCACTCGGCGGCGCGGGGATGCCCGACCACGCCGACGATCCCGCACTCCTCGCCCAGGCTCCGCTTCATCGGCTCGACTCCGTGCGCTGCATGACGCTGGGGATCGTACCCTCCCACAGGGCCTCCAGGTCCGGACGCGCGCGGTGGCCCAGCCCCACGATGTGGAAGGCCGGCGTGCCGGTCAACCGGCCGGCCACGCGTACGGGGAGGCGGTGGCCCGAAAGCCGCCGCAAGACGCCGGCCTCGTCCTCGGGCGCGATCACGAGAAGGATCCGCGCCGCGTCCTCGCCAAAGAGGACCTCCCGGGGATCGACCCCCGCGGGAAGCTCGAGGTCGAGGCCTGCCTCCGCGGGATGACCGAAGAGGAGCTCGGCGGCGGCCACGGCGAGCCCGCCGTCGGA